>NZ_JACLQJ010000002.1:0-218914 GCF_016648665.1 Streptococcus sp. 23.2
ACTCTACATTTATAGTTATTATTATCAGACCATTCTGATAATTGAATGATTCATCAATAAAACATTTGATTATGTTGGTATGACCATAAGATTTTTAGCCAATTAAAACGTTAAAAAAACTCCCTAAGAAGTGAGAGTGACGAAAGTGGAAATAAAATGTATAATTGAAATATGTAAACCCTTACACACTTTTTCTTTATGAAGTATCATCCAATAAAAAACCTAAATCATACACAGGATACTGTGTTATTTTCAGTAGGAGTTTAAAATTCAAAAAGGAGATAATTATGGATATTAGAGAAACATTGAATCGTCAGGATTACACTAAATTAGACGAATTTAGTAAACAACTTGAGGGCTTTGAAGGACTCTTTGCAGACAAGGATTTGCTTGAAATGCGTCAGGAATTGGCCAAAATTAATAAGGATGAGGTCGTTGGTTTATGCTCAGAAATTAATGGATATAAAACAGGTTTTATGGATGCATTAACCCTATTGGATTCTGAAATAGATTTGCAAGCTTTCAAAGAATTGTTTGAGAAGTGGTGGATTGATTATGAATTTGATCAACGTATAAATGTACTACTTGGTCAATATCCTTATACCAATTTTGAGGAGAGAATTGATTATGAATTGAAAGAAGAATATGGAACAAGCTCTCGTAAAGAAGTTGCAAAAATAATGATTGACGATTTAGAAACATCATCAGAGGACGAAGCTAAAAAGTTATTTCTTCAGGAAATCCTTTCCTTACAAAAGAGATCAAACGATACCGATTAACTTCTTCAAAAGTTGACTATAGTAACAAAGAGGGAGTACTGTTATGGAAAAAGTTTTGAAGGATGGTAAACTTTATTCTCTAATAGAATTTAGGGACAAAATCTATGAGGATTTAGATTTATCAAAAAGTGACTTAACCACTTTATTGTGTGCGATATTGATTGCATCTATTGGTTTGAATATGAATTCTATTCCAACAATCATAGGGGCAATGTTGATTTCTCCATTGATGACACCTATCCTTGGAGTAGGTTTTGCGTTAGCAATATTAGATACAAAACTTCTCAAAAAATCGTTTAAAGTTCTTTTTATTCAAGTTGCAGTAAGCCTTTTAGCCTCTACACTTTATTTTTTACTTTCGCCCATTTCTTACGCAAGTACGGAAATTATTGCTAGAACTTCGCCCACAATTTGGGACGTTGTAATAGCATTCGTCGGTGGATTAGCCGGCATTATTGGAGCACGAAAGAAAGAAGCTAATAACATTGTTCCTGGTGTCGCCATTGCAACTGCTCTTATGCCACCCGTTTGTACCGTGGGGTATTCTATTGCCACAGGAAATCTTGAGTATATGATAGGGGCGTCATATTTGTTCTCCATTAACTGCAGTTTTATTATGATTGCTACATATATTGGCACTAATGTGATGATGGTTAATAATCCTTATGTTAAACATAATCGTGAAGCCTCTAAAATGCGAAAAATATTAATTCTAGTCTCGCTTGTTCTTATTATTCCAAGTTTAGCTTCTGCAACTACCTTAGTTAGAGATACGCTAATCAATGAGTCTATCAATAATTATCTATCTGATCAATTTGAAAACCATACTATTTTGAAAAAGAAATATAGTAAAGAAAATAATACACTAAAGCTAACCATTTCAGGTAAATATCTTTCAGAAGCTGAGTTACAAGGTATCATTAACAAACAAAATGAATATGGTTTGAAAAATATCTCGATTCAGGTTTCACAATTAACAAATGATAGATTAACTGAAAAAGAATTAGTCGACTACATCATTCAATATAAAAACGATGATGATCTTCAACAAATAGAAAAGGATAAGTAAAAAGAATCCCCAAATAACAACAAGTAATGTGAGATATTAATTTGATAAGCATAAGAAACCGTTGAAAAGTATTGTCACTAGTAGTCCATAGGAGAAAATAGCAATGAAAAAAGTAATGATAATTATTAATCCAACTTCTGGAGGAGAAACAGCATTAGATTATAAAGAGATCTTGGAGAATAAGGCTAAAGAGTATTTTGATTATGTTGAAACTAAGATTACGCAAAAAGCCAAAGATGCAACTCAATTTGCTGAAAAAGCCTCTAAAGAAAAATATGATGCAGTAATTGTTTTTGGTGGAGACGGTACTGTAAATGAGGTTATTTCAGGGATTGCTGAAAAAAATCACATCCCAAAACTTGGGATTATTCCTGGTGGAACTGGTAATTTAATCACTAAGCTATTAGAAATCAACCAAAGTATTGATCAAGCGATTGAAGAACTTGACTTCAATTTTACTAAAACCATTGATGTTGGAAAAGCTAATCAAAATTATTTTGGCTATATTTTTAGTGTTGGATCTTTACCAGAAGCTATTCATAACGTTGATATTGAAGATAAAACAAAGTACGGTATCTTTGCATATGCAATCAATACGATGAAGTCCGTTGTAGAAGACGATGTATTTAATGTTCGTATTGAAAGCGAAAATGGCAATTATGAAGGTGAAGCTAGTCAGGTCTTAGTTCTTCTATCTAATTACTATGCAGACAAAAAACTATTTGATGAAAATACAGATGGATATGGAAATATCTTGATTTTAAAAGATGCATCCATCATTTCTAAATTATCGACTATCCCAGATTTGTTAAAAGGGGATCTAGTAGGTAACGATAATATCGAATATATCAAAGCGCGTAATATTAGGATTTCTTCAGAGGTTGAGTTAGAGTCAGATGTTGATGGAGACAAATCGGATAATCTTCCAGTAGATATAAAAATACTAGGGAACCATATCGAAGTATTCTCAGGCACCAAAGTATAGTTTTTTCCCTTCTACTTCTCCAACAAAAAAGTTTTAAATTATATAAGTTACTGCATCAGCAACAATAATAGTCCTGTCCTTTTTGAAGTTAGGATATAAGTCAAAGGTAAATAAATTACCTTTAATATACAGAGTTAAGGCGTCTTTTGATTCATGTCTAAAAACTTTTCGGAAGCATCAACTGTGATGGTAGTTTTCGAGCATAACAAAAAGTAGTGAAGAGATTCCATCGTCGGAATTTTCTTCACTACTTTTTTAGTCTGTCTAGTGCTCTTTCTTACACCATGTTAAAACTAAAGCTTCCACTGCTCAATCAACCAATCCGAAAAAGCGTCATATCTTTTTTGGAGATGGTCATGATGTCCGTAGGGGTCAAATGCTGAATAAGTAGACACGCTCTGTTTTTTGATAAGTTCATGCACTTCTTTGGCATAACTAGGAGCTTTGGCCAATCTATTCTTATGATTAGCCCCCTCGGTCAAACCGTTACGTAAATAGACCGAGCAAGACTTATTGATGGGCTGGTGGGCTTTGCAGTAAGCTACAAAATTTGGATACCAGAAGGATCCACAAATGGAGAAGATCAAAGGCATCTTATCACTGCTATAAAGACTGGAAATAGCAGCCAAACCACCCAGCGAATAGCCTCCGTAAGCCATGCGACTTTCATCCAGTCGAAACTCTTGTGCGATGCTTTTGAAAATATGGCCAAATAGATGGTCATGATAGCTGGCTAGCTTACCGCCAAAATCAGGGCTTCCAGGTCTCAGAGCCTGAGCCTGCCAAGGCGTAAAATCATCCAAGCGATTCTGAGGTTCAAGCCCAACCAGGATAACAGAATCTGCGATTTTTCCCAGATACTCAAGCTGCCCATCGTTCAAAAAAACAACTGGATAAGCCTTCTTGAAATCATAAGACTCAGGAAGGGCAACCGTAACCTGAATGTCATGGCAGACAAAGTCTTTATTTATTAACAAAGTCATTAACCTTTTCAAGAGAATCAATCACAGATGGACCGTAATCCATAAGCTCATCATAAGAAATAGTCATGATTTTCTTGTTTTTAACGGCTGGAACATTTTCAAGAACAGCGTTCTTTTCCATCTTGTCTGTTGCTTCCTTGTCCATGGCCTTATTACGGTCACTGGTTACATAGATAATCAATTCTGGTTCCATTGACACGAGATTTTCCAGAGTCAAATCTGATGTTCCTGTCGCAACATTGGTATAACCAAGCTGATTGAGCATGCTTTCTTGAAGGGCAGATTTGTAAGTTCCAAAGGTCTCATCGTTGTAGGCACACATGATAAGAGCCTTCTTCAAGTCTTTGTCAGAAGACTTGTTTTTCTTTTTAACAGCGTCGATACGCTTTTGAAGTTGTCCCGCATACTTGTCTGCCTTGTCTTGGACGTTGAAAATGTCACCAATATTTTTAACATCTTCGATGATATTATTCAAATCTTGTTTGGTTGTTGAGACAGAAGCTTTTTGGGTATAAACAGGAATGTCGTTGCTGTTCCATGTGCTGATGGTTCCCATTGACTTGTCTGAGAACATCATATTACGACCAATAAGAGCATCTGGTCCGTAAGCCAAGATGGCTTCTTGAGAAATTGTTTTCTTATCACCGATATGTGGGATTGAAGCAATGTCATCCTTATATTTATCGGTTACTTCATTGTCGGGGTTAAGCATACCGACAATTTTGTCTTTCAAACCAAGCTCAATCAAGATTTCAGTTGATGAAAGGTTATTGGTGATAACCTTTTCTGGTGCCTTTTTGAAGACTTGATCTAGCTCAGTTCCTTTATCGTCATAAGTTTTGACAGTCAAAGGATACTGGGTTTCTGAGTTAGTCTTTTTCACCGTTTCTTTTGCTGCTGATGACGATGATGTGCTGTTTTTATATGTAGAACTGCATGCTGTCAATGTGAGGACTGCTGCAGCGATTAATGCGATACGAAATGTTTTCTTGTTCATAAGGCCTTCCTTTCCTAGGCTTATAAATACTGAATCATTGCCTGCTGGTCATCTGTCCAAGTAATACGACTCTGAACATCATAAACCGCCTGCAAGGATTGTGGGGTTACGGCATCCCTTGGGACACCTTGGGCAACAATCTCACCCCCTTTCATTAAGTAGATATAATCTGAAAAACGACAGGCCAATTGAATATCGTGGAGAACTGCCAGAACATTAATGCCGAGTTCCTTGACCAGGGCCAACATCTCCAACTGATACTTAATGTCCAAATGATTAGTAGGCTCATCCAATAAAAGGAGTTTAGGTTCCTGAGCCAAGGCACGCGCCAGGATGACTCTTTGTTTTTCGCCACCTGATAAGGACGAATAATAGCGGGCCTTCTTTTCAGACATGCCAACCTTGTCTAGGGCATCCTGAACGAGGACGTAATCTCGCTCCGATTCTTTTTGCAGAAAGGAAAGATGAGGCGTTCGGCCAAGCATGACAATTTCTTCCACCGTACAATCAAACTGAAGGGTGTTAAACTGTGTCACAACGGCCATTTCTTTTGCTGTTTCCTTGAGGCTTACCAGATCTAGGGATTTTCCATCAAGAAAAATCTGACCGCTATCTGGTTTCAACTGGCGGTAAATGGTTTTAAGCAAGGTTGATTTCCCACTCCCATTTGGTCCCAGTATAGTCTGGAATTGCCCACCTTTAACCTCTAGAGAGACACCGTTTAGGATTTTTTTCTCTCCAATCGAATAATGAATATCCTTACACTTTACATCCATAAGACTAAACCACCTTCCTACGATTTCTAGTCACAATATAAACAAAGAAAGGTGCGCCAACTAAGGCTGTAAAGATACCGATAGGTAGCTCTGCATTTTTGACGAGGATTCTAGCCAAGACATCTGCCCAAACCACAAACAAGGAGCCTAAGAGCGTCGCCACTGGAAAAAGCTTACGATAGTTAGTCCCGACTAAACTTCTAGCAATATGAGGGGTAATCAAGCCGACAAAGCCGATAATCCCACAGCTAGCAACCAAGACAGCCGTTATGACCGCAACAATGGCAATGTAAAGATACCAGTAGAGTTTAAGTGGAATCCCTAAAGTCAAAGCTGCCTCATCTCCCATCATCATGGCATTGAAGACACGATACTGAGTTGAGAAAAAGAGAAAGGCCAAACCAACCACTACTGCTGGAAGCGTCAAATCTGACCAAGATGTTCCTGTCAATGAACCCATGGTCCAAAACTTAATGGTCATGACACTGTCTGCTGTCGCTCCAATAGAGATTATAAAATTGGCAAAGGCAATAAAGAGGGCATTAACAACTGTTCCAGATAAAATCAGGCCAGATGTGGTCACTCTCCCCTGCATAGAGGCAATGATTAAGACAAGAACCGTCGCTAGGATAGCCCCCACAAAGGCACCCAAGCCTACCACAGCCTTAAGGCCTAAAATGATGGCCAAGGTTGCTCCAAAAGTTGCCCCTGCCGAGATTCCCAGGATATAGGGTTCGGCAATCGGATTATTAACGGTTGACTGCATGACACTACCAGACATGGAAAGGCCTGCACCAACTATTAACCCTAGGAGAACCCTAGGAACTCGCATATTCCAGATAATAGCTTCAAGTGGCTTGGCTATGCTATGACTGGCCATCGGAAGCCCCAATTTACTGAAGATGACACCATAGGTATCACCTATATCTATAGTGACCGCCCCTAAAGACACTGCTACAAAAACTGACGCTACTAGTAAAAGTAGAAGCAAACAGAGCAGGCTTAGGTAGCGGGAAAAAACAAGGTGTTTTGTTTTTTTAAAAGGCATTAGCACCTCCTTTCCACCTGTAATGTCAGAAAATTTTGACAATACTCTTCTAGTATAACATGCCTCAAAAAGATGGGCAAGGTCATTTGAGTGGAAAACAAGAGCAGTCACATAACTGCTCTTAGGATTTAACCTTCTCCATACTGCTACTAGCAATTTTCATGGCAAGAAGAATTATCAACACCTTAATCACAAGGGACAACCAAAGGCTCTCCGCTGATGACAGTTGCGATAAAGCATTGATAAGCGCATGTGTCATCACACAAAGCCAAAGGCTTCTGGTGTTTGTATAAATGGCGGATAAGATAAAACAGTTGCTTAATAAACCTAGCAAAAATGGCAATAAATGAATCGTGGACATAGACCCATCAATGTAAAAATAGAGCAAATGCCATAGTGACCAGGCTACAAAGGTACAAAGTGTGGACACTAGATAGGTCAACTTTTCTTGTAAGGCAGACTGGAAAAAATAGCGCCAACCGATTTCTTCGATACCACCAAAGACAAGGGCTTTACAAAATAACATAATGGGGAGATACCAAACTTGGAAAATCATCCCTCCACTCAAGACTAATGGTAAAAAATCCAAACCTAGAAAAATGAGGACTAAGAAATAGTTACTAAGAGGCTGTTTGACTTGGAAAAAATCTCTGACAAGTTGTTTAAAACTGGAGTGATGATAGCGGATGCTAACATAGCCTCCCCAAATAGCTGATGACAATCCACCTAAGATAAGGGTAAAAAGGCCAATTGGAGTTCCATAATCAACCCTAACTCCTCCTGCTCTTAGCAGCCAAACTAGGAGACTGACCAGTAAGATCTGTCCAAGGGTCCCCGCCAGATAAAGCAACAAGGCTCGTTTTCTTTTCATATCTTGCTTCCTTTTCTTGCCTATAAAAAACCTTCTTCTCACGTTAAGCTAGTCCATATCCACCCATTTGTCATTGTCCATGATAAAGGGTTTGGCTAGACCTGGTCCAGTATAGTCCTTGTACTTGGTTGTGAGATACTTGTAGCAATCTTTCTTACTAGCAAATTTTATAGCTTGGTAGGGCTCTTCGAAGGTCAATTTTTCAACAAATAAGTAACCATCTGTCGTAGGTACCAAGACTCCGACGTGACCGACAAAAAGGGAATCTCCATCCAGATTATCGTGAACAACAACCGACAGCATGCGTGCCTTGTCATCAAAGGTAAACTGCTTGTAGTAATCCTCCATATGCTTGGCATGAATCTTGACATCTTGGGTGGCTTCAGTCTTGACCCTTGAAAAAAGAATCTCAAAATTTTCCTGATCCTTGGCATCAAAGAGCTTGCCCTTGTCAATCGCATCCTTATCTTGGAAAAGGAGCTCACTATCACTTTTGACTTTTGGAATCTTGATTTTGCCTTTCAGTAGCGTGTAGGTGTTGATACGGCAGTTGGTACCGATAAAGTCACCATGCTTGGCTGTCCACAGGCTACTGATTTTTTCCACATCATAGTCTGTTTTGGTAAATGGCGCAAAACTCCCAGAAAGACCTACAGAACCCACGGTGTCATTGTAATCCGTGACGAGATTGATAAAGTTATCCACACTCTCCTCGTTCAAATGTTTTGAGAGTATGGCTCGCACCTCACTAATACTAGCCTTACTATTAAGATTGGAGTAATTTGCTTGCTCCTCTTTTTTGTGGAGATGTGCAAAAACTGCTAAACCGATAAGTAGCAAGCTAGAGATAGATAAAAGAATTAGCGTCTGTTTTTTTAGATGTTTCATAGGCGCCTCCTTGGCTTCATTATACCAGATTTTGACATCTACTTATTCTCAGAATACTTTTTGCAGTGTAAAAATGTCATTGAAACTCAATGAGTGCCTCAGGGTAGCCGTTAGGAACGAAAAAAACTGCAAGCAAGTAGCCGCAGTTTGTGTATAAACTTGGTTCTTATTTCTGAGTATTGCCAAGTTTTTTAAGATAAGTATAGCCCAGATAGAAAAAGAAAAGCGCTAAAAGAATAAAGAACCCCATGACGAGTTTGGTCCCACCTAATTGATAGGCAATGTAAACAAAAGTATTAACCTTGATCTGACCACCCGTTTTTTCCAATAGCGAAAGGCTCTGTGAGTAATAGTGACCAAGCCAAATAGCTCCTAACCCTAATAACGGATAAAGAATGACACCCAAGACAGGGTTCTTTTTTAACAAATTATCTAACATACATCCCCCAATTTTTTTAATGCTATAGTAATAGCTTATCAAAGAATGACTAGAAAAGCAAAGTGCCTCCCATTGCACAAAAATCAAAAGGAACCGGGCCAAGAAGCTGGTTCCATTGTAAATCTAAAAGACGACACGTGTTCCATGAACTTGCTCAAGACCAAGTATGGCAAGAAATTGGTCACGATTAGCCACGGAGATACCACCTCCTGCTAAAATATCCAACTGACCGTCTGCTAGCTGAACCAATTCTGCATAACGTTTCAAGCGTAAGTCTAGAGCAGTCTCAGGAGTTCCAGCACGGGTGAGAAGACGCGTCACACCGTGGTCCTTAAGCCACTGAATAGCACTAGACTGAGCTGCTTTAGGGATTTGGTCAAAGGCCATATGCATGGTGACCTCTAGGTCTCGACTAGCATCTAACAAGGTCTTTAGAGCTTCTGTATCGAGTTGGTTTTCTGAAGTCAAAGCACCTAGTGCAAAGCCGTCAACACCCAATTCACGCGCACACTTGATATCTTCTAGCATGATAGCTAATTCCTGCTGGCTATAGACAAAGTCGCCCCCTCGTGGACGAATCATCACAATCACCTTAGCCTGATAATCCTTGGCCAACCCAACAGCCGCCTTTATGACACCATAAGAAGGTGTCGTGCCTCCAACAGCCAGATTATCACACAACTCCACGCGTTGAGCACCGGCTTGAAAAGCTTTTTCTAAGTAAGTCACATTCTCTGCACAAAATTCATATATTGGCATACTGAACCTCCAATTAGTTGTAGTAGCAAGGGGATTATTTCTTCTTTTGTGGAAAAAGCGGGAGACCAAGTTTGGCAATCTTTTCAGCTGGGGTCTTCATGCCATCCTTGACCCATTTGGAAATCACTGAGACAATAGCTGAGCTCCAAAAGGAATTGAGGTAGCTACCGGCACCATTTGATGAGCTACCATTTCGTTTTTCCAAAAAATCATAAACTGCCTTGGTCAATACCTGCTCAAAATTATAATCAATGGCAAGACTGATGATTTTGGCTTCTTCTTTGACTTCCTTAAGGAGATAAACCCAGACTTGGTAAAGATCCGTCTTGAGATTATAGCTGTCCAAGGACTTAGTAATCTTTGTAATGCAAGACTCAAAAATAGATTTTAAAATCTCTTCCTTAGAACCATAATTGCGATAAAAGGCAGCACGAGATACACCCGCACGCTCAACCAGTTCCGATATGGTAATCTTTTTAAAGTCTTTTTTCTCCAACAATTGCAGGAGAGAAATTTCGATGGATTCTCGTGTAATTGCTTTATTTTCTTGGTTAAATCGTTTGAGATTTTCCAAGGATTTCTCTGAGATTTTTCTTTCTGCCATAACATTCACTTTCTATCTGTCACACCTGATGAGATCTACTATGATAGCAATGCACTTCATGATAAAATTGTAAAAGAAGACAAAACACTTGTCAATGTACATTATGCAGATATGAGGTATAAACCTATGAAATGGAAAATTATTGCGGATTCAGGCTGTGACTACCGTTCTTTAGACAATCTGGCACCAGATACGGAGTTTGTCAGTGTTCCTTTGACTATCCAAGTGGGCGAAACCATTTACAGGGATGATGCCCAACTCAATATTGATCAAATGATGGAGGAGATGTATGCGACTACAACTGCTTCCAAATCTGCTTGTCCAAGTCCTGATGACTATATGAAGTCCTTTGAAGGAGCGGACAATATAGTTGTCGTGACAATCACTGGAACCCTTTCTGGTAGCTACAATAGTGCTGAAATTGCTAAGAAAATTTATCTGGAAGAGCATCCTGATACCAAGATTCACGTGATTGATAGTCTATCAGCTGGTGGCGAGGTCGACCTTCTCGTTCGTAAACTCAATCACTTAGTTGCTGAAGGCCTTGAGTTCGACCAAGTCCTTGATGCCATCACAGCTTACCAAGCCAAAACTAAGTTGCTCTTTGTTTTAGCCAAAGTTGATAATTTGGTGAAGAATGGTCGTCTAAGTAAACTGGTTGGCACCGTTGTTGGACTCCTCAATATCCGTATGGTCGGTGAAGCTAGTAAGACTGGTACCCTAGAGTTGCTTCAAAAAGCTCGTGGCCAAAAGAAAGCTATCAAAGCTGCCTTTGATGAACTGATCAAGGCTGGTTATACAGGTGGACATATTACGATTGCCCACCGCAACAATGACAAATTTATCGAGCAATTCTCTGCATTGGTTCGTGAAAAATTTGCCCAAGCAAGCATCGAAGTCCTTCCTACTTCTGGACTTTGTAGTTTTTATGCCGAAGAAGGTGGACTCCTCATGGGGTATGAAATTTAAAAAAATATCGAAAAGAGGTTGGACTAGATGTTCAGCCTTTTTAAAATAAAATGATGTTATTAGATAATCAGTAGAATAAAATTTTATAACTAAAGATTCTCTCTTTTTCTTTGCGACAATGTAGTGTAATCGCTTTCATTACCCCCATCATTTATGGTAAGATGAAAGTGACGCATTAGTGTCATATTCTTATCAATTTAAATACCCTTATTAAACATGGAGATGCTTTATGAAACAGAAACATTCACATTTTCTAATCCCTGGAATCCTTCTTCTAGGAATCGTTTTGCGGGCTCCGTTCACAACCTTATCCACTGTCTTATCAGACATTGCTTCTGGTCTAGGTATTGAGGTCAGTTCCCTCGGTCTCTTGACAAGTCTGCCTCTCTTGACCTTTGCAATATTCTCGCCTTTTGCGGCCAGCTGGGCCAAACGCTTTGGTATCGAAAGACTCTTCCTCGGTGTTTTAATTGTGATGACTATTGGTTCGGCTCTGCGTACCGTCAATCTCCCTCTTCTTTATGTGGGAACGCTTTTAGTCGGAGCTGGGATTGCCTTTATCAACGTCCTTCTCCCAAGCCTAATTCAGGCTAATGAACCAAATCAGTTAGGATTCTTAACTACACTCTATATTACAGCCATGGGCTTGTCCACAGCCGTGGCTTCATCGGTAGCCGTTCCAATCACTAAAGCAACCTCATGGCAAGGCTTGGTCTGGGTATTGACAGCAGTCTGTGCCTTGGCTCTTGTGGTTTGGCTTCCTAATGTCCGTCACAATCATTATTTAGAACAAGATACTTCTACTAACGAAAATTCAGGCAGTTGGTATAAGAGTGGCAAAGTCTGGGCCATCATGATTTTCGGTGGATTACAGTCACTCTTCTTCTATACCACTATCACTTGGCTTCCAACCATGGCCACTCAAGCTGGTGCCGGCGAAGCCAATGCCGGAATTCTAGCTTCCGTTTTCACACTGACAAGTATTCCATTCTCTATGATCGTTCCTAGCCTAATCACTAAACTTGCTGATCGTAACCGCCATTTGATGCTAGTGATTACCGTCCTAGCAGGATTCGTCGGAGTTGCCATGCTCCTAGTCAATACAGACAGCTTTGTGTATTGGTTGGTCCTTAACCTCTTAATCGGAAGTTCTGCTAGTGTCCTATTCCCTTACATGATGGTTGCCTTTTCAATGAAGGCTAGCACCCATGAAAAAACAGCCCAACTATCAGGTTTAGCCCAAACCGGAGGCTATATCTTTGCGGCCCTTGGACCAGTTTTGTTTGGTTCAAGCAAACAACTCTTTAACTCTTGGACCCCTGCTATTTTAATTCTTCTTGTCTTGACCCTAATCATGGGAATAGCCCTCTACAAAGTTGAAAAAACAGATGTTATTTTGTAGGTGAAGAACCAATAAAAGAAAATGCCCCACAAGTTGTAGCTTGTGGGGTGTTATTTTGCGTGCGGCGAATGAATGAAACTTTTAAATACAGAGGTCGAAGTATTCGTATTTGTCTTTCGACAAGTTCCCTTAACCACATAACCCTATTTTTCTAGCCAGAAGAACGATTGCTTTAACATCTCTTTTGCTTGTCCAATGATACACGGTCCATGAGAAATAATAATATTCTTAGGTTCCCATTTCTTTATTTTGTGATAGCTCCTCAAAGCTTGTTTTTTACCAAATAAGAAACTTAGTCTTAAATCTCTTGGTGTTTTACCATTTGGATAGTGATTATCACCTATTTTAAAAAGTAGCTTTTCAAAAAGCGATAAATTCTCAGCTTCTATATTTTCAATAAGATCCGTTAAAATCAAAGTTGAACTTTCAGTATGGAAAAAAACAACCTCTTTCACATAAAAACTTCCCTCAAATGTCATAAAAAGAATTTCTTCGTTCCAATTGGCTTTCTCTAGTTCATGACCATAATCTAAATTCATTCCCGATTTTCTGGCACGCTTTTGAACACCACGAGCTAGCCATACTTCTGCTTCCGGAAATAGTTCATGCCACTCATTTATATAACTATAATGTAAGACATTGGGTGCGATAAGGTGTTTTACCTCACCTAATTGCTTGATTTCAAAAAGTAAATTATCACTAGGCTTAATCGGTGAATGCACCCAAAGACCACCATTCTGCAGACGGATAACTGTCATTCTAGTTGAAAAAGGCACTTTGAAGAGTTTGAAATTCATCAGTACTTCTTCCCCATCTACAATCCATAGGTTATCTGCTATCTTTTTTAAGGAATTAAGCGGACTATATTTTTTGACTTCCATGAGACTCTGCTTTCTAAATTAATAAAGTTTAATCAATTATTATTCTTCAAAAATGGAACAACCAAGTCAATCCACTCTTGAGGTAGGTAGGCTGATAAATAGCCGTGATTATATCCTTTTGCCTCAAACAAGATAGTGTTGGGATGCAGCTGCTCAAATAACCTAGCTGACTCCTTAACACATTTCAATTCTTTTTCACCATAAATATAGAGAACCTGCGCCTTACTTTTAGAAATCCTACTCTTCAACTTATAATGCCCCATATAAGTTGAAGAGATGGTCACTAATGTTTTGATAGGCGTCCTTGGCATATCCTCCATATAAAAATTTTTTATCTCGTCTGGGTAAGCTAATTGGGGATAGAATTTATTCATTAAGCTTAACTGAAGTTTACAAGAGGATTTACTAAACATCAGTTTACCAAATAAAGATACCAAAAAGATGCTAAATCTCGCCAACCTTGGCTGAGGAATACAGATACTTCCGTCTATGATAGCTTTCTCAGCTATATCGCTGTCTAAGGACAAAAGTTCCATAGCAATTTGACCTCCAAGTGAAACTCCACCTAAAGCAAACAGTTTTCCATCACAATTCTCTTTGATATAGTCTAGGATTTCTAAGGCAGAATCTTCAGTAGAAACATAATCAAGTTGATATTCTTCACCGTGACCATTAAGTGTAGGTAAAATGACATGGTAATTATGAGACAGGAGACGAGCTTGTCTAAGATAATTCCACCAAGAGCTACCCCCACCATGTATCAATAAAATGGGAGGCAAATTTTTATCACCAAACTCATGAAATTTCATATTTGATACCCTCCAAAATGTCTCATATAGACAGTACTATATTTACTTGAAAGTCTATGTTCACCTTTATTATTCTACTATTTACTCTGCTTAGCTCTGTTACAAGTAAGAGAGACAATATCGCAACCTACCTAGTCAAGGCCAAATTCCTTTCTCGCATCAGCTAGAGAAGAGACTTTACCTTGAATAATTTCCTGATGCCCGACTAAAATTTTCTTTTTCAAATCCTCAAAAGCCACTTGATACGTTGCCTCTGGAAAATCACTAGACACATATTTGCTTTGGTTAACCATTATATTTTCCATTTTTCTAAGCGTTCTATTTTGTATATATTTATTGTAACATGAAGAAGAAATATGATTCAGATAAAAATATCAAATGACTTACCATAAAAAGCCCTGTCACCAAGGCTTTTCATTCTACACATTTTCTAGGCCTCACAAGCAGTGATACCGCTTCAACATGTCGTGCTAGTATACTCCTATATTATAGAACGAAAGAGAATTACACACTCAACTCAAACAACTTATAAAACTCACCTCTCCTATCCATCAAGTCACCAAAAGAACCATCTTCAACAATGACGCCACCTTTCATAAAGAGAATTCTATCGTATTTTTTCAAAATGTTCTCATTCAACTTGTGGGTTACTACAAGTGCAGTCAAATCTTGAATATCCAGGATTGAATTTTCAATTTCAGTAGTTACTTGATTATCCAAAGATGAGGTAGCCTCATCCAATAATAAGATTGGTGTTTTTCGAATTAAGGCACGCGCAATACTAAGTCTTTGTTTTTGTCCGCCAGATAGATTTGAGCCATTCTCTCCACATAAAGCTTGTAGACCAGATTCATTTTCTAAAACATAACTTTCTAAACCTGACTGCTGTACCGCTTGCTTTATTTCCTCATCAGTGAAGAATTGATTAAGAGTAATATTTGATCTTAAAGTATCATCAAAGATATAAATGTCTTGTTGAACAATAGTCATTAAGTTATAAAGGCTCCCTGCTGAAATAGCTTGCAAATCTATATTATCAATGGAGATGTGCCCACTTGTTACATCGTAAAAACGCAGTAATAGATTGAGCAAAGTTGATTTTCCACTCCCTGACATTCCTACAATTGCAATTTTTTCCCCTTTTTGAATCTTCAAAGATAAATGATTAAAAATTTTTTCTTCAGTATTAGGGTAAGAAAAGTCTATATTTGAAAAAGAAATAACATCATCGAAATATTCTTTTGTTTCACCAGTCTGAAGCTCAGTTACATCTTTTACCTCAAATGCATCTAGTGTTGCCTGACCTTCACGAAATTTACTTATTCCCATTCCAACTTCATTCAGTGGCATTACTACAAAATTGACCAGTTGAACAATAGCTGTTACACTCCCAATTGTGGTAGAGCTATTAAATACGAGATACATCCCTCCACCAAAGGCTACCAAAAAAACAATCATCCCTGAAAGCTGTGAAATAACATTAGCTAAAACGTCAAATTTCCCTTTTATAAAATTTATTTCATCAAATTTTTCACTTTCATGACTATAATCCTCACAGATAGCATCTTTCACATTAAAACTTTTAATAACAAGAAATCCTGCTAAAATATCTTTAACCTTAGCTAAATACTTCTGATCGGCAACCATAGCTCTATTTTGTAAAGAGGCTGATTTTTGTCCAATAAATCCTGAAATCATCATTGGAATAATGCTAGCAATGATAACTAATAAGGTCAAAAACCAATTACCTATAAACATAGCTAGAAGTGAAAAAATCATTAAGGAAAGGTTTTTTGAAATATTAAAATACTGGTATAGATAATCTTGCTCAATTTTCTTCATATTTTCGGTTAATACGGAAATAAATTTCCCTGATTTTTCTTTAGAAAAGTCTCTATAATCCCTATCTAAAATAGATTGGAACACCTTGTTTTTGTATCTTGACATGATTTGCCTAACAAGTTTATTTCTCAATCGAAGAGATATAAAGTTGAGTGCTGCATAGATGAAAATAACAGTAGCTCCTACTAGTACCGCTTGAGTTAAGGCTTCTTTATTTTGGGACATGCCACTATCAATAATACCTTTAATAGAATAAGCAAAAGCAACGTTAGTTAAAGGGACCAGTATATTAAATATCATGAAAGCATAAAAAGCCTTCTGATGGTTCTTTATCAATTGTTTCATCCTTAATCTACCTCATAATTCTTAATTTCATTTAGAAAATGTGACATAAAATATTCTTCTAAGTCAATATTCTCTCTCCTAATCTCTTTCATAGAAACCTGTTCTACAATTTCTCCATTTTTGATAAAGCCAATTTTATCTGCTATCTGTGAAATTTCCGATAATATATGACTCGATATTAGAATAGTAATTCCATGCTCCTTAGAAAGCGACAACAAAAGATTTCGAATTTCTTGAATCCCTATTGGATCTAAACCATTGATTGGCTCATCTAAAATTAACAATTTAGGTTTTGTTAGAAAGGCACGAGCTAAACCAAGCCTTTGCCTCATTCCTAACGAAAACTCTTTTACTTTTTTAGTCGTATTTTTTAATCCGACCATACTTAAGGCTCTTATTATATCTGATTCAATAATATTTTTTCCCATATACTGAGCGTGAATTTCCAAGATTTCTTTTGCAGTGCAATTATCATAAAAAATTGGTGATTCAATAATACTTCCAATCTGACTTAGGATTTCTTCTCTGTGTTCTTGTAGATTTTTCCCAAAAATTTCAATACTACCTGATGTAATTGTTGATAGGGATAACATACATTTCATTAACGTTGTTTTTCCAGCACCATTCGGTCCTAAAAAACCATAGATTTCTCCTTCAGCAATTTGAAGGTTGATACCACTTAAAATTTCTTCTTTATCAATTGTTTTAAAAACTTCTTTTATTTCAACGATATTTCTCATTTCTATCTCTCTTTCTATATCTAGCTTTAAATGCTAGAATTTTTCTTCCGGTGCATAACTACCAACTTATACAGTCTCTTTTTTATAGAAATCATCAAGGAATTATCACTTTCCTTCAATTAAACTCAGGTATGCTACTTGATACTAATATCTTGTCTTGAAATACTAGAGATTGAAAAAGAAGTAATCATTAAACTTATGAAACATGCAAATATCAAAAAGAATAGGTTATCAGCAATATTATTAGATAAACTTCCTGGACTGGCATTCGAAAGTAATGCTGCTAAACCAAGTCCAGTAAGCATTGTTATAGCTGTCGAATGCTTAATCATACCTAAAACAAATGGTAGTAAGCCTATTAGTACTGTTCCAAACGTTATTCCAGCTAAGTTAATTAATTGACTAGCTAGAGGGATATAACTAGATTCAGTTACAACAGCCAGGAATCTAATGAATAATTGAATCACTAAATGTGCAGAAAAATGGGCAATAAATGCTATTAGAATGACTGAAAGAATTTTTCCCCAAAGTAACTTTATTTTAGAAATAGGGTAAGAAAACAACTGAAAAATTGTTCTTCGTTTAAATTCATCAATAATAATCGTAGATAATAAATAAGATTCGAAAATCAAAAATGCTGCTTTTGTAAATAAAGATGAAAATAATGAAGCTACAATTGCCCAACCTTCCCATTTACCAGTAACTCTAATAACATTAGAATCCTGTCCAGTGAATTCTCCTAGTTTATTGTCAGTACCTAAACCCATAATAATGATTGCTGTAATACCTAACACTATAAATATAGTACACAACCAAGCTAAAAATAATTTAGATTTAGAAACTTTATTTAATTCAATTTTAATAAGCGACAACATAGATTATTTCCTCCAAAGCGTAAATAAAGAATAAACTATTCAGACTAATCTCGACAAATATTTAAAAATAAGTTTATTCTTCAGAAAATGTCACTATACATACTATCGGTATGTCTATACTAAAAACAAACATACCTACGGTATGTATAATAGATTTTTAATAACACACTTAAAGTATGTTATTTTTTAATTATAAATTATGTAAGATAATTTATTCAATTGATAATACATAAATAGAAATGAGTATTAACAAGAATGTCATGCGACGACTTATTTACTATTTTTTTAAGTGATCGAATAAGTTGAAAATCACCTCCATCATTTCATCAGAAATTAACTGTACCCCTAGACCTTCAAAAGTAAGTTTAATGAAATTCATTTTGCGCTTTAATTCTACTAATGAAAAAACGGAAATTTGAAAACCAATCCAAATATTTAGTGTTAAAACAATTAAATCTGCTAGCTCTTCTGGATATTCTGTTTTAATAGACCCATCTTCAACTCCTTCGTAAACTTTTTCTCTAATTTCGGGTAAAAAATCAGAAAATAGACCTAGATACTGCTCTCCTAACAAACGTGGACTTCTTAGCATGATTGAGGCAGAGTAAACGAGCCTTTGGTGTTCAAAATTAGAGAAAGAGTCCATCAAAGAATTTTGTATCTTTTCTAATCCAGTATTTCCTCTCCAATTATAATTTAAAATTTCTTGATTATTTTCGCTAATGATCGTTTGCAGTATATCATATTTGGACTCAAAATGATGATAGATAACACCTTTTGTTAATCCACCTAAGCCATCTATGATATCTTGTATTGAAGTATTATCAAATCCTTTTTCTAAAAATAGATTTTTAGAGACCTCTAGTATTTTTTTTCTAGTTTCATGTGAGTTTCTATTCCTTGCCATTATAGTCCCTTTCTATCATACCATCGGTATGTAACTTCTATTGTAGTGCACGAAACTAATAATGTCAAATATCTTATCGGAAGCTGTTTTATTAATCATTTCATTTTCAAATGCAAATATTATTTAAATTCTCCAAATCTTAATTTAAAGATTTTAAAATGATTAAAGAAGTAATGAAATAATCCACATAACTATTTCAATAAGTTCTATTTTACCTAAACTGAAAATTCAGCTACTAAAGACTAGTTCACACTATGATACTTCCCCACTATATGACAAAAAGCCCTGTCACCAAGGCTTTTCCTTCTACATATTTTCTAGGCTCGTACAAGCAGTGAGACTGCCTCCACATGCGATACTAGAAAATATCTATATTATAGACCAAAACTTTTGTTCTTTTCTCAATTAGATAATATTTTTAGTTCAGTACAATTTTGGTAAGGTACGTTTTATTAATTTATCGGACGAATCGATACATCTCCAAGTCCAAAAGAGAAATTGTCAAAGATATCCTGATAGTCGAATGGAATTAGTTGCCCTGTCTGGCTCATAAGAGCAAAGTCAACGCCTAATTCACGAATGAGATAGGGACACAGTGTAAATCCATTTTTCTCAATGATAAGAGCCAAGTCCAAAGAAGGGAATTCGCTCCTCCTTTGGGAAGGACTGCTTATACAAGTCGCTGATGATTCCCCAGTGTTTAAAAGGATTAAATTTAATTTGTTTTAAGGTCAAAAATTTCTCCTTAATTCCACCATCTAGCAAAATAGAAGTCTTTTTAAATATAACTCACGTCACGCCTTCGCAACGTTCTTTAGTTTAACGATTGAATCTCTTCTTTGACATATCCTTCTACATCTTCAATCTCTACAAACAGCGGGTCTAAGTGACACAAGAAGTGCCAATCTTCAGCGCCACGTTTTCTGTAGAGAATCGCTTCGCCGTCTTCGCTTCCGAAAAAGCTTCTGTCGGTTTCATATCCACAGCGTTCTAAGAAGTCTTTTGCCTTGCGATAGTTCGCTTCTCTTGCTTCGACATAGGCTTTCACTTCATCGTTGTTAACGACATATGCGTCGATTTTTGAATATCCTTCGATTACTTTATCGTTTTTAACGGATAGATTCGAAATTTCTTTCCAAATAATGTCCACATTTTCTTCATAATTAAACGAAAATCTAGATAAAGGGACAATATTTCCATTGAAAACAATTTCCATATAATCCGGCAAGTATTTTGGGTTCACATACTCCACTTCAAACCCATCTTCTGTTTCTAAAGTATACCCAGGGAGTTGAGCTACAAAGACTCTTCCCTCTTCTAAAGAGTCAAACGTGACTAAATCCTTTTGATAATCACCTTGATACAATTCCAAGATAACCATCGATAACCCTCCATTTTAACTTTGCAACGCTACGCAAATTTATTTTTCAGATCTTACAAGCAGTGATACTGCCTCGACATGAAACGACTGATCGCTGAGTCTATCAAGTGAAGCTGTCTGTATGTGGAAACATGTCTATAAAGCTTTTAACAATATCATAAGGTAATCGTTAAAAGGTATTACCTCGCACAAACAGTGATTTACTTAAACGAAATCCACTCTTCCTTTGAGAGACAGGTTATATGTTCTGTACGAAGAACACCTTCCAATGCACACGGAACGTTCTCTTTTGTATGATGATAACGGAACCCACATTTTTCCTGAACCCTCCGTGACTTTGTATTGCCGTCAAAATAACCGCACCACAATTTCTCCAGACTCAAGTCATCAAATCCATGTCTCATTATCTCACGAACTGCTTCTGGTATAAGCCCCTGACCCCAATAGGGAACTCCAATCCAGTAGCCAATCTCCGCCTCAGTATCCGGAATCCCTTTATCACTTGCAGAGCCAATCATCAATCCTATGCTACCCACTGGCTGCATCGTTTCTTTTAAAACAATGGCATATATCTCAGGTGCTGAAAAATAATTTTTTATAATCTCCCTACTGTTTTCAACACTGGTATGTACTGGCCAACCTGCAATCGGACCAACTTCTGGATTACTGGCATATTGAAATAAATCATGGGCGTCTCTTTCCTCCCATGGGCGAAGAATCAATCTTTCCGTTTCTAAAATCATTTTGTTCTCCTTAAATTCCAATTTAATTATTTTATTCTAGGTTTAGATGTTGGCAGTTCCTCATACATACCATCCAGTAGTTCCGTAATTAAATCCGAATCCCCAAATCTGTCGAATACATGCATTAATGTCTTTGAACCTTCATAGGGATAACTCAACTCGGAATCCGAAAGATACGAATGATATCCATCCCAGAAAACTTCCTGTGGGTCTTTTACAATGTTTCTACCTGCTTTTCCTTACTAATTCTATTACTCGCCAATATAGTATAAATTAAATAACCAATAAAAATGATAATAAAAATAACATTTATTTTTAACACAAAATAGAGATTTAACAAATTTGCGAACGCATGAAATAATATACAGTACCCCACAGATTTCGTTTGACGATAAAGAAGCCCTAAAACAAAACTTAAAAATAATGTATATATAAAAAATAAAATAAAAGGAAATCCTTGATGACTTTCTCCAACTATAAACCATAAAGGCAGATGCCAAATTCCCCAAATTGATCCTACAATCAAATTAGATTGCCAATAAGTATATTTTTTATCAAGTAACGGTTGTAATATACCTCTCCATCCTAATTCTTCATGTCCACCACCAAAAAAAATTAATTGAATAAAGAATAGTGGCATTAGATAAATTGATACTCCATTTAATTCTCGAGAAGATACAGAAAATAGTATCAAAATTGCTATCATATGAATAATGAAATAACTACTACTATTTTCTCTCTTATTGAATACAAAATGTTTAAATTTTATATTGTTACTTTTCAAATAAAACCCATTTGCAATAGCTGGTCCGAGTGCACCAACTATATGTAAGATTCTCCCTATAAACGTTTCTAATCCCAAAATATAAGATTGTGTAAATATGGCAAGAAGCCCCCAAGCTATATAAGTAATTCCAAATGTAAAATAAAGATAATTTTTTAAATTCTTTTTTTCAATTTCTGTCATTTATCTTCCTTATCTTGATTATTTTATGTATAAAATATTTTACTGCTTCTAATTGCTCTCGATTTATAACTAGGCATATTCTATCACAAAAACGCAAAAAAAGCCTCGCAATCAAGGCTTTTCATTATTGCTTCGTTACAAGGTTTTTACTCTTTTATAAGCAATCCTACACACTCGTCGGTTCGCTGTTACCGTATCGTTTCGTTATAAACTCCTTACTCTACGACTCCTATACCCCAGGGCACCTTCTCGACCTTAGGCCTCACCTTGTCGCATGAGCGGACTCAAAAGGTTCAGTGAACCTTTTGAGGATTAGTTACACTTTTCTAATAAACTTACTGCCTCAACGTTTAGTGATAGTGGAATTCTGTCAATATTTTGGACACATTTTGGGAGGAAAATTTGAAGGCTAGCGCCCTTCAGTTACACTATTCCAACGCCAAATTGGAAACAACGAATAATCTCATTAAACTTATCAAGCATAATGCCTTTGGTTTTCGGAACTTTGACAACTTTAAAAAACGAATTTTTATCGCTCTGAATATAAAAATGGAGAGGACAACGATAGCCCTCTCCAGGTGTTAGCTTTTATTCAACCCACTACAGTTGACAAAGAGCCAATATATATGGAAATATACAACTGTTCTATATCAACTTATATTCATACCACTCTTCATCTACTTTCTGAAATCCCAAAGCCAAAAACATTCTTTGACTTTGAGTATTAAAAGGATATATTTGTGCAGAGACCTTTACCATTTTTTGTTCTTTCGCCAGATGTATCATTTCAGAAACACATCGTCTTCCGATCTGTAAATTCTGATACTCTTTGCTGATAACTATAGAAAGTTCCGAGTTATATAGGAGTGTCACATCTCCAACTAACACTCCTTCATATTGGATATAATAGCAAGAACCATGTGAAGTTAGGTAATCATACATTTTATGAAGTTTTGTTAGATTGTAAATCTGATCAGTATTATCTACTTGTTTGCAAACCTCACTATCTTGATACCAAAGAAGGGAGATGTCATCATTTCTATAATAAGGAATAAGCGTTATCTGATCGTCTACTATTCTATTCATCTTTATTTTTCCTTATTTCTTCTTTAAAAAAGGCTCAACCAAATCAACCCAATCTTGAGGCAGATAAGCTGATAAATAGCCATGATGATAGCCCTTTGCTTCATACAAAATCGTATTTGGATGTAGCTGCTGAAATAATTTCGCCGATGCTTTCACACAGTTTAATTCTTTTTCACCATAGATATACAAAACCTGAGCTTTGCTAGCAGAAATCCTATCTTTCAGTTTGTAACGCCCCATATAGTCTTTGTAAATGGTCACCATTGTTTTGACAGGCGTCCTTGGCAGATCCTCCAAATAATAAGCTTTTATTTCCTCTGGATAAGCCAGTTTAGGATAGAGTTTGTTCATCATGCTTAACTGAAGTTTACAAGAGAATTTATTGAACATCAATTTACCAAATAGAGACACTAGAAAGATGCTGATTTTAGCTAACCTTGGTTGAGGAATACAGAGGCTTCCGTCTATGATGGCCTTCTCAGCAATTTCACTGTCTAAAGACAAAAGCTCCATGGCAATTTGACCACCAAGTGAAACACCACCGATTGCTAACAATTTCCCACCACAGTTTGCTTTGATATAGTCTAGAATCTCCAAAGCAGAATCTTCAGTAGAAACATAATCAAGTTGATATTCCTCGCCGTGGCCATTCAAAGTGGGTAGAATAATACGATATTCTTCTGACAAGATTCGTGCTTGACGAAGATAATTCCACCAAGAACTTCCACCACCATGTATCAGTAAAATAGGAGGCAAATTCTTATCACCAAATTCATGGAATTTCATGTTTAAACTCCTTACTGTAGAACTTTCACTAGCTACACCCATGTTTAATCAGCTCGTACAAGCAGTGATACCGCCTCAACATGTGCTGAGAGCTTTCTTCTATACTAATAGACGAAAGGGTGTGAAAATGATTTTTAAATGATACTGTGGAACGGAACAGTAGCCCTAGTATTGACTACTGTCGTTTCTATTCATATTGGCTATTCTAGGACTGAGATGAAAAAATCTATAAATGCTCAGAATAAAATTGAACCCGCAAATCTCCCCAAAACAATGGTGAGTCATGTACTTGTATTATTCCGAAAAAATACACCTCTGGTGCAGTGAGACAAATTGGTGTATCTTATAGTGGCTTCGTAGATGAAAGCTATACTCTACTATCACTCTTTGATGATGTAGAACAAATTGAAAAAGATAATAGACTTCAGACAGCTATTGATGTTGTCAGAGAACAGTTTGGTTTTTTAGCCATACAAAAAGGAACCGTCCTAACTGAAGGTTCCAGAAATATTGAACGCAGTAAACTTATCGGTGGTCATTCCGCGGGTGGATTGGAGGGATTAAAATGAAACAAGAAAAAAATACAGTACAATTTTCAGAAATCCGTAGCAAAGGATGTAATGATATTGAAATGCTTGAAAGATTTTTACATGGAATCGTTGAAACAGCAACTTCAAAACTTCGTCAGAGAAAACTCAAAACAACTGAAATATCGATACGACTAGTACATGCTAAATCTGAAAACCGATTACCATTGGAATTTACATTTAGCATTAAGCCAACAAGCTCATCTGTGATAATCTATACTGAGGTAATCAATCGCTTTAAAGAATGTTACACAGGTGGGGGAATTCAAGGTTTTACGATTCAATTTGATAAAAATACCCTTGCCTCTGCATAGAAAGGATTTGATATGATTGACCGTTCATATTTACCATTTCAATCAGCAAGAGAGTACCAGGATACAAAGATGCAAAAATGGATGGGCTTTTTCCTATCTGAACATGCATCAGCACTCTCTGATGATACAAACAAAGTAACGTACATGTCTGACTTATCACTAGAGAAGAAATTATTACTCCTCAGTCAAGTATACGCCGGGCAGCTACGCACACGCATTCAAGTGATTGAAAAAAACAAGCGTGTTTCCTACACTGGAACAATACCAAGTCTGACCAAAGATTTCATTTTGATAAAAACTACAACAGGTCACATCAATTTGAAATTAAAAGACATTATTAGTATTGAACTTGTCGAGGAGGTGCTCTATGAATCAGCTTGAGTTTCAGCGTAATCACCTACAAATGGACTATTATAGCGAGAGCTACCAAGATTTTGAACGTGACTTCTACCGCTACTCTAACATGAATATTCCATTGACCTTCCTAACTGATGATATCCTAAAAACAATGGCGACTTCACGTAAGAATTACTTTGTCCTCAATAAGGAAAAGTCCAGATATAACCGCGATCACTTCTTCATATTTGAAGTAAGTACCGTAGATGAGAATCCGCTAATCTATCATTATACATATAAGAAAACTACAATATATTTAGCAGAAAAATAGGAGCAGTTCAATTGACTGTTCCTATTTTTAATATTCATAAAATCTAAAGTCTTTATACTCTTTAACAATGGAGTCGCCAACCAGAACAGACTATACTGACCAGCGACTACCTTAAATTTAATGTTTCAGATTTATTTTCTTATCTCTAATTTCATAAACTACATCTGCTACATTTTCGAGTAATCGTTTATCGTGGGTGATAAACACGATAGTTCCGGTGTACTCCTTCATTAGTATTTCCAAAGCCTCTAAACTTGGTATGTCAAGGAAGTTACTGGGTTCATCCATTATTAGAATGTTATATCTACCCATGAGCATTTTAGCAAGCAACAATTTTATAATTTCTCCACCGCTTAAAACAGATAAACTTTTTCCAATATCGTTCTGTTTGAACCCCATAGATGCTAGCACTGAACGAATTTCTGATATATTGTAGTCACAATCCTTCTGCATAAACTCCATAACATTCTGATTACTGTTGTACTTGTAACCATTCTGTGCAAAGTAACCTATTTTTGCCTTAGGCGAAATAGAAATTCCTTCTTCATGGTTTAAGATCATTTGGATTAAAGTTGTTTTTCCGATTCCATTACCACCAGTTAACGCCACTTTTGCTCCTAACGGAATTTGAAAAGATGCATTTTCAAACAGAGCCTTATCCCCAAATACTTTATTAATTTCTGCACCGACTATAGGGTATGGATTATGGAGCTCCAATGCTTTACTTTGCCTGAAACGAATTCTGCGAATGCCTTCCGGAGCTTCTACTTTTCCTAAGGCCGCAATCCTGTGCTCTAGGGTTTTAGCAGCATTATACATCTTTTTTTCCTTACTTCCTATTGATTTTTGATGAGCTAAACGCCCTCCGTCTTCAGTACTTTTTTTCTTTGAAGAACCTTTTGCCTTCTGTTCTATTTTACGAGCCTGTTTTCGCTTTTCCTCCGCAGCCCTTTCCAATCGGGCACGTTCCGCAATAAATTGTTCGTATTCTGCAGCTTGGCTCTTACGTTCTTCCTCTTTCTGACGAAGATAATCAGAATAGTTTCCCCAATACTCAGTGATTTTGCCATCTTTCAGTTCCCATATTTTATCTACTATTTCATCAAGAAAATAGCGGTCATGGCTAATAACTAACAGTGCACCTGTAAAATATTTTAGCTGTCCTATTAGAAAATCAATTCCTTCACGGTCTAAATGGCTCGTAGGTTCATCCGCTAAAATACCATGAACCTGTGCCGATAAGGCCTGTGCTATTTTAAGCCTTGTTTCTTCACCACCGCTCATAGTCTGTATATTTAATTGCTCAACACCTAGCTTGCCTACAAGTGCAAAATCTTTTTCCTCCTGCAGAGTTACTTCGTCCAACTGGGGAATATAGGCAAGTTCACCCAGACGATTCATTTTACATCCTGGGGGAGTTAATTCTCCTAAAAGTACCCTGAGTAAAGTGCTTTTTCCAGCACCATTTGCTCCTACTAAACCAATACGGTCATAATCATATACTTCTAATTCATTTATATCTAAAACATCGCGTCCTTTGAATTCCACACGAATGTCTTTTGCTTTTAATATTAATTCCATAACATTTCCTCCTGTCTATAATCGCATGCTTTCATTTGCTTGTATGCAGGGAAAACCCTGCGATTTTAGCAGGAAGAGTTACATGAAAATAAGATACATAAATATTCCTCCAATATTGTTTATTTTAAATCTAATTTTCTAACCTCAGTTATCATTTGGCAAACTATAGCAATGCCAATAATTAAAATACCTGATAGTAAAAACCAATGATTTACACCGATTTTATCAGCAAAGAATCCAGAAAGAATTAACCCAATTGGCATAGCAAGTGACATGATACTTCCGATCAAAGAAAATACACGTCCTAAATATTCAGGCTTAATTTTCTCCTGAAAAAGAGCTGTTTGCACACCGCTATAAAATGGCACCGAAAGCCCCATTATTGCACAGCAAACTACGAATATTACAAATCCATTTGGAGGAAGTATTCCCGAAACGGCTAAACTGGTCCCCATTATAAAAAATGAACTTGTTATTAGTAATACATGCTTTTCGAAGCCCCCTAATCTTCCTAATAATAAGCCTCCTGCTAGCATCCCAAATGCAAAGGAAATTTCCGTAATAGAAATATGCACAGGCGTTCCATTAAAGTGTTCCATGCTTATTAAAGGAAATAGTGCATTGATTGGCATATAAACAAAAGTATATAGTGTTCCTAAGAGTAATAAGGCAAACAATCCTTTGTTTTGTCTCAGAACCACAACTCCTTCTTTCATCTCCCTTATGAAATTTGGTTCTAAACTTTGCACTTGATTACCCAGCTTAGGTATACGTACAATTGCTACCGTAATAGATGCAATCACAGCACCCAATACGTCGATGGCAATAATAGCATTTAAATCCCAAACGGAGTATAAGAGTGCTGCAACTGCCGGACTAACAATATAGCTTATAGACTGCAAAGACTGACTATAGCCTGCGCATTTCGTTAGCTGTTCTTCTGGTACTAAAAGTGGTGTAACCGCATTGAGTGCTGGGGTATGAAAAGCTGTTCCAATGCTACGGATAAACAATACTATCATAATCATCCAGACAGGTAGCTCCATACAGAATGCAACAATAGCAAGCACTGCACCAGCTGCTGCGATAATTAAATCGGCACCAATCATTATCTTCTTCCTATCATGACGATCCACTAGCACACCAATGGCAGGTCCCAAAATCGCATAGGGTAAAAAACCTACTAATGAAGCCATAGACAAGACCATCGCAGATCCTGTTTTTTCTGTAAGGTAAAAAATAATCGCCATTTGCAGGATGGCACTAGTGATTAATGATACTGCTTGCCCTGCCCATATTGCATAAAATTTTCGTTTCCAATTGTTGTATTTTTCCATTTATATTATCTCCTGCATATTATTTTGCTTGAATTTCTATTTTGAATAGCATTCTAGGCAATAAAAAATGCAGGCCAAACCCCACAATGTGGCTTTTGGTCTGCATACATACAATTTGGAAACATTCATATTAAAGACATAGTTAAATAAAGGTATAGTTAAATAACCAATATCCTCACCGTAACTAATGAATGCTCAATATCGTATAAATAAGCACAACAAAAAAGCCTATCATCGGGTATAGATTCTGCTTTTTTTATTGCCAGCTTATCTTAAACGCATTGAGGCTGTCATAGTTTCGGTTCCTCCTACATCTTTGTTTATATCAATTTATAGTATAACACAACAAGATGATATGTTCAATATAAAAGTTATGGAATGAGACTCATACTTCCAATTCGATGCCAGATTTAAAGGATATGACGAAGTTTTCTTCATAGACTGTAACGCTCTGGATTATCTTCCTTAGTAGCAAGCGATTAGCTTTCACAAAATCTTCTGTTTGTAGTTTTAAAAATTCATCAGGATTTTCTAACTCAACCTCAAAATATTTCATTTTACATTCCCTCATTTCATTTATTGATAAATTGAGTTTGCAAAAAAGAGTGGACAATTTTTGTCTACTCTTAACCTTTAAAATAGTTTTTTTTAATCGATTTGAAGTTGCCTAAATTATTACTTATTCGGTAAAATGAAGTATTGCTTTCAACAGATTTCCTTCAACTACACTTCACTTGATTCAAACAAGGTGGGTACATTTCTATTCCCACAAACTCCTTGTCAATGGAAACAAACACGTACCCACAGGGTAAATGGAAATAGAAACTGATAATTTCTAGCTATCACTTCTACTCATTCCAAAAATTTTCTCACTCTGATACTTACCCACCATAAAGCAAAAAGCCTTGCAATCAAGGCTTTCATTATCCCTTTCGTTCAAAGGTTTCTAAGCTTTTACGAGCAGAGCGACACACTCAGCGGTTCGCTATCTCCGTTCTGTCTGCGTGCTAGCACTTGTCAATCACGGACAGCTATCGCATGGGCGGAAGTAAATGCTAATCTTCGTCGTTTTACTCCTTGACTAGCAAACTTACCGCCTCAACATGGTGCGTCTGTGGAACTCAAAAGGTTCAGGGAACCTTTTGAGGTTTAACTGCGTTTCACTAACAAACTCACACACTCAATGTGTGGAGTTAGTCAACATCTATATTATATAACGAAAGTGATAGAGTTGTTGTTTAAAATTAAACTTTAGAATGAAAATATTTAAAAAAAGTAGATCACTTTTAGAAGTGTCCTACTTGTATTATTTTTATTTAAAAAGGGATAAATCCTTAACAAAAGGGGTGTACTCCCGCGCCTTCGGGAAGGAAAAAAAGAAATGGCGCAAAATCAAGGTTTTATTTTTGAAATTTACCAGAAAATACCCTTAATGAAAGTAACGTAGTTCTTGTTGATGGTCATAGTGTGTTCTATTGATGCACGTTCAACGGTTACTAGATTTAGGTTAAAATCGTTAAAGCCCATATCATAGTTTAAAAAAGCGATTATACAAAAACTTGTATATCGCTCTGTTTGTTCACTTACTTTGACAAAGTGGAGGTATCTATCCTCAAGGTCCTCAATGCATTCCATACTGCCAGTAGCGTTACACCAACATCTGCAAAGATTGCCTCCCACATATTAGAAATTCCCAATCCACTTAGAACCAAGAAAATTAGTTTAACTACAATAGCCAAGGTCATGTTTTGCCGAGCTATTCTGACTGTCTTTTTAGCCAGTCGAATGACTTGAGGAAGTTTTCCAAGGTCATCATCCATCAGTACAACATCTGCTGATTCAATGGCTGCGTCCGAACCTAGCCCTCCCATAGCAATACCAACATCTGCCCTAGCAAGAACCGGTGCATCATTCACTCCATCTCCAACAAAGGCAACAGCCTGCTGAGACTGAGTCAGAATTTCCTCAAATGTACTCACCTTATCCTGAGGCAAGCAATCTCCAAATGCATCATTGAAGGCAAATTGCTGTGCAAATTCATCAACCACTGCCTGACGATCACCTGAAAGGAGAACCGTTTTTTTAATTCCGACCGCCTGTAAATCCTTCAAGGCCTCGATGCTCGTCTCCTTCACTTGGTCTGTGATAAGGAAATAGCCTAAAAAGTGACTGTCCTCTGCCAAATAGAGAACTGTTCCTGTGCTGTCAATAGCTGGATAAGCAATCCCTTGAACTTCCATTAATCTAGCATTCCCAAGATAGAGCTGTCTGCCATCTATCCTACCGGACATGCCCTGCCCTGGTAGCTCGGTAATCTGACTCACCCTATTCTCGTCCACTTCCTGTCCATAGGCTGTTCGAATCGAGTTTGCGATTGGATGATTGGAATAGCTTTCCAAATGGGCAGCGAGGTACAGAATATTATCCTCGATACCTTCTGCGTTGACAACGGTATCTACCGCAAAGATACCTTTTGTAATTGTCCCCGTCTTATCAAATACGACCGTATCCAACTTGGCAAGAGCCTCTAAATAATTCCCACCTTTCACTAAGACACCTAATTTAGATGCTCCCCCTAGCCCGCCAAAGAAACTCATTGGTACCGAAACCGCAAGAGCACAAGGGCAAGAAATGACTAAAAAGGTAAGTGCCCGATAAAGCCAAGTCGACCACTCCCCTAAACCAAGCAAGGGAGGCAGGCTTGCAAGCAGAAAAGCGATTCCGACAACCACTGGTGTATACACACGCGAAAAACGTGTGATCATCCGTTCCGTCTCCGCTTTTTTATTGCTTGCATTTTCAACTAATTCCAAAATTTTGTTGACCGTTGATTGCGAAAAAGTCTTACTCACTTCAATTACCAGTGGACTAGTCAAATTGATCACACCACTTGTAATGTCCTCACCAACGCCAATTTCCCTAGGCAGTGATTCTCCTGTCAAGGCTGACGTATCCAGAATAGAACGACCTTCTCTGACCAGACCATCTAGGGGCACCTTCTCCCCAGGCTTAACTAAAATATGGTCCGCAACCCTTACTGTTTCAGGGTCTACTTGAACGGTTTCTCCCCCCTCTAGTCTCCAAGCCTTATCCGACCGAATATCCATCAATCGTGCAATGGACTGACGAGATTGAGAGGTGGCCTTATCTTGGAAATACTCCCCAATCTGATAAAAAAGCATGACGGCTACTGCCTCTGGAAATTCTCCCAAGAGAAAGGCTCCTAAGGTCGCGATACTCATCAAAAAGTTTTCATCAAAAAGATTACCACGTTGAATATTTTGAACCATCTTGATAAGAACCTTATGGCCGATAATGATATATAGGGTCAGATAATAGACCAGACGAATCCAGAAATACTCCTCTGGCAGGAAAAAGCCGAAGGCAAATAGAATCATAACAGCAAGTAGCAGCTCTTTCGCCCAATCTCGTTTTTCTGGAAGTGCCTCTTCCTTTTTCTCACTGATAACTTCGATTCCAGGTTCAATAGCATCCACCAAGTCAATAATTTCCTTATCTATCCCATCTTCGCTTTTTGTTTCCAAAATCAGCTTTTGAGCTATCAGATTGACAGTGGCAGATTCTACCTGCTCCAATTGATTGACAGCACGTTCAATCTTAGCAGCACAATTGCCACAGTCAATTCCTCGAAGTTCATACTCTTTCTTCATGTTTTTCCTCTTTCAAATGTTTCAGTGTCAAAGACAAGACTGCTGCGACATGATCGTCCGCAAGTTCATAATAGGTCATCCTTCCTTTTTTCTCCCCCTTGACCAATTGGCAGTCCCGCAGATAGCGTAGTTGGTGAGAAATAGCAGACTTGGTCATCTGTAACGCAATCGCTAAGTCTCCGACACAAATTGGATTTTGCCGTACTGCTTGTAAAATCCGCAAACGAGTTGGGTCAGAAATCGCCTTAAAAAAATTGGACATATTTAGCAATGTAACGGTATCAAACTCCGTCTCATGGACCCCTTGAATTAAATCTGGATTACAAGCTGTTAAACACTGTGACATATTTTCTATTCCTCCTATACTAAAGTTGTATCAAGTAACATCATGATTAGAAATCCGGCCATAACCCCACCTGTCGCAATATCGGTATTCTTGTGCTCTTGAGCACCTGGCACAAGTTCTTCCACTGCAACATAAATCATGGCTCCCGCCGCAAATAAGAGAGCATAAGGTAGTAGCTGGGTCATAGACATAACAGCATAGGCCCCTAAAACAGCTGCAATCGACTCAACAATCGCTGACATGGCGCCATAGTAGAAAGCTGATTTCCTACTTCGCCCTTCTACCCGTAGTGGCAAGGACAAGGCAGAGCCTTCTCGAATATTTTGGATGCCAATTCCCAAGGCCAATCCAAGGGCACTCATTCACGTAAAGGAAAGTCTAGTTGCGAGATTTGCCACACTAGCAAATGCCACACCAACTGCTAAGCCCTCTGGTATATTATGAAACACTACCGCCAGATAAAGCAGCATGGTCTTTGATAAGGGTCTTTTGGGATTCAAAATCCCTTCCTTATCACTCATCTGATGATTCAAATGTAGGTCGGGAACCAAATAATTAATAAAGCGGATAAATAAGCCCCCGACAATAGAACCAACAGCCGTCGTCAACCAGTAAAATCTGTTCGTAGCTATTGACTGGCTATAGTCCAAAGAAGGGACAAGCAAAGGCCAGACTGCCACTGCCGTCATAATGCCCGCTGCCAAGCCCATCATCATATCCATGAATTTTTGATGAATGGTTTTGACAAAAAAGACCAAACTAGCACCGATAAGGGTACAAAACCAGTTGAATAAGCCAGCTAATAAAGCTTGCATTACTGGTGATAGAGAAGAAAAATTACATCTCATACCTCAATAATCGATGATTCAGTTGAACAACCACTCAACTATTATCATTATAGTTGAACACTCGCTCAATTGTCAAGGAAGAAAGTAAAAAAGCTATGAGAAATCCCCATAACTTTGTAAATTATTGAAGCAATCTCGTGTTCTTAGAGAATATCACAATGCCATAAAAAGCCCAAAGGACTATTTGGAATTATCATATCATATAACGCTTCGACACAATTTAACGATTACTATATTGAGAAACAAACTTTACTCCTCAAGAAAGTTAGATGTTCCCAATGCTATCCGTAAGAGTACTTAAAACCTTGAAACATACTGATTTCAAGGTTTTTATAACGTGTTATTGTATCACCTAATTTCTACTGATTTCCATAGATCAAACCTTTCGTGATTTTTTCATATAGGTGGGTACGTTTCTATTCCCTCAAACTCCTTGTCAATGGAAATAAAAACGTACCCACAGTGTAAATGGAAATAGAATTTGAGAATTCCTAACTATCACTTCCACTCACTCCAAAAATTACTTACTCTAATACTTCCCCACCATAAAGCAAAAAGCCTTGCAATCAAGGCTTTTCATTATCCCTTTCGTTCAAAGGTTCTAGGCTTTTACGAGCAAAGCTACACACTCCACGTGGTGCGTTTGCGGAAATAAATCAACCGGTTGTACTTTCTTCAATTCATATCCCAATTCTTGGTAGAGTTTGATATCACGCGCCATGGTTGCTGGGTTACATGAGACATAAGTAATCTTCTCAGGTTGCATGGCGACGCTGGCTTTGATGAAGCTTTCAGTCAAGCCCTTACGTGGTGGATCCACAATGATGACGTCTGGTTTGATGCCATTCTTACTCCACTTGGCCATGGCATTTTCAGCTGAGTCAGCCACATAGTGGGCGTTAGTAATGCCGTTGCGTTCTGCATTTTTCTTGGCATCTTCGACGGCTGTTTCGATGACTTCAACGCCGTAGACTTCCTTGACCTGTTTTGCAAATGACAAACCGATTGTCCCGATTCCTGAGTAGGCATCAATAACAATGCTATCGCTGTTTAGGTCTGAGAAGTCAATGGCTGTTTGGTAGAGTTTTTCAGCCATCTCGGTGTTAACCTGATAGAAAGACTGGGCAGAAATCTCATAGTCATTACCCAACATACTGTCTGTGATGGTGTCTTGACCATAAAGAGTTCGGAACTCCTTACCAAAGATGGCGTTAGTGTTCTTATCGTTGATGTTTTGGATGATAGAAACGACACTTGGGAAAGCTTCTGTAATTTTAGCAATGACTTGGTCAATACGGAAGACTTTTGGTCTGGTCGTTACAAAGACCAACATCATCTGACCTGAATAATGGCCACGACGAACCACCAAGTGACGAATCAAACCTGTCTGCTCCTTCTCGTCGTATGGTTTGAGGTCATAGCGACGGAGAAGGTCACGGACAAAGACAATGAGTTTATCAATTTCCTTGTCTTGGATAAGGAAATCTTCAATTGGAATCAAGTCGTGCGAATTCTTGCGGTAGAAACCTGTTTCAAGCTGACCTTTAACACGGCGAACAGGTACCTGAGCCTTGTTACGGTAGGCGTAAGGCGTCTCCATCCCCAATGTTTCAGTGACCTCTACGTCTGAGATGCCTGCTGTCTTATAGAGGTTGTCCACAACTTGTTTACGCTTGAACTTGAGCTGCTCCTCGTAGGTCATATGTCCAAAATCAGCAATCCCTGAACGGAGATAGGTTGCATCAATGTCCTGATTGCGGTTTGGTGAAAGGGTCACATACTCCTCAACCTTTCCAAAGCCGATATTTTTCTTGAGCTTAAGCACGCGCATCTTGATGACTTCACCTGGGAGGGCATTATCCACGAAAAAGACAAAGCCATCCACCTTGGCAACGCCTGCTCCTTCATGTGTCAAATCGACAATTTCAACTTCTACAATATCGTTTTTATTTAACATAATTCAACTTTCTTTACTCTTTATAGGGCTTAAACATATCTTCTAAAGCCTTTTACTACCCTCCATTATAGCACATATAAATTAAATTTATGGCTGGCCATAAATAATATAGATTTTTCAGAAAAGTCATACAGTGCTATCATAGGTCCATGACAAAAAATTAAACGACTCAGCAACTTGGCTAGATGTCGTTTCTATCTAAAGGAGAATAATCATGCCAGATATTACCATTCATACAATCGAAACTGCACCAGAAGAAGTCAAAGACGTCCTTCAAACAGTCAAAGATGCCAATGGGGGATTCATTCCAAATTTGATTGGTCTCCTTGCTAATGCGCCAACTGCGCTTGAAACTTACCGTACTGTCGGTGAAATCAACCGTCGCAATTCATTGACACCAACTGAACGTGAGGTTGTTCAAATTACAGCTGCTGTTACTAACGGATGTGCTTTCTGTGTGGCAGGTCACACAGCTTTTTCAATCAAGCAAATCCAAATGACACCACAACTCTTGGAAGCCCTTCGTAACCGTACACCAATCGAAGACGATCCAAAACTTGATACCCTTGCTAAATTCACTATTGCCGTGATCAATACCAAAGGTGCTGTTGGTGATGAAGCCTACAATGACTTCTTGGAAGCTGGTTACACTGCTCAAAATGCCCTTGACGTTATCTTGGGTGTCAGCCTTGCTAGCTTGTGTAACTACGCTAACAATCTCGCACAAACACCGATTAACCCTGAACTTCAAGAATTCGCTTAATTCAAAACCAAAGGATAAACTAGAGGAGGACCTAAGCCTATGTCACATTTTTCAAAAGAATTCCTTACTTGGTTGGACACCAACGCTGACCATATTGACCAAGAGTCTGGACCCATTGCGGACCAACTTCTTGAAAAAATTGCTGAAAACGACGTCTTTAAAATCGGCGTACCTGCTGAGTTTGATGGCCTAGGTGGTGGTCCTACTCAAGTTGTTGATGTGCTTGATGAATTGGCACAACACTCTTTGACAGCTTCCTTTATTTCTTGGGGACACCGTACTTTCATCGAGTATATCCTAGCTAGCGACAATGCTTATCCTCGTGAAACATGGTTGAAAGAATTGTATACCGGTGAGCGTGCTGGTGGAACTGGCTTGTCAAATGCGGTCAAATTCTTGTCAGATATTGAAGAATTGAATGTTACCATCAGTCAAGAAGGTGATGACTACTATCTTGATGGTCGTTTGCCTTGGGTGACTAACCTACGTTCTGATAAATTCGCTGCTCTCTTTGCTGCTGACTTTAAAGACGGTAGCCAACCTTGGATTATCACTATTCCATCTGAAGCTGAGGGACTCAGCCGTTCTGAAGATTTGGAATTCGTTTCCCTTCAAGGTGCTAACACTGCCTCTCTTACTTTCGATCACGTTAAGTTAGATCCTAATTGGATCCTTTCAAAAGAAGGTACGGACTATATTGCCAAAACACGTCCGAACTTCCTTGGTTTCCAATTTGGTCTCGCCTTTGGTTTGGCCAAACGTTCTCTTGATGAGGTTGAAGCTAGTCTAAACAGTAACCGTAGCGTTCTTCGTGAAGAATTTGAAGCTACACGTGGAAATCTTCTTGCTATCCAAGACCAACTCTTTGCCGGTCTTAATGATGCCGATTATTTCATTGACAAACCACGTGAACTTTTCCAATTGCGTATCGATATTGTCGATGTCGTAGCCAACAGCCTACTCCTCGAACTTCAGGCTAGTGGTGGTCGTGGCTATTTGAAAGAATCAGAGTCAAGCTTTATCCGTCGTTGGAATGAAGGCGTCTTCCTTCCAATTGTATCTCCGAGTGCGGTGCAGCTTCGTCACATTCTTGCAGCTAGCTAGAAAGGCCGGTGGACCAATGATGGTATTTTTTAAGAAAATTCCCTTGGCCCTATCTAGTCTAGTTCTTGCCCTCTTTAGTTTATCCAATCAAATAAGCCACTATACCCTGATTGCTCAGGGTATTTGGTGTTTAGCCAGTATAGGTTTTATACTTATACTGGGACGCTTGATTCTTGGATTTGAACAAATAAGAGAAGATTTGCGAAACCCAGTCGTTGCTTCGGCCTTTGCTAGTTTCTTTATGGCTGCCTTTCTATTTGTCAGCCGCCTCCCACTAGCTCAAACAGGATTGAGTGTGACTTGGCTTGGACTCCTTGGACTTTATATTGCCTATATTATTTTTTTCAGTCTGCGTTTTTTACGCCCATTTTCTTTGAATCAAGTCTATCCAAGCTGGTTCGTGGTCTATGTTGGCCCTGCTATCAGTCTTGTGACAGTACCGGCTAGTGTTCCAACTAGCATCAAGGGACTTATTCTGGGAGTAACGGGATTTGCGACTCTAGCCCTCTTTCCGCTTGTTTTATGGAGAATGAGACAGATAGCCATACCTCACCTATATCGGCCTATACTTGCCATTTTAGCAGCACCTCTGGCCCTTCTCATTACCAGCTCAATCAAGAGTAATCAAAGACCTGCAACTATCATTTTACTTGCCCTACTTTTATTCTCACAAGCATTCTTTTTCTATGCTCTTAATCTCTTTGTAAAACTGGTTAGAAAAGGCTTTATACCACTTTTTGCTGCCTTTAGTTTCCCATTAGTCAATAGTACCAATGCTTTTAAAGCAGCTACCACCAGTCTGGGTTTAGTCAATCCAGCTACCCAATTGATTTATAAGGTAGAGTTCGTCATTATTCTTGTTATCATGACCTATTTGCTCTATCATTTTCTAAAACTTCTTATACATGGCGCTTATACAAACTCTTAACACCAAAAAAGAAGCAGGTTCAGTGTGAACCTGCTTCTTTTCTTATCTAAATCCTAGTTCTTTTAATTTTGCCTGATAAGTGTCAAAATCAATTTCAATCCCTTGACCGCCATACAAATCATAGCTATCAATCCAATCACCATCCGAAGGAATGGTTTGCGAATTAATCCCTTTTTTGAAACTACCAGCATTTGAAAGTCCCAAATCCAACATGTCCGTCATGCTCATATTGGTTGAGGTTAGAGAGTAAACCTTCCCCAAAGCCTCAGGCCCTTTGAAGAGGCTAAGTGGATTCTTAAGCTGCTTCATGACAGCCTGCATCACTTGTTGCTGGCGCTTGGTACGGCCATAATCTCCCTCGTCATCCTTACGGAAACGGGCATAATTCAGAAGGGTGCGGCCATCCATATCTTGCTTACCAACTTTTATGGTTTGATTTGGCACGTGACCGTTCTTGTCCATCTTCAAATCATCTGGAACTTGAACCGAAGATACTTTTTTACCATCGATGGTCGCAAACTTGGCATTGATTTCTACACCATTTGGGAAGAGGGTATCAACCCCTGTCGCAAAGGTTTCAAAGTCAACCATGGCATAGTACTTGATATCAATATCAAAGTTGCGTTTGAGCGTCTCACGCATGAGCTCTGCCCCTTGATGATTATTTTGCTCACCAATATTGAAGGCCGTATTGAGTTTCAAGTCCTGAGAATAGTCGGTTTCTGAAGCCCCCTTGATATTGACCAAGGTGTCTCGCATAAAGCTAACCATCTTAACCTTACCTTCTTTATTGCCCACATTGACCACCATAATAGAGTCTGTTCTGGCATCGGTAGATTCTTGGCTAACGCGTTGGTCAGAACCAAGAATAAGGATATTGACCCCATCCTTGGTATCCTTGCCATTAAAAGTCTCAACTATGGCAGGCTGGTAGGATTTACCATTATTACCCGCAGCAGAAAGATCTGTTCCCTTGTAAAATTGATAGGCCATGGCTATCACTAGGAACACAACTCCAAGGCTTAAGCAACTAAGTACTAGCTTGACAACTTTCTTGAGCCTTCTCTTTTTCTTTGGTCGCTTCTTCTTGGCTACTTGCGACTTGGACCTTGGAGCCGACGTTGCTGAAGGAGTTGCTTGCCTTCGAACCTTTTTACGTTTAGGTTTAGGTTTACTTTGAGCGACTTCCTCCCGATAGACGGGCAAACCTTCCTCAGTTAGCTGATTGACAGACTCATAATCACGTTCTTGATAGTAGTCAGAACGATTGTCATAAGGCTGGCGCCATGCTGCTTGATAGTCCTCTATTTGCGCTTGATACCGTCGCTCAGCTTCATAGGCATCCAACTTTCCTTGAAGATAATTGAATTCTGAGGCCTGCTGTCCATTCAGGTGAGCAAGATTTTTTAAAAGATAGCTGTAACGTAACCGTTCATGATGCGTAAACGGTCCATTGTTAGATTTGGTCATAAGATTTCCCTTTAAATTTCATAGACTTGGTAAGCACCCAAGATTTTATATCCAATTCCAACTGCAGTCAGCTCTTCAAGAGCGAACTGAGCCAACTTTTCCTTTGTATAATCACAATCAATAATAAAGAAATACTCGCCAAGTACCGTCTTCAAAGGACGACTTTCTATCTTGGTCAAGTCAATGCCTCGCCAGGCAAAGGTTGATAAGGCCTTGTAAAGTGCCCCTGGCATATTGTCAGGCAGGGTCAAGGCCAGCGTTAATTTGCAATCAATCTGATTGAGCGGAATCTCAGGAACGGTGTTCCCCAACACCCAAAAGCGGGTATAATTTTTTTCAATCTCCTGAATATCCTTAGCCAAGATTTGAAGACCGTATTCCTTAGCAGCTGCATGCGGAGCGATAGCCGCATATGGCTGATCTGGATTATCAGCGACAAAACGCGCCGCAAAGGCTGTACTTGCTGTTGTCTCAATCTTGGCATGTGGAAAATGCTGTTTAATATACTTTTTCCCTTGGGCAATAGCCTGTGGGTGTGAGAAGATTTTCTCAATTTTCTCATGATGTTTCGTCGCCATCAACTGCTGCTTGATGGGCTGAACAATCTCTGCCACAGCACGAATATCGGCCTGATGGAAGAGATAGTCTAAACTCTCATGAACAGAGCCCTCAATGGAATTTTCCACCGGAATGACCGCATAATCCACACGTCCCTCTTCATAAGACTTGATAACCTCGGTAATGGTACCTAGAGAAACCAATTCTGCCTTAGGAAAAGCCTTTAAGGCTGCATTATGCGTAAACGACCCACTAGGGCCCAAATAACCTACATACATTTGATAAACCTTGCTACTTCTTCTGGCGTTCGGTTATCAACTGAGACAACCAAATCTGCTAAATCTTGATAGAGTGCCATTCGACCGTCATAAATAGCCTTAAAATCCTCTTTGGAATGATTGAGAAAGAGTGGGCGCTGATTCTTGGTATCCTTCTTAATGCGATCATAGACCACATCGAAAGAAGCATGGAGCCAAACGTTATGCTTACGATTTTTCGCCAAGAGCTGACGATTGCGCTCCGTCACAACGACACCACCTCCAGTAGAGATGATGACGTCATCTCCCTCTTGAAGGAGTTCCTCCAAAGTCTCAGACTCAATCTGACGAAAGGCTGCTTCACCTTCTTTTGCAAAAAAATCAGCAATGGACATGCCGATTTTCTCCTCGATGACCTGATCCATATCCACGAAACGACCATCCAGGTATGGGGCGACGGAACTCTTACCAACTCCCATAAAGCCCAATAAAACCTTAGCCATTGAGCAATCCTTCCAAGTCACTAAAGAAGCTTGGGTAACTTGTATTGATAGCTTCTGCACGTTGCAAGTCAACCTCACCATCTTGAACCAAGAGAGCAGCAATAGCTGTCATCATACCAATACGGTGGTCACCAAAGGTATTGACCTCTGCTCCATGAAGAGCGGTCTTACCAGTGATAATCATACCATCCTCAGTTGGTACAATATCAGCACCCATAGCATTCAAGGCATCTGCCACCACCTGAATACGGTCGGTTTCTTTGACCTTGAGTTCTTCAGCATCACGAATCACTGTCTTACCTTGGGCTTGTGTCGCCAAGAGTGTGATAATCGGAAGTTCATCAATCAAACGTGGAATGATATCGCCACCAATTTCAGTTCCTTTAAGTTCTGAAGTTTCAACCGTAATGGTCGCAGATTTGGCAACTTGGTCAATATCTGAAAGGGTAATTTTACCACCCATATCTTTGATCACATCAATGATACCCGTACGCGTCTCATTGATGCCGACATTTTCCAAGACAATCTTAGAGTTAGGCACCACGAGTCCCGCTACCAACCAAAAGGCCGCTGAAGAAATGTCACCTGGAACCACGACTTCTTGAGCAGTAAAGCTTTGGCCACCAGAAATACGAATTTCCTTGCCATCTACTTGAAGCTGACCACCAAACTGCTGAATCATATCCTCTGTATGATTACGTGTTTTTTCCTTTTCAATGATGACAGATTCACCATCAGCTTGAAGCGCTGCAAAAATAAGGGCAGATTTTACCTGAGCAGAGGCAACTGGCAATTGGTAATGAATAGGCTTAAGGGACTTGCTACCGTGCATTTTCAATGGTGGCAAATCACGGTCTGTTTGACCTGAAACCTCTACACCCATCTGACGCAATGGAATGGTCACACGGTCCATCGGACGTTTTGAAAGGGAATCATCTCCAAACATTTCCACATAAAAATCCTGACCTGCAAGCACACCTGAAATCAAGCGAATAGATGTCCCAGAGTTACCCATATCCAATTTGTTTTGAGGAGCCTTGAGACCATCAAAACCAACACCGTGAATGCGAACCACATCACCATCATCCTCGATAGTCACACCCAAATCACGGAAGACCTGCATAGTTGAGAGGACATCCTCACCTCGTAAAATATCACGAACAGTTGTCACACCTTTGGCAAGACTTCCGAACATAATCGAACGGTGACTGATTGACTTGTCACCAGGGATACGCAAGCTGCCATGAAGACCTTGGGCCTTGGTTTCTAGTTTCATAGGTTACTCCTGAAAATTTTATAGTTACTCTCATTATACCATAATCGAAAGCCCAACCATAGACTGAATTGTCAAAATATTCACTCTCTAGTATTGCCATACTTTTCTTTCAGAAAGGCAACTGCTTCTTGAACACGGTTCCGAATCAAGTTAGCAGACTCCTCCAAAAGACGATTTTCCTCAGCCGACAAAGACAAGCGAACTGGAGCAGCCACCCCATGACGCCCTAGGATGACTGGATAGCCAAGGTAGGTCTGATAGGCTGCTTGATAGCTAGATACCGCCACTTCTTCTTGAGCATCTGAAAGGATAATGGCTACCAAACGAAGAGCAGAACTGGCAATGCCGTATGAAGTATAGCCTTTACCATAAAAGACCTTGTGGCCACCCTTCATAGAAGCCATAAAAAGATTTTGACGCTCTTCTTCACTGGTCAATGCTGTAATATCTTGACCTTTGACCTTGACTTGACTCCAGGCTGTAAATTGGGAATTCCCATGTTCGCCAAGATTGTAGCCGGATACTGATTTTGGATTGACTGATAAATCATCTCCTACCGCTGCCTTCATTCTAGCTGTATCGAGTAGAGTCCCTGTCCCAATCACACGTTCTCTTGGCCAACCTGTGAACTCTTGATAGAGGGCTGATACGGCATCTACAGGGTTTGAGATAACCAAGAGTATGCCTTTAAAATCCAATTTTTTGAGTTCCTGAGCAACCTGATAAACAGCTTCTCGGGTAAATGGAAATTCAGCAAAACGGTCCTCACCGGCATTATGCTGTAACTGAATATTTCCAAGGGATGAAATAATCACATCAGCATCTTCAAGTGCTGCATAATCATTAACCACGATGTTGGCATAGCTAGGCAGATTAGCCATAGCATCTTTAAAATCCTGGGCATCCGCCTCAGCCTTTTTCTCATTGATATCTATAAAGACATAACTATCAGCCAAACCTTGAGCAATAGCTCCATGAGCTACCGCAGCTCCAACATTTCCCATACCAATAATTCCAATTTTACGAGCCATCATTTTCCTCCTTAATATTTGATCTTCATTCTTAGACAATCTCTTTTGAATGCAGAAAAAGGCCTGTCAACTGACACACCCTCTCTGATTAGCTATTCAATTCTTGCAAAGGTTTGAAGATGATACGTTCAATATCATTCAAATAAACAGACAAGCCTTGTTGTGCAGCCAAGTATTCTTTCAAAAGGGCATTAGCTTCCACTTTTTGCCCCAATTCTTGAACAGCTGCTTGTTCTTCTGCTGTTGGCATTGTACCAGCTTGCATTTTAGCATAGAAATCCTCTTGGAAATCAGTGAACTCTTTGAAAAGAGCACTAGCCTCAGCATCAGCTGCAATAGCTTCTTTTTTCTCTACCAAAGTTTTGTACTCAGGAAGGGCACGAATACCACGTTCCAACTCATTTGCTAAATCATAAATATTTGTCATTTTATTCTCCTAGGCGATCACCACATGATAGTCTGTATTGGCTTCAATAACAGTCTTAGCATGTGTACGATCTTTTTCATTTTTAAAAGTAATTTGAAGGATACCATGGATATCCTCACGATTTTCTTCATTAATACGAAGATTAACCAAAGACGTTCCTCGTAACAATTCCATAATGCTAAGGATAACGTCCTCACGGTCAGGCACATCCACGAAAATATCGAAGGCACTTTCCACGCCACCCTTTTTGTGAATTTCCATCTCTTTACGCTTCTTACGACCGTTATCAAAGAACTCCCAAATGGCATTCTCATCCTCAGCCTTAATCAAGTCAGCCACATGGTCCAAACGTTTTTTGAAATCTTCAATACGATCCAAAACAGCAGGCCCATTAGTCATGAGAATGGAAGCCCACATACCCGGTTCACTCTCAGCAATACGGGTCATATCTCGGAATCCCCCAGCCGCAAAGTGATTAGTCATCTCGTGAGCCTGAGCATAATCAGCCGCCTGCTCCATCAGACCTGATGCCAACAGGTGTGGAAAATGACTGATTTGACTGGTTACACGGTCGTGTTCAGCCGCATCAATCTCCACAAAACGTGACTTAAGCCCAGACAAGATGTCCTTAAGCTCTGGGATAGTTGTCTCTCTTGTCAGACTTGTCGGTGTGAAAATATAATAGGCATTTTCAAAAAGCGTCACGTCGGCTGCAATAGCCCCTGATTTATGGGAACCAGCCATAGGGTGGGAACCTACAAACTGAACATTTTTACCTGTTAGGTAACGTTCAGCTGCCTCAACGATATCCAACTTAGTAGACCCTGCATCTGTGATGATGACATTATCTTTGAGATCCAAGTCAGCCAATTCGTGCAAGTAGGCCACAGTTTGCTTAATTGGCACTGCAAGGATAATCACATCAGCAAGTGGGGCAAACTCTTTGAAATCACTGGTTGCACGGTCAACGATACCACGCTCAAGCGCAATATTTCGAGAATAGTCAGAGCGATTATATCCAAGAATCTCATAATCAGGGTGGTCTCTTTTAATCCCTAAAGCCAAGGAACCACCAATTAAGCCCAATCCTGCGATATAAATTGTTTTCTTACTCATTACTACTCCCATCTATTGTCTGATGCTGCTTAAAAGTTTTTCACATAGTCACGATGACGTGCTACCGCTTCTTTCAATTCTTCCATGTTATCGGAAGAGAATTTGTCCAAGATTTCATTAGCTACGACTGTAGCAACTACGGATTCCATAACAACACCTGCTGCCGGCAAGGCCGTTGGATCTGAACGCTCAACTGTTGCCTTGTAAGGTTCGTGTGTTTCGATATCTACTGACATCAAAGGCTTGTAAAGGGTTGGTATGGGTTTCATAACCCCACGCACCACAATCGGTTGTCCATTGGTCATACCACCTTCGAAACCACCAAGATTGTTAGTGCGACGTGTATAACCATCCTCTTCATTCCAGAGAATCTCGTCCATCACTTGGGAGCCCTTGAGGTAGCCATCTTTGAAACCAAGACCAAATTCCACACCCTTGAAGGCATTGATGGATACAACTGCTTGAGCAATCTTAGCATCAAGTTTTGTATCCCATTGCACATAAGAACCAAGACCAACAGGAACACCACCAACGACAGTTTCAACGACACCACCGATTGTGTCCCCTTCTTTTTTGATTTGGTCAATGTAATCTTTAATTTCTTGTTCACGTTCTTGGTTAACGACTGAAATTTCTGATTGTTGAGCCAATTCCTTGATTTGAGCCACCGTCAAATTCTCAGGCACATCAATTTCCTTACCACCAAAGACAACAACATGGTTAGCAATTTCAATATCGAGCTCAGCCAAGATACGTTTAGCGACAGCACCTACTGCCACACGCATAGTTGTTTCACGTGCACTAGAACGCTCCAAGGAATTACGCAAATCATCGAAACGGTATTTCATTCCACCAACCAAGTCAGCATGTCCTGGACGTGGGTGAGTGATTTTACGTTTGGTTTTCAAACGGTCTTCAATGTCTTCCACAGCCATGATGTCCAACCATTTTTGATGGTCCTTATTGATAACATGAAGGGTGATTGGAGCCCCTGTTGTTTTCCCATGACGAACACCAGAAGTGATTTCAACCTTATCAGACTCAATTTTCATACGGCCACCACGACCATAACCACCTTGGCGGCGTTTCAAATCAGCATTGATATCTTCAGCCGTCAAGGGAAGACCAGCTGGAACACCTTCGATAATCGCTGTTAAACGTGGGCCGTGAGACTCACCTGCTGTTAAATATCTCATTTATTTCTCCAAGTACTCTTTCATTTCGACTAAAGGAATCTGATTGATAGCTGCCTTACCAATCTCTGGAACGATAACTGTCTTAATGCTATTACCACGAGCTTTCTTGTCATGTGTTAGGGCTGTATAGAGCTCTTCAACACGCCATGGCTCATAGTCCACTGGCAAACCAAATTTAACACACATCTCAGCAATTTGACGTGTGATTCCTTGAGGCATTAGACCTTTTTCCTCAGCAACTCGTGAAATCTGAACCATTCCGATAGCTACCGCTTCACCGTGCATGACTTTACCGTAACCAGCTGTTTGTTCAACGGCATGCCCAATCGTATGACCAAAGTTTAGGTACATACGGACACCACCTTCAAACTCATCTTCAACCACAATTTTACGCTTAACGTTACATGAACGGTAAATAATGGTTTCTGAGTTTTCTAGGATACTGTGAACCGAACCATCGATGCTTTCAAGGAGGTGCCAAAGTTCAGGATCGTCAATCAATCCGTATTTGACAACCTCACCCATACCTTCGATTAATTCACGTTTACCAAGTGTCTCAAGGACATTAGGGTCAATCAAAACCCCATCAGGCTGAGCGAAAGTTCCCACGATATTTTTAGCAAATGGTGTGTTCACACCGGTCTTACCACCAATAGACGAATCCACTTGGGCAGTGAGACTAGTTGGAACCTGAACGAAGTGAATGCCACGCATATAAGTTGAAGCGACAAAGCCTGCCAAGTCACCAACAACACCGCCACCAAGAGCAACAATACCATCACTACGAGTCATGCCATTCTTAATCAAAAACTCATAAGCCTTGTTAACAGTCTTAAGATTTTTACTCGCTTCACCTTCTAGAAAATCAAAAACGACAACCTCAAAACCTTCGTGCTCTAGGCTAAGCTTAACTTTTTCTGCATATAGAGCTCCCACATGATTGTCCGTAATAAGGGCAATCTTTTGTGGTTCCCAAAGTGACTTCACCCATTGACCGACAGTCTTAAGAGCTCCTTTTTCAATAATAATGTCATAAGGGTTATGTGTTAAATTTACCTCTAGTTTCATCGTCGTCCCCTCCTAGCTATTGTAAATATTTTCTAATTCCTGCCAAATGGCGTCTGTTGGCATGTCCTTGCCTGTCCACAATTTAAAGGCACCTGCTGCTTGATGAAGCAACATACCAAGGCCGTTCACAGCCTCGATTCCCTGTTTCCTGGCCAAGGCCAAGAAAGGTGTTTCAAAAGGTTGATAAATGATATCAGCAACCAAGAGTCCCTTAGGAAATTTTGTATCTGTAGGAATAGGCAAGGATGCGCCATCCATACCTACACTCGTCGCATTCACCAATAAATGAGCCTGACCTAGTTCCTCTTGAAAATACTCAAGATCATTTAAAGCATGAAACTCCAAGTGACAAGTTGTCTGTTCAAGTAAGGACTTAAAGCTCTCTTTTGCCTTATCCAATGACTGAGGGCGAACATAGACACTTACTTTTTTGGCACCATCAAGAACTGCCTGCGTCACAATAGCTTTAGCCGCACCACCAGCACCCAAAATCATCAGATGGGCATCTTTAGGGCTAAAGTTCTTTAGACTAGCAAAAAAGCCAAAACCGTCCGTATTATGACCAATCAAACGCCCATCACGATTAACAACTGTATTGACAGCACCAATCAGTTGAGCTGCAGGACTAATCTCATCCAAAAAAGGAATGACTGCTTCCTTATATGGCATGGACAAATTGATACCGAACATGTCGTAACGTCTAATATTTTCAACTGTCTCGGCTAGGTCTGATTCCAGAATCTCCCAGGCCACATAAACACCATTAACTTGTGTCTTCTCAAAGGCCGAATTATGAATGAATGGCGAAATCGAATGCTTGATTGGATTGGCGACAACAGCTGCTAGGCGTGTGTGTCCATCAATCTGCATCCAAAACCTCCCTGATTCTGCGCATGTCTGCTAAACTAAATTGTCCTGGAGCACTGGCATTATCAAGACTGGCAAAGGTCCATGATGACCCTATCAAGTCGCCCGCAAAACGTGACAAACGACCTAGTTTACCCATTGACATGGTCACAAACTCCTGCTCAGGATTAAAGGCCTTAAAGCCACGTGTAAAGTTCATAAGGTCGAGAACGTCCTGCTCATTCTTAGGCATAACTGCCACCTTAACCACTCGTGGTGTCAAGTTTGCCATCTCAGACAAAAGTTCCATGAGGTTTTCAGGTGTCTCCTCAAAGTTATGATAAGACAAAACCAAGTTTGAAAATTCGAGCATTTGATCAAAGACAGCCTTACGTGTGAAATACTCAAAATCAATATAATCTGGCGAATAAATCGCAGCTACATCCTTAATCAGTGCGACATATTCCGCATCCGTTAACTCAAGCCTACCACCCTCACGCATTGTACGGATGGTAAAGATAATCTCAAAGCCTGCGAATTTCTCGAAAATAGCCGGAGCAACCGTTAAGATACTATCCTTATCTAAAAAATCTGCACGCCATTCAATAATGTCTGCCCCCTCAAAACGAGACAGTTCAAGCGCTTGTGCCTCCTCTAAACTAGTTGGCATAATCGGAACTACAATTTTCATTTATTTACCTTTATTGTGTATACTTTCAAATAATTTGATGTTGGATCATTAGGATTGACGGTAAAATCCGCTGGTAATTGTTGCAAGTTAACGAAGTCCGCTGAAACATCTCCCAAGCCCTTACGTAGTTGTTTCTTAAACTGTTGCACTGTCATATTAGCAGCATTGGTACTTGCGATGATTGTCCCATGCTCTGATAAAATATCAAGACTTTGTGCAATTAACTTGTGGTAATCCTTATTTGCTGAGAAAGTGCGTTTCTTATTTCGAGCAAAGCTTGGCGGATCAATGACGATAAGGTCATAAGATAAGCCTTTTTTCTTTGCATATTTGAAATAATCGAAGACATCCATCACGACCAAGCGATGATTTTCCATACTGAAACCATTAGCTTCAAAATGAGCCGTCGATAATTCACGTGAACGCTTAGCCAAATCAACTGATGTCGTTTCAACCGCTCCCCCCATAGCCGCAGCAACTGAAAAAGCTGCCGTATAGGAGAACATATTCAGAACTGATTTACCCAAAGCTAGGCCATTAACTAGACCATCACGCACTTCATGCTGATCAAGGAAAATCCCCGTCATTAGCCCATCATTGAGGAAAACTTCATATGTTACCCCATTTTCTAAAATGGTGAAGGTATCAGGCGCCTTTTGCCCAAAAAGATGGTCTGATTCGAAATCAAGACCCTTGAAACGGATTTTCTCATAGCCTCCCAAAACCTCAGGAAAGACCGCTTGGAAAGCCTCTACAATAACATCCTTCAAGGAATAAACAAAGGCATTGTACCATGAAAAGAGGGCATAATCCCCATATAAATCAATTGTGAGACCACCAAAATCGTCACCATCTTGGTTGAAAAGACGAAAAGCTGTCGTCAACTCATTATCATAATAGGATTGACGTTTGGCCTTAGCCCTTTCAAAAAGTCCTTGAAAATAAGTCACTGTCAATTGTTGTTTTTTAGGGGACAGAAACCATCCTATCCCCTTATTTTGACTTGACAAATAGCCCGTTCCTAAAAAATCTTTGGATTGGCTATATAGATAAACCAACTGATTATTTTCAGTTATATTTGGAAAATCTTCGGCTAAAAGAAGCTGTTTTCCTTGTTTGATTTTTTTCTCCGCAAAGGGACTTACCGTCAATATACTCATGTTACTATTATACCAAAAAAATGCTATTATTTCTGTTTCGTGACTAGATTTTATCAATTATATGTCAAGGAATATCACACTCAATGGCAGTAAATTTTTGAGAGTCATTATCTTATTTGGTATAATGATTAAGATAATATAGAATCAAAGGAAGTATTACTTTGAAAAAAATTACTGAAGCCTTTTGGAAAGGAGTTTCATCAAGACTTGGATTTATCCTCTTGTTACTCTTCTTTTACTGGCTAAAAACCATATTCGCTTATTACGTCAACATTAATCTTGAGTTGGAAAGCAGATATCAGGTTATGCTTTCGCTGATTAACCCTATTCCACTAGGATTAATGCTTCTGGGTTTAGGACTATACTTCAAGAAACGACGTTTCTTTTATAGCATTACCATTGCTATCTATGTCATCCTTAACCTCTTACTTATTGCTAATGTGATTTACTTTGGAGAGTTTACAGACTTCATCACTGTAAATACCATCCTAGCAAGTTCTAGTTCGGCAGCAGGACTAGGAGACTCAGCCAAGAACCTTCTTGAGCCAAGCTATCTTTTCTACCTGATTGATGTTCCTTTCTTCATCTATGCTGGTTTCAGGAAAAAGCTTAAATTGGACAGCAAGCCATTTAATAAACGAGCTAGTTTCGCAGTTACTGCACTATCAACACTCCTACTCTCAGTTAACCTCTTCTTAGCGGAAGTTAACCGTGGCGAGTTGTTGACGCGTGGTTTCTCAAATAACTATATTGTTCGTGCTATGGGGCTTCCCTTCTTCACAGCCTATTCTGGTAACTTAACTTATCAGGCCTCACAGGCTCGTTCATCTGCAACAGCTGAGGATATGAAAAAGGTTGAAGCTTACGTTAAAGAGCATTACGCAGCACCTGATCCTAAGTATTACGGAATTGCTAAAGGAAGAAACGTCATCGTTATTCACTTGGAAAGCTTCCAACAGTTCCTCATTGATTACAAGCTCAAAGTAGACGGTCAAGACTATGAGGTTACACCATTCATCAATTCCATTTATCACTCAAATGAAACTCTAGCCTTTTCAAACTTCTTCCACCAAGTTAAATCAGGGAAAACTTCTGATGCTGAAACCTTGATGGAAACATCTCTCTTTGGACTAAGTACAGGGTCATACATGGTAAACTATGGGGGTACCAATACAGCCTATGCTGCACCATCTATCCTAGCTCAAACAGGTGACTATACGTCAGCTGTTTTCCATGGAAACACTGGATCCTTCTGGAATCGTAATAATACCTATAAACAATGGGGTTATAACTACTTCTTTGACTCATCAGCCTTCACTGAAAAAACTGATGAAAACTCCTTCCAGTATGGTCTAAATGACAAGTACATGTTCCCAGATTCCATCAAGTATCTGGAACAAATGCAACAACCTTTCTACGTTAAATACCTTACAGTATCTAACCACTACCCATATACTTCTCTCTCAGGCGATGAAAAGGAACAAGGTTTCCCACTTGCCGAAACAAAAGACGAAACAGTCAACGGATATTTTGCAACAGCTAACTATCTTGACTCAGCAATCAAAGACTTCTTTGATTACCTTAAGGAAACCGGTCTTTACGACAACTCTATTATTGTCATGTACGGTGACCACTATGGTATCTCTGATACACGAAGCAGCAATCTTGCTGAACTTCTCGGTAAGAACCCTGAAACTTGGTCAAACTATGATAAAGCCATGCTTCAACGTGTTCCTTACATGATTCATATTCCAGGATATACTGGTGGCGGTATCTCTAATACCTTTGGTGGTGAGGTTGATGCCCTTCCAACTCTCCTTCACGTTCTTGGCGTTGACACTAGCTCTTATATCCAGATGGGACAAGACCTCCTATCTCCTGATAATAAGCAAACCGTCGCATTTAGAACCTCAGGTCAATATGTTACTCCTCAATACTCCAGCTACTCTGGTCGACTTTATAACACTCAAACAGGGGAAGAAATTACCAACCCTGACGAGACAACTAAAAAGGATAACGAAGCCATTCGTAAGGCAGTAGCAACTCAGCTTTCGATGAGTGACGCTGTTCAAACAGGTGACCTTCTTCGTTTCTATACGCCAAACGGTTTGAAGCCTGTTGATTCTAGCAAGATATCCTACACTAAACAGATGGATCAACTAAAAGAAATCAATAAAAAGCTGAAAGATAAATCAACCAGCCTCTACAAACAAAAAGGCAATAAATCAACAGCTGATCTATTCAAGACCCCATCTTACAAGGAACTACATCCTACAGAATCTGAATCGAACTCAAGTTCAAGTGAATCAGAGCCAAGTAGCTCTTCAACGGAACAACAATAAGCCTTAAAAGGCAGTCCTGTTAGGACTGCCTTTTAAGATTAAACAATTATCAATCCTACTTAACTGGAAAATCATAATCCTCATAGCAATCGCCTCAAACATATTTCTTGCTAGTTTGCTATAAGCGTGATTAAATAGGATTTGTAAGAAAACTTATAAAGGAGAACCGATATGAATCCAATGGAATTATTTAACCAAGTAAAAGAAATGATCGAAAAGAAAGATTTCGAAGCTGCTAAAAAGTTTGTCGATGAAAATAAAGATGATTTGGGCGAGTACTTCGACCAAGCCAAATCTCTTGTTTCAGGCAACGAAATGGTTAGTGGAGCTTTAGACAAGATTAAAGGTCTATTCTAAGACGAAGTCCCCTCAATCCTATTGATTGAGGGGACTTTTTATGTTTAGAGTTTCTATTTAGAGACAATGCATAACACAATCTAAGATTCTTTAGAACACAAAAAAGAGATTCCTAAGGAACCTCTTTTTATTCTATATGACTATAGAATTATTTTTTCAAGTTGTAGAATGATTTCAAACCACGGTATTCTGCAACTTCACCAAGTTGGTCTTCGATACGAAGCAATTGGTTGTATTTAGCGATACGGTCAGTACGTGACAATGAACCTGTCTTGATTTGACCAGCGTTAGTTGCAACTGCGATATCAGCGATTGTTGAATCTTCAGTTTCACCTGAACGGTGTGATACTACTGCTGTGTATCCAGCTTCTTTCGCCATTTCGATAGCGTCGAAAGTTTCAGTCAAAGTACCGATTTGGTTAACTTTGATAAGGATTGAGTTAGCAGCGTGTTCTGCAATACCTTTTTCAAGGTAAGCTGTGTTAGTTACGAAGAAGTCGTCACCAACCAATTGAACTTTACCACCAAGACGTTCAGTAAGAGCTTTCCAACCGTCCCAGTCGTTTTCGTCCATACCATCTTCGATAGTGATGATTGGGTATTTGTTAACCAATTCTTCAAGGTAGTCGATTTGTTCTGCAGCAGTACGAACAGCAGCGCCTTCACCTTCAAATTTAGTGTAGTCGTAAACTTTACGTTCTGCATCGTAGAATTCAGATGATGCACAGTCAAATCCGATAAATACATCTTTACCTGGTACATATCCAGCAGCTTCGATAGCTTTGATGATAGTTTCAACACCATCTTCAGTTCCGTCGAAACGAGGTGCAAAACCACCTTCGTCACCTACGGCTGTTTCAAGTCCACGTTCTTTAAGGATTTTCTTAAGTGCGTGGAAGATTTCAGCACCCCAACGAAGAGCTTCTTTGAATGTTGGTGCACCAGCAGGTACAATCATGAATTCTTGGAAAGCGATTGGAGCGTCTGAGTGAGAACCACCGTTGATGATGTTCATCATTGGAGTTGGAAGAACTTTAGTGTTGAATCCGCCAAGGTAGCTGTAAAGTGGAACTTCAAGGTAGTCAGCAGCTGCGCGTGCTACAGCGATAGACACACCAAGAATAGCGTTGGCACCAAGTTTACCTTTGTTTGGAGTACCGTCAAGAGCGATCATTGCGCGGTCAATACCTTGTTGATCACGTACGTCGAATCCGATGATGTGTTCAGCAATAACGTTGTTTACGTTATCAACTGCTTTTTGAGTACCAAGACCACCGTAACGAGCTTTGTCACCATCACGAAGTTCTACTGCTTCGTGTTCACCAGTTGAAGCTCCTGAAGGAACCATACCGCGACCGAATGCACCAGATTCAGTGTAAACTTCTACTTCAAGTGTTGGGTTACCGCGTGAGTCAAGGACTTCGCGTGCGTAAACATCAGTAATAATTGACATTACAATACTCTCCTTATGAGTTAAAATTTTTTACACCTATATATTACCATAATATCAAGGCTTAAGCAAATTAAAACCAGAATTTTCTAGCGATTTTCTATTTTTTAATATTTTCAATTATTTTTGAAAATCTCAGAAAACGACTCAAATGAAAAGGAATTCAAAATATTGTATAATACAAGTAGAAAACTAACAGGAGATTCCTATGACTTCACTTGAAAACAAAGTGCTCCAATGCGCTAATGGCGAAAAACGCCTTAATCCCGATGAACTTCGTCAGTATTTTGGAACCTATGCGGAACGTGTAGTCCTAGCTGTTCTATTGGAAAATGCTGAAAAGAAAACTGTAATTGACCATTTTCCGCAGATTTTAAAAGACTTGCAAGCCGTTTACCCAAATCTTAGTCTCAAGCTATCGCCAAAATTAGCTGACCAGATACAATTTACCTATATCAAAACTGCTCAAGCACTCAACATTTCAGCTACTATCGTGGACGAGGCCAAGGCCCATTCACCATACGGTCTTATTGTACATAGTAATCAAGCAGAGAACCTTGATAAAGTGTTATTTTCAGAGCTCTATCCTGATATCCTTGCTCCTAAAGAAACTGAACCTGTCACTGAAAAAAAGGGATTTTTTGCTAAACTATTTGGAAAATAAAAGCTGACGCAGAGTCAGCTTTTTCTTATATCACAATGTTTTACTGAGCTTGATGAGATTCCCAATATTGAGTCCTGTGCGATAGAGATTCTCCTTAGCGGTAGCTAAAACTTGGTCTAACTCTAATACTTGTCCAATAATAGGGAAAGCAGCTGAGATACCTGCTACTGGAAAATCAGGCAAGTCATCCTTCAAACTACCACAGATAGCAATGACGGGAATAGCTGATGGTGTCCGCCTAGCCACCCCGACTGGTGCTTTACCAGACAAGGACTGGCTATCCATACGTCCTTCACCAACTATGACCAAATCAACTCCCTTCGCACGTTGATCAAAATCAACGCAATCAAGTACAAAGTCAATCCCTGATTTAATTTCTGCGCCTGCAAAGCCTACTAAACCCGCTGCCATGCCTCCTCCGGCTCCTGAACCAGCCAGTTTTAAAACCTCAGGAGCAAAGTTTTCGTAGAATTGTGTCATGTCTTGGTCAACCTTTTTAAATTGTGAAGGAGCTAGGCCTTTTTGTCCACCAAAAATATAGGTCGCTCCATCTTGACCACACAAGGGATTATCTACGTCAGTAATCAGATGAATAGTAACACCAGACAAATCAATCTTATTTTCAGAGGATACCTTTTTAATAAGACCAAGATTAGCACCTATTGGCTCAAGCTCCTGTCCCTGAGAGTCATAAAAACGATAACCCAATCCATATGCCATACCAATACCACCATCATTGGTAGCAGACCCACCTACGCCTATGATAAAATCTCGGATGCCAGATTGAACCAAATGAACAATTAGTTCACCCACGCCTTGTGTCGTTAGAGCTAGAGGATTTCGTTTATCCTTAGGAATCTGTTCCAAACCACAAATCGCAGCCATTTCAAAAACGGCAGTCTGGCCATTGCTGGCAAAAGAAACACTTCCATCACTTGTATAGGCATGAGGAATCTCGATACTTTTCTTCTCAAGATTTAGATTTTCAGCAAGAGCATCTAAGGTGCCCTCGCCACCATCACCTATTGGCATGAGGTCAAACTCAGTGTCGGGTAAGGCCTTTTCAAAGCCCAATTTAAGAGCTAAGGCGACCTCTTTTGCAGACAAACTTTCCTTAAAGGAATCAGGTGCAATCAAAATTCGCATGATGTCCTCCTTCTATTTTTCTTTTAGGTAAGGGGATAAGGACTGAACTAACTCATCTGTCATATGTCTTGGACCTCGAACCGTTTTGATACCTAAACTCTTTAGTCTATCACTGTCAAATTCGGTGTCATTAAAGGTGTATAAGGGTTTAATCCGCATCAACTCCTTAATACTCGCCTCTTCACGATAACCTTGATTAGGGATATTCGCTTCTAAAACCTGACAGAGGTAACGGATGGCCTTGGTAGGTGCCGTAATATAGATAGCCACCAAATCTCCCTTTTGCATACTAGCTTTCTGTGTCCAAAGAATCTCCTCATTTGCGGAGAACTCCTCTCCAATATCGTAGTATTTCAAATTTACCGGGATAATCCAATAATGAGGCTCAAAATCCTTTCTAAGATGTTTTGGGGCCACTAGGGAGCGACTGTCACTAAGAAGTTCAATAATGGTTTGGTCCGACAATGTCTCGTCTAAAACAAGACTAATCCAGGTCTTCTTGGACATATGGTAGCTAGGAAAAACCCCATCCATTTCCAAGAGCGTATCCATTTGCTTTGGATTAACCTTCAGGTTAACCACATCATAAATTAAATCCGCCTTTTCTCCATCAAGCCCTAGTTTTTCTCCCTTAAGAGGAAAAAACAAGGCATACCATTTACCATCAAACCTAAAGGACAAATAGCTTGGTTCCTTTTCGAAAGGATGGTCTGCTTGGTCTGAAAATTCTTGAACTAAAAACTGAGCTAGGCGATTAGCTTGTGGAGATGAGAACAATTGATTTTCATAACAAGAATCAGCTAGCTGTGAGAGAAGTTCTCCATAAGCTTCTCTGACTTGACCAACGTAAGTTCCAGTGGCCTGAGGACTCCTGAAGATATCATAAGGCTCATCAAGATCGATATCAACAACCTGTCCCGTCAACTTACCTTCTAAATCAATAAGCAATCGAGCTTCAAGTTCATCAGCTATCAGTTTTTTTCTGAACTCGTAACCTTGCTCAGTAGTAGTAAAACCAAAAGGCTCTAGGCTATCCTGTTTTAGGATCTTCTGTTTAAAATAAGCATCCTCAAAAGTCATTGGTTCTCCCTTTTTCTAAAAAAGAGAAGTTGAGACAAACTTATGTCCCAACTCCTTTTTTATTTTGTTGACTGACGTAAGGTAATACCGTGATTAAGAATAACATCTTTTTCTTCAAGTTCTTCCTTATTCATGATTTTAGTCAACATACGCATGCTAACTGCCCCTAAATCATAGAGAGGATGATTAATACTAGAAAGGTTTGGACGTGTATAGCTTGTAATTGGTGAGTCATTGCTTGTGATGATTTCGAAGTCTTCTGGAACTGATTTACCTGCAGCAAAGAGGCCATTCAAGAGACCTGCAGCCAATTCATCTTCTCCAACATAGGCAGCAGTGGCACCAGAGTTCAAGACACGTTGTGCTAGATCAAAGCCATCTTTATAGCTATATTTAGCTTCAAAGACTAGTCCTTCATTGTAGCGCAAATTATTCTTTTCAAGTCCAGCCTTATAACCAGCTAGACGGAGCTTGCCATTAATATCATCAATTAGTGGCCCTGATACAAAGGCAACCTTTTCATTATTCTTGGCAAGCTGTGTTATAGAATCCTCAACGGCAGCTTTATAGTCGATGTTAACACTCGGTAATTGGTGTTCGAGGTCCACTGTTCCTGCTAGGACAATCGGCGTACGAGTACGGGAAAATTCTGCACGAATTTTTTCCGTCAAGTGGTAACCCATGAAGATGATACCGTCTACTTGTTTGGCAAATAGAGAGTTAATCACGGTAACTTCGTGATCGTCATTTTCATCACTAGATGCAAGAACAATATTATACTTGTACATGGTTGCAATATCATCAATCCCCCTTGCTAAAGTAGCAAAATAACTATTAGCAATATTTGGGATGACAACTCCTACAGTAGTGGTTTTCTTACTCGCCAAGCCACGCGCAACCGCATTTGGACGGTAATCCAAACGATCAATGACCTCAAGCACTTTTTTTCGGGTGTTTTCTTTTACATTTTTATTTCCATTTACCACACGAGACACAGTCGCCATCGAAACACCTGCTTCACGCGCAACGTCGTATATAGTAATTGTTTCATCAGTATTCATAAAAACACTTCCTTTCTCATTTTACGCTCACTTATTCATTCTAATTGTATCAGATTCTGAAAACACTTTCAATTATTTTGACTGATTTTTTACAAAAAAATGAAAGGGATTCCTTCTTTATGGTTACGAGGAAGAAAGCCATTTCAGAAAAAGGCCTCTCATTTCGTGTTTCCAAGACTATCCATCGCTTACAAAACTAGCCTAAAAAAGTCTCAATGAAAGTAAATGATTTAATGAAAAGCCAAAAAACAACTTGCATTTTCCCTATAAAAGTGACAGAATGAGTGTAAGAAATACAAAGGAGTTTTTTCTATGTCTAAACTTGATCGCATTCGTCATTTTTTGAATGAAAATAAAGCAGGGCTAGCTATTGTTTCAGATCCTGTAACTGTCAATTATCTTACTGGTTTTGATTGTGACCCACATGAACGCCAAATGTTCCTCTTCGTCTACGAAAATCGTGAACCTGCCCTCTTTGTTCCTGCTCTTGAGGTTGCACGTGCCTCTGCTGTACTCGACTTCCCAGTCTTTGGATATGTGGATTCTGAAAATCCATGGCAAAAAATCAAAGCTGGCCTAGCAAGTACAGACAGCCCTATTATTTATGCAGAGTTTGACAATCTCAATGTGACTAAGTTCCAAGGATTGCAAACGGTCTTTGATGGTCGCTTTGAAAACTTGACACCATTCATTCAAAAAATGCGCGTTATCAAGTCAGCTGATGAAATTCAAAAAATGTTGGTTGCCGGTGATTATGCTGATAAAGCTGTTAATATCGGTTTCGACAATATCTCTCTCGACGTTACTGAAACAGACATCATTGCTCAAATCGAATTTGGCATCAAACGCTTGGGCTATGAAATGAGCTTTGAAACTATGGTCTTGACTGGTAACAATGCAGCCAACCCACACGGCATTCCTGGAAGCAACAAAATTGAAAAAGATGCTCTTCTTCTCTTCGACTTGGGCTGTATGGTAAATGGCTATGCTTCAGATATGACGCGAACAGTCGCTGTTGGAAAACCCGATGATTTCAAAAAAGAAATCTACCACTTGACTTTAGAAGCTCAACAGGCTGCCCTAGATATGATTAAACCAGGTGTAACTGCCAGCGAAGTCGATGCTGCAGCACGTAATGTTATTGAAAAAGCTGGTTACGGCGAATACTTCAACCACCGCCTCGGACACGGTATCGGAATGGATGTGCATGAATTCCCTTCTATCATGGAAGGAAATGACTTGGTAATCGAAGAAGGAATGTGCTTCTCTGTTGAACCAGGTATTTACATTCCTGAAAAAGTTGGTGTTCGTATCGAGGACTGTGGTTATGTGACAAAAGATGGCTTTGAAGTCTTCACACACACACCAAAAGAATTGATCTATTTTGATGTCTAATTAATAAACATGGGTCTTCAATTAAATTGAAGATCTTTTTGTTTGTAGCCAAATCGAAAACACCAAAAAAGCCGACTCATTGAGAGTCAGCTTTTTTTGCTATTTTTCCTCATGCTCTTGTCTAAGATAGTCAAGTCCTTCTTCAATCCATCCTGGCATTGCTTCTGCCAAAGGTTTAAAGCCATAGTTCAAACGACTATCTGAGAAACGATGACGATGAGGGATTTTATTTTTTTCTTCCTCAAGGGTTCTCAAAGAAAGACTGGCCTTTTGTGTAAATTCATCAAAATCAACAACTTGAACCAAGACCTCCTGGTCTACCTTGAGGGTATTGTAGATGTTGTCGATATAACCTGTCTTAATCTCCGAGATGTGAATCAAGCCTGTGGTACCATTTTCCAATGAAACAAAGGCACCGTAAGGCTTGATGCCTGTGATAACACCCCTAAGCTTGTCTCCAATTTTCATCTTAGTCTGCTACCTCAACTGTTTCAATCACAACATCCTCAAGTGGCTTATCTTGAGCTCCAACCTCAACATTGGCAATCTCATCAAGCACCTTGTAAGAGTCTTCATCCACCAATTGACCAAAGACTGTGTGACGACGGTCTAGGTGAGGTGTTCCACCATTTTCAGCATAAGCTTCCGCGATTGGTGCTGGCCAACCACCACGTTCGAGTTCCTTTTTAGCATAAGGAATTTCAGGCGTTTGAACGATGAAGAACTGGCTACCATTAGTATCTGGTCCAGCATTGGCCATAGAAAGCGCACCACGGAGGTTATAGAGTTCTTCAGAAAATTCATCCTGGAAGCTACCACCGAAACTTGACTCACCACCCATACCAGTACCAGTTGGGTCACCACCTTGAATCATAAAGTCCTTGATAATACGGTGGAAAATCACACCGTCATAGTAGCCACTCTTGGCCAAATTGACAAAGTTAGTAACTGTTAATGGTGCATGATCAGGGAAAAGTTTGATGACCAAATCACCATGGTTTGTTTTAATTGTTACGACTGGACCTTCTACTGCATCCAAGTCAAGTTGTGGGAAATGAAGTTCTTTTTCTACCAATCCGAGTTCCTCCAAGGCATTGAAAATGCCATCTTCTTCTACTGTTCCTGTAACGTAATCTGCTTTTTCTTTCAATTCTGGTGTAGCGTTACCCATGGCAATCTTAAGTCCAACATAGTCAAAGATTTCCATATCGTTTGGACCATCACCAAACATCATAGCATTGACCGGTTTAAGGTTTTCGTGCTCCAAGACATGCTCGACACCAGATGCTTTTGAGATACCATTTGCTACGACGTCAGAGGAGTGTTCGTGCCAAGGCACCAAGCGGACATGTGTCGCAAGTTCTTCTGGTAACTCAAGCTCACCATCATTTTCCGCAAAAGTCCACATATGGTAAACATCGTTCGACAAGTGGAAGTCTGGCTCCACATCACAAAGACCATAGACTGGTTTCATAGCATCATCAATCAAATCTGAACGCTCAGAAACAACTGGCTTATCCTTACCAGCAAAGCCCCAAGCAATCCCAATCTCCTTGCACCAAGCAACAAAGGCTTCTGTAACCTCACGAGCTAGGGGCTGGTTATAAATTTCTTCGCCTTTTCGATTAATCACATAAGTTCCATTGATGGTTACAAAATAATCGGGCTCTAAGTCTCGAATGTCCTCAACGACACCATAGTAGCCACGTCCTGTGGCAATCCCCGTCAAAATTCCTTTTTCTTTAAGCCCTTTGAAAACAGCCTTAATAGACTCAGGAATGTAGCCTGTCTTTTTGACACGAAGGGTGTCGTCAATGTCGAAGAAAACAATCTTTGTCTTCTTGGCCTTGTATTTTGTTTTAGCATCTACTGGCATCGCTAATCTCCTTTACAGTATCACGTCCAGAGTTAGGTATATCTGCTATCCTAACTAAAGACCGTATGGTACTCCCATTATATCATGTCTTAAAGCCAAAAACAAAAAATCATCTAGGACTATAGCAGTCTTAGATGATAGGCGTTTTAACGGTTAACACTCTTGATAATACGTTTAATATCACGTTCTTGTTCACGACGTTTGATAGACTCACGTTTATCGTAATCGTGTTTCCCTTTGGCAATACCAAGCAATACCTTGGCAAAACCGTTTTTTAGGTACACCTTAAGAGGAACCAAGGTCATTCCTGTTCCCTTAAGGTCATTTTGAAGTTTGGTGATTTGCTTCTTCTTAAGCAATAATTTTCTCGTACGGTCTGGATCTTGATTCCAAATATTACCTTGCTCAAAAGGAGCAATATGAACATTGATTAACCAAGCCTCACCGTTCTTGATTTGGGCATAGCCATCTTTTAGTTGGATGCGTGCCGCACGAACGGATTTAATCTCCGTCCCTGTTAGCACGATACCTGCTTCAATAGTATCAACGATACTATAGTCATGTCTAGCCTTTTTATTCTGAGCAACAACATTGCCTTCACCCTTTGGCATAGCAGTCCCTCCATTCTCATCCTATTTTCGTTTTTTAGCAACGTCCTTGTAGAAAGGTTTGTTCCCTTTCTTCTTACGACGGCCACTCTCACGTCCCTTGTTATCATTATGAGGACGGTTTTGATTCTTACGCTTGTCGGGTTTCTTAGATGACTTACGTTTTTCGTCATAAGAGCCTTTACGACCATTAGCATCTTGATGGTTACGGTTATCCCCACGTTTACCACGACGTTCGAAGTCTCCATTTTGACGGTCACGACGTGGACCTCTATTTCGGAAGGCTTTCGCCTTCTCTTCACGTTCCTGACGAGCCTTGTGGTCTACTTTCTCAGTAACATCATACTCGCTTGGAAGGTATTGGAAGTCAATGTCTCCTGTTTCCTTATCCGCACGTGTTAATTTGACACGGATAGGCTGACCAACTCGGAAAGTCTTACCAGTTTTCTCACCCTGAAGTGTCATGGTACGTTCATTGTAATTGTAAAATTCTGGAAGGGTCGTGATGTGAACCAAACCTTCGATAGTGTTTGGCAATTCCACAAACATACCAAATTTAACCACACTTCCGACAATACCATCGAATTCTTGGCCAACAAACTCTTCCATGTATTCCGCTTTTTTCATAGCTTCAACGACACGTTCGGCATCAATGGCACGACGTTCAAGAGTTGAAGATGATGTCGCTAACTCAGGAATAACCTCTTCAAAATGTTCACGTGTTTCTTGAGACATATTGTTAGTGTACTCACGAATCATTCGGTGAACCAAGAGGTCTGGGTAACGACGGATTGGACTAGTAAAGTGGGTATAATACTGAGCCGCAAGTCCATAGTGTCCGTGGTTGTGTTCTGAATAGCGGGCTTGTTGCATTGAACGAAGCAGCATCATGTTCATGACCTCTGCTCCAGGTTTTCCCTGAACTTTGGCCATAAACTCTTGCAAGTCTAGCTGATCCATCTTATTGGCAGTTCCTTTGATTTGAACACCAAAGATAGAGGCATAATCCATGAAGCGTTGCAATTTCTCAGCCTTCGGCTCTTCGTGGATACGGTAAATAAATGGCAACTTAGCCTTAGCAAAGTGCTCTGCCACACATTCATTGGCAGCCAACATGAAGGATTCAATCATTCGCTCGGCTGTTCCACGTTCACGCACCACGATATCCACTGGCATCCCCTTCTCATTTACCAAGATACGAGCTTCAGATGTATCAAAGTTAAGGGCACCACGACGCTCACGCATGTCTTCTAAAATCTTATGCAGTTCTGCCATGGCTGATACAGACTCCATGATTGGCTTAAACTGCTCAATCTTTTCTGGATTTCCAGCCAACATCTCATTGACATCACTGTAGGTCATACGGAAGGTTGTATTAATCACAGATTGGCAAATCTTATGATTAACCACCTTACCTTTTGGAGTAATCTCCATAATGGCTGACTGAGTCAAGCGATCAACATTGGGATTTAGTGAACAAATACCATTTGAAAGACGCTCAGGCAACATTGGCACCACACGGTCTGTCACATAAACCGAAGTCCCACGTGCTACGGCCTCACGGTTAAGAGCTGAACCTTCAGTGACATAGTAGGACACATCGGCAATATGAACACCAAGCTCAAAATTACCATTTGGCAAACGTTTAATATGGACCGCATCATCCAAGTCCTTCGCATCAGCTCCATCAATAGTAAAGGTTACCTCTTGACGAAGGTCAACACGACCAAGGAGGTCTTCCTGACTAGGTGCATCTGGTACAGCTTCTGCTTCCGCCATGACATCCTCTGGGAACTCTGAAACAATATCCATTGATTCTAAGACTTCCAAGACATCAATACCAGCATCCCCTTGATGACCAATAATGTCACGAACACTTCCTACGAAATAATCATAGTGACGGTTAGGGTATTTTTCAATATCAACCTTGATAATTTCAGTACCGTCTAGGGCAACTGGTTCTTTCTTAATATAAATTGGCTGCTGAATTTTTTGATTTTTAGACTTAATGTAACCAGCATAAGGTTCTTTCTCGTCGCTAAGGATAAATTTCCCTACAACAGTCTTAAGCGAACGTTCTACAATTTCAACAACCCGTGCTTCTGCTGCCGTCCCACGCAAACGATCCGCTGGCTTCTTGATAACAACAGCAACAGTATCACCGTCAATAGCATGGCCAACATCATTACGACCAATGAACATATCATCTTCACTGTCATCGACATGCAAGAAACCAAAACCGTTCTTATTGGCACGGAAAACACCTTCAACAGTCACCTGATTTGGATTTTCTTTCTTAGGACGCAAGGAAACAGAGCCATCTCGATTAAAACGCAACTGCCCCTTACTTTCCATGGCTGATATGGCCTTGATGAGCTGAGGAAACTTTTCTCCCCCAGCATGATTAAGAGCCTGGGCAATGTCGTTTACACTGGATTTCCCATGCTCCTTCAAATAATTTATAATAGATTCTTTCATGATTTCCTTTTCTTTTATTTATTGACTATAACGCAAAAAATGAGCCAACCTCAGTCAGCTCATTACTTACTTGAGAGAATGGAAAGGACGATTGCATCTACAATCCATAGAAAAACCATGATTCCTGTAAAGCGTTGCATAAAGGCTTCAAAACCACGTGGTTTACTACGTTCAAATAGTGCTTCTGACCCACCACCATCAAAGACATTGCTACTTGGATTTTTTTGTGGCTGCATAAATACCGCAATCACAATAATAGCTGACATCACCAAGAGCAGCGTTAATAATAAGTCGTACATAGTTATTCCTCCGAAAAAGTCCTTTTTATTCTACCATAGAACCCTTTAAGATTCAACATGTAAGGTTACTTTTCTATCCTTAGGGCAGAATTTGGGTACCTGAATTTTCTCAGGATGATTCTGTTTATTTTTACTTGTGAGATAGTTGATGCTCCCACATTCACTACACTTTAAATTGATTTTAACTCTCACCTATATTCTTGACTCCTAGCAATTTTCTAAAGATGATTAAGGACCAGACAAAATTTCCAAAGACAATCATTGCAGTCACAAAGAAGACCCAGCGATAACCTAGACCTGTCGCAACTGCTGACCCAACAAAGGGACCTAAAACCTGTCCAATATATGAAAAGCTTTGATTAAAGCTAAATATTCTTGAGATTCCTTCCTTGGGTGTCATCTTGGTCAATAAAGAATTGACACTAGGCATAAGAGCACCTACACCGAAGCCATAGGCAAAGCGTAAGATACCCAGTTGCAAGGCTGAACCGGCAAAACCACAGAGGAAATACAAGAGAAAGCTATAAAATAGCCCCATTAAAAGCAAGCGATGATTCCCAATACGGTCTCCCAATTTTCCCAGATAAGGGGTACTTAAGAGACTAGAAAAGCCCATAGCAGAAACAATTAACCCTGAGTAAAAAAGGATATTTTCCCTCTGACCTAAATAACGAATGTAAAGGGCCAACATAGGTGCAATCGATTGGGCAGAAATCTGAATAATCATACTGGTCACAAAAAGGCCAATCAACATAGATTTGCTGGGAATTCTTGCAAAAACCTGAGAAAGGGTCATCATCTCTCCCTTTTCGACAGGCTGGAAATCCTCTCGCAAGCCAAAAATAGTTAAGAGGCAGCAGATAAATAGAATAAGGCCCACCAATAAAAAGGTCCCTCTCATACCAAACGCCTCAGACAAGGTACCACCTAACAAAGGGCCAATCAGAACACCTGCCGTTAGACCCGTAGACAAGGTCCCCAAGGCATAGCCAGAACGGTTCTGAGGAACCTGACTAGCAATTAATGCTGTGGCATTTGGGACATAGCCCGCAAACAAACCATTCAGCGTTCTCAAGAAAAGTAGCCAGAAAACATTTGGGACTAAGGCAAGACCTCCCATTGTAAAAGTCATCACCATACTTGCCCTGATCATCATGGGCTTTCGACCATAACGGTCAGCCAGGCGTCCCCAAACAGGAGAAACCAAGGCAGAGGCTAAGGCAGAGATGGCAACAGACAAGCCAGCATACCATTCGACCATATCTCCTTTAACACCAAGTTCCTCAATGTAGAGGGCCATGAAAGGCATAACAATGGAGAAACTAGCTCCAGTAAAAAAGGTTCCTATCCATGCAATTTTAAGGTTACGTTGCCAATCAGTACTTTTAAGCTCTTTTTGGCGCAAATAATCATCTTCTTTCTAAAATTCACTATCCATTATATCACAATGGCTAGCTATGAGGAGCTCGTTAAATCATTTATTGCACTCTTAACCTTTTTCTTCAAATCATCGAGACTACCGTTATTATCAAGAACCAAGCTGGCATAGGGCATTTTCTCAGCTAAAGACATCTGGCTATCAATACGCAGCTTAGCTTCCTCAACACTTAAGTGATTACGTTTCATCAAGCGTTGGCACTGGATCTCCGGTGACACTGCCACCAACCAAATCTGATCAAACCAGTCCTGATACCCATTCTCAATAAGCAAGGGAATATCCATGAAAAAAACATCTTCTTCCTTGGCCAAACGATCCCTCTGAGCTGCTAGTTCCTCTCGAATAATTGTCCCTTGAATATCAGCAGACCGCTGTCTCATCTCCTCATTGGAAAAAATCAGTTGCCCTAGTTTAGGACGATTCAATTCTCCATTAGAAAGGAGAATCCCCTCTCCCAACCAATCAAGTAAGGCACGGTACAAACGGCCCCCTTGGGCCTGCATGTCGTGTACAAGCTGATCAGCGTCAATGACCTTGTAACCTGCCTCTTTAATCATTTCAACAACAGTAGATTTTCCTGAAGCAATACCACCTGTTAACCCAATAATCATTGTTTCTGACAATGAGGACACAAATGTGTTCCTCTCCCTCCTAACTTGATTTTCTCAATTGTGCTTGCGCAGCGTGGACAAGGCTGTCCCGTCTTTCCGTAAACCTGTAAATAGTTCTGCATGGTCCCATCTTCACCAAGGGCATTACGATAAGTCCTTATAGTTGAGCCACCTTTTTCAATTCCTAGCTGTAAAATAGCAATCGTTTGATCATGGACCCGTTTCATGGCTGCCTTGCTGAGTTTCTTTGCTGGCGTCTCAGGATGAACCTTGGCTGCCCAAAGCACCTCATCAACATAGATGTTGCCTAGACCAGCCACTAATTTCTGCTCCAAAAGGAGACTTTTAATAGGCTTGGCAGAGGTCATCAAGGCTCTCTCAAACGGAGCATATTTAAAAGCCTTCTTAGTAGGCTCAGGACCAAGCTTTTTCTTTGTAAAATAAGCGTCCTCTTGATTTTTAGCCAATAAATCAAAGGTCCCAAACTTGCGGACATCCTGATAAACAAGAGTCGAGCCATCATTTAAGGTAAAGAAAAGATGGAAATGCTTATTAACAGGAACCTGATCTGTAAACAAGAGGTATTTTCCTTCCATGCGCAAGTGGGAAATCAGAATCAATTGTCCAAGGTCAAAAATCAAGTACTTGCCTCTACGTCGCATGGCTTGAATAGTTTGACCAGGTAAGTCATTCAGAAAACTATCGTAGGAGGTCTTTATCATTTTCGGGACCTTAACCTCAAGCGACAAAATAGTCCGACCTACTACCAATCTTTCTAACCCTCGTCTAACAGTTTCTACCTCAGGTAACTCAGGCATCTGCTCCTCCTTCTAGCAAGAAAGCCGAGCAAGTGCCCAGCTTTTTAATATTCTTTTTCATTGTAACCAAAATCGGCCAAATCAAGTTTTTTATCACGCCAATTTTTCTTAACCTTAACCCAGGTTTCAAGGAAGACCTTGTCCCCAAGCATGACTTCAATATCTTTACGGGCAAGGGTACCAATCTTCTTGAGCATGGAACCTTGTTTACCAATGACAATGCCTTTTTGGCTGTCACGCTCAACCATGATTGTCGCACGAATGTGAATCTTATCCGTCTCTTCATCACGCTTCATCTCATCAATGACAACCGCAACAGAGTGTGGAATTTCTTCACGTGTCAACTGAAGGACTTTTTCACGAATCATCTCCGATACCAAGAAACGCTCTGGGTGGTCGGTGATTTGGTCCGCTGGGAAATATTGGAACCCTTCCTCAAGGTTATCACTCAAGACATCCACAAGATGAGAAACGTTGTTTCCTTGGAGGGCAGATATCGGAATAATCTCCTTGAAATCCATTTGTGTACGGAAATCCTCAATCTGCTCTAGGAGCTGATCTGGATGGACCTTGTCAATCTTATTGATTACCAAGATAACTGGAACTTTAGCTTGTTTGAGGCGTTCGATAATCATATTATCACCCTTACCACGAGGCTCATCCGCTGGTACCATAAAGAGGACTGTATCAACCTCACGAAGGGTTGAATAAGCAGATTCCACCATAAAATCCCCAAGAGCCGTCTTAGGCTTGTGAATCCCTGGGGTATCGATAAAGACAATCTGTTCCTTATCGGTTGTGTAAATGCCCATAATTTTATTGCGGGTTGTTTGAGCCTTATCACTCATGATAGCAATCTTTTGCCCCATAACATGGTTCAAAAACGTTGATTTTCCTACATTAGGACGGCCGAGAATAGCCACAAATCCTGATTTAAATGTCATATAACTTCTTTCCTACTTCGTTTTAATTGAAAATTAAGTGCCAAATTTTAGGTATGAAAACAATCATCCCCGTAATGACTGCATAACAAGAAACCACTAAAACAGCTCCAGCGGCCATATCCTTGGCATTTTTGGCTAGCATCGAAAAGTGATAATTACTAGCTAAATCGACAACATTTTCAATGGCAGAATTAACAATCTCTAGGGCAATTACGAGAAAAACTGCCATCAAAAGAAAGAGCCATTCTGTCGCAGACACACGGAAAATCAAGCCAGCCAATACCACCAAGATAGCTGAAACCAAGTGCTTACGCATATTGCGTTCTTCTTTAAAAGCCGTTATTATTCCTGTCAGAGCAAACTCAAAACTAGCTGTAAATTCTCTATTTTTCCACTTTTTTTGTGGGTTATTGTCGCGTAAGTCCATAAGCAGTCAAAATTTCTTCCTGTAATCCAAACATTTCCGCTTCTTCTTCTGGGGTGTAATGGTCGTAGCCATTGATGTGAAGAAAACCGTGAACAGCCAAGAAGCCCATCTCACGCTCGAAACTATGACCATAATCCTCAGCTTGCTCATGAGCCTTATCAACAGAAATAAAGAGTTCACCGATATAACTATCAAACTCTCCCATCATTTCAGCTAATTCAGGATTTTCAGCCAACTCTTCCTCATCAAAGCTAATGTCTAATTCAGGCTTATACTCCAAACTAATAACATCCGTTGGACGGTCCGTATCACGATATTCCAGGTTTAGCTCGTGGCTACGTTCGTTGGTTACAAATGTGACCGCCATTTCCTTGTCTTCCTTGCCAAGTCTTTGTGCTGCAAAATCTAGCAACTCCAAGGTTTGTTCTTTTAATTTCTCAGAGACTTGTCCAGTCTCATCAATCATTTCAATATACATAAGATACTTTAGGAACGGCTATGCTCACTTCAAGCATAGAACCGCTCGCTTCCTTTCACTAACTCATTAGCTTTTTTATACAAATACTCAAATACCTAGAATACTAGCCCAGAGTATTTTTGGTCTAATATTAATCACTTCATTATACCATAAGGACACAGAAAAAGCAGACTTAAGGCTAATTGTCTGCTTTTTGTAGGACCTCTCTGGGAATCGCTTACTTATCTAAATTATCCTTAAGACGTTGAATGTGAATGGTTAAAAAGACTTGTTCGTCTAAACTTAGATCAAAGGCATAACTTGTCTTGATATAGGTAGCAATCTTTTGGGTACAGATAAAGGACTCCGGATAATTTATCTTAACTTGTTCGTAAAGGAAAGCATCATTCTTGCCACCACTAACTCCGCTCACAATACGTTGTGCTAGGTATTGGAGATGTGTCATAAAACGGTTATACGAGAAACTATCCTCATCCAAATCATAACCAAAATGAAGACGGACAATGTCACTAACCCCAACCACAATTTGAGTCATCTGTCGGTCTTTTTCATGGAGACCCGCATCTTTTTGTGCATTAACAAAATGTAAGGCGACAGAGGCAGCCTCATCATCTTCTAACTGAACTTCTAAATCCTTGGCAATCAAACGAAGGGCTTGTTTCCCAATTTCATACTCCCGAGGATAAAATTTTCGAACCTCCCAAGCCAAAGGATTCTGCAAAGAAACACCCTCTCTACTTCTTTCAATAGCATAATGTAGGTGATCGGCAAGGGCGATGAAAAAAGAGGGATTAAACTTGGTTTGCAAGACAGCCTCAGCAAAAGTAAGGATATTCAAAAAGACCTGCATTTCACCATCAGGTAAATTGACATAAACACGAGACCATTCCTCTACTACCTCTGTATTTTCCAAAACAAAAGTCTTTTCAATCTTTTCCTTATCAACAAGGTCTCCGACCTTCTTTTGAAAACCTAGTCCCTTACCCATGACAATGTATTCCACATTATTATCCAAAGCTTGGATAACATTGTTGTTTAAAACCTTTTCAATCTTCATCATGATTCCTCGTTATAAAAGCGCTTACTTTGTTTTACCAAATTTTTAATGAGAAACCTACTTACTACAAACTAAAAGTGCTGGCCTGACCAACACTTCTTACTTATAGTTCTGTTCGATTTTCGATAGCTCTTAGCAAGGTCACTTCATCAGCATACTCAATGTCAGAACCGACTGCCAAACCACGCGCTAAACGAGTCACCTTGATTCCTGCAGGTTTAAGGACACGTGAAATATACATAGATGTTGCCTCACCATCTGCTGTTGCATTAGTAGCAATGATAACCTCGTCAACCTCGCTATCCATAAGACGGGTAATCAAACTTTTCAGGTTAATATCGTCTGGCCCAACACCATTCATAGGGGAAATAAGCCCTTGAAGCACATGGTAGAGACCACGGTATTCCTGAATCTTTTCCATAGCTGAAACATCTTTGGAGTCTTCAACAACCAAAATCTTAGTACGGTCTCTAGTTTCATCGGTACAAATGTTACATGGATCATCATCTGTCAAACGACCACAGACCGAACAATAAGTCAATTCACGTTTTGCTGCCAAGAGGTTTTTTGCGAAATCGTTGACATCTTCATCAGACATACTAATGGTATAAAAAGCTAGGCGTGTCGCTGTTTTAGCCCCAATTCCAGGGAGTTTTGAAAAACTATCAATCAGCTTCGCAATTGGAGTAGGATAAAGCATGAAGGCCTCCTGTTCTTTATATTTTTTTATCCATCACTTATCTTTTGTCACTGTCATGGATATGTCTTTACCCAAGAACAAATACTCAAACACTATATCACAGAAAAATCCCTCGTGCAAGGCACGAGAGATTTTCATATTTAGTGAGTATTTTGATAAAGTTCCATGATAGCTTTGACTGCAACTTGGGGGCTTTTACTCTTCCAATCAAGAACATGTGGGTACATGATTCCAACAGCCAACTTCGTACCATCTTTGGCGGTCGCATAGGCTACGGCATTAAGATTATATGTTTTTACTGTGTTACCTGAGCTGTCTGTCGTATAGGTTTCGGCTGTCCCTGTTTTACCACTAATTGGAATGATAGAACTTGCCATAGCTTTACCAGTCGCAAGGCTAGAACCAGAATTAACGACATCATTAAAGCCTTGTTGGATAATCCCCATCTGCTCAGAATCAAGAGGTAAGGTATTTAATACACGTGTATCTACCGTTGAAGCTAGAGCTCCTAAGCTACCATTAGTACCAGCATCATAAATACCTCCCACAATATGAGGTGCTACACGTTTACCACCATTTGCAATTGAAGCAACATACTGAGCCAGCTGAATGGTTGTATAAGAATCGTACTGACCAAAGGCCTCTGTCAAAACGTTGGCTACATTGTAATTCTTAGAAATGTACCCTTCTGATTCTCCAGGCAAATCAAGTCCTGTAGATACCCCCATACCAAAATCAGCGTAGGTATCACGAAGTGTCGTCATGGCCTTATCCATATTGTCAGTCGACAAGGCCATGCCTGGAACATACTGTTGGCCAAGTAGTTTGATTGCAATCTGCACCATATAGGTATTTGATGAATATTCTAGAGCCTGTGTCGCGGTAATAGGACGGCTACCTTGATCTGTAAACCAAGACGTAATCGAGGCTGAACCAGCAATGTTGATTGGTTGGTCAGTCAAGACCTGATTCCCATAGATGGCACCTGAACGCCAACCAGCAGTTAGGGTTGCTCCCTTAACAACAGATCCTGGAATAAAGACATCAGTGATTGTTCCTAAGGCATTTGCTTTAAAATCTTGTGCTCCTTGTTCATGTTTTTGCCCCGCCATGGCAAGTACAGCACCAGTTTCAGCATTCATAACAACGGCATACATTCCTTCAGAATAGGTAGCTTTGTTCTCTGAAATCTCTGAAGAAAGCTGTTGACCTAGGATATCTTCAACTCCCTTTTGGAAATCAAGGTCGATGGTCAACTGCAGATTGTTACCCTTACTTCCCTTTTGAGTGATTTTATCACTAGCAACTTCGCCTTCCTTGTCTACTGTAATCTCACGAACAGTATGTTTCCCTTGTAGCTTCTCCTCATATTCTTTTTCTAGATAAGAAGTTCCTACACGGTCATTAAGGGCATAACCTTTTTTGAGGTATTCCTTAGCATCTTCTTGTGGCAAACCTGCTTCTGAACTTGAGACTTTCCCGATGAGAGGAGACAAGGCTGAATCAACCGTATGACGCTCCCAATCCTTAGCAACCGTAATACCATTAAGTTCCTTCTGTTTAGCTGCTACAATCGCAATTTGTTCAGGCGTCAAGTCTCCTGTTTTCAATGTGACTGTTGAGAAATTAGAAACAGCATTCATCTGTGAGTAAATGTAGACAATCTTAAGCTCATCCTCAGTGTAATCCACTGCTTCATCAGGAACGGCATCAACAGCATTGTTGTAAATAGTAGCTTCAGCTAATTTATTACCAAACTTATCTGTTTTCTTGTCCTTTGGAAGATCATTAACCACACGTTTGTAGGTGGCAGAATCCGCTAGATAGAAATCGCGTTTCTGGCGTGCTGTTACCTTCGTCTCCGTTAGTGTTACCATGGTCGCTAACTTTTCAGCGACCTTCTTCATAGTATCTGATGACACCAAATTGCTACGTGTAAAGGTGATAACGTCCTTACTCTGGTTGGTCGTAAGAGCGACCCCCTTAGCATCAAAGATTTGCCCACGTTCACTTGCAATCCTAACCGTATACTTAGAATTATCCTCTAATTTCTTAGTATAAAACGATTTGTTATAAACCTGCATATAGGTCAAACGTGCAAAAAGTAACAAAAAAAGGACAAAGACTACACCAAAAAGCAAGTAAACACGACGTGAAATGTTTACTGGCTTTCTAGGTTTGTTCGCTCGTTTTTCTTTTTGTTTTTGGCGCCGTTTTTCCCATTTTTGACTGAGTTTTTTCGAAAATGATGTCACTTTTTTTCCTCTATGTTCTCATAAAAATTCTCTTTTATTTTATCACAAATAAGCTTCAGCAATCTTAAAAAAATGTCGAAATCTAAAAAAACTCGCCTCAATATAAGACACGTTTTTTAGATTATATTGACAACTTTTTCATCCAGCTAGGAATGGCTTTACTGATATGTGTCGGCAAAACCACATAGGCATTTTTAGCCAGATCATCAGCGATAGCTGAGTGAAGCCAGGTAGCTACTGTGACAGCCTTATAGCGATCAATTGAAGAAAACTGGGCCAGAAAACCAGTAATCATACCAGCCAAGGTATCTCCCATTCCTCCTGTGGCTTGATAAGGCCCACCAACTTCTAAATAAGCTACTTTTTCACCCTGATAGACAGCCGTCTTATGACTCTTGGCAACCAGGATTGTCCCAGCTCGGAACTCTCCCAAGGCTTTTTGAGTGTTGGAAACGGTCTGCTCTGGAATCCTTAAACCAGACAAGCGTTCCCATTCTTTTTGATGTGGGGTGAGAGTAAGGTGACAATCTGGTAAGCTCTTCTTATTCTTCTTAGCCAAAAGATTGAGAGCTGAACCATCAACAACCAAATTTTGATCTGCCCTAATATTTGCCAGCACCAAGTCCATAGCCTGACTAGCTACACCATCTTCACCTAGGCCAGAACCGATTAATACCACATCAGCTGCCCTAAGATTCTCAAGAAATCTTTCAGTCTCTCTAAGGTCAAAAGCCATGGCTTCAGGGAGATGAGCATGGAGGGCTGTGATATTTTCACGATCCGTAGCCACTGTGACCAAGCCTGCCCCACTATTGACACAAACTATGGCAGCCATAATGATGGCACCACCATAAGGATAAAGCCCACCAACTAAAAGCACTCGACCGTAAGAACCCTTGTGAGACTCTCTCAAGCGAGGTGTTATCACTTGCCTAGCTAAATCGTCATCAACTTTCATAAACTATCCTTTCGCACTACGAAGAGCAGCTTGATAGGTCTGTTCCATCAGCATAGTAATAGTCATAGGGCCTACACCACCTGGAACAGGCGTGATCATGCCAACCTTATCTTTCACTTGATCAAAATCAACGTCACCACAAAGTTTGCCTTCTTCATCACGGTTGATTCCCACATCAATGACAACAGCACCTTCTTTGACATAGTCTTCTGTTACAAATTTTGCACGTCCAATAGCTACAATCAAGACATCTGCCTTGCTACAAACCTTAGCCAAATTCGGTGTTCGTGAGTGGGTCAAGGTAACTGTTGCATTCTTTTCTAGAAGAAGCTGAGCCATAGGTTTACCAACAATATTACTACGTCCGATAATAACTGCTGTCTTACCTTCCAATTCAACATTGTACTCACGAAGGATTTCCATAATCCCAGCCGGTGTACAAGGAACCATTTGACGGCGACCATTCCAAAGATTACCAGTATTCATAGGATGGAAACCATCGACATCTTTTTTAGGATCAATAGCCAAAAGAATACGCATTTCATTAATATGATTCGGCAGTGGCAACTGAACCAAGATACCATGGAAAAGCGGATCCTGATTATAGCGCTCAATAACTTCAATCAACTCTTCCTCACTAATACTCTCAGAAAGATTGACCGTCTGACTATGGAAGCCAGCCTTTTTAGCAGCACGTTCCTTATTACGCACATAAACTTGACTAGCTGGGTTGTCTCCAACCATAATTACCACTAGTCCTGGCACAATCCATTCCTTTTCTTTTAGACGTGCTACCTTTTCTTGCAATTGATCCTGCATTTTAACAGCTAGGGCCTTACCATCCATTATTATCGCCATGGGTGTTCTCCAATACATACTTTTTTTCAATTATACCATAGTGAGGACTCTTTGTGACTAAATTTTCTAAATTTTCAAAAAGACGTTTCAAATGAAAGCTAAAAAAGCTGGAATTGCCTTCCAACTTCTTCTGATTATCTTTCGTGACTAATCCACAAAACCATTTTGCTGACTCCAACCCTTAATAACCTTCAAGGTCTTCTGCTGGTATTTGCCACTTTCATACATGTGATCTGCACCTGTTAAGGAAACGAGAACAGAATCACGGTAGTTCTTAGCTGTTCTTCTAGCAATATTAGGATGAGTCATCTTATCCTTGGTTCCTGAAATGACGAGAACAGGACATAAAATGTTACTAAAGTCCACATAAGCTGCCTTTGTCTTATCAAAGCAATGAAGAGCCATCTGAGTATAAACTTTTCCTGATTCAGGAACCAGATTAGCAAAAACTTCCTCTTTCAAAGCTTCCTCTTGTTCATTCATGCAATACTTGAAAAACTCCTTTTTATAAGGGGGCATGGCTTTTTTCCAAAAACCCCAGCGTAAAAAGTGTTTGCCAAAACAAGCTAACATGGTTGGATAAAAGGCATAAATATCTGCTGTCGGAGCAGGTCCCATGAGAATCATACCAGCAACTTCTGTCTTTTCAGCAACCATTTGAGCCACCAGACAGCCTAAAGAGTGCCCCAAAATGAGTGGTGGTTGGTCTAGACTTTCAATCAAAGCCACTAAATCATCTCGATAGTCCTGCAAGGTAACAGTCCCAACTTTAGCTAGGCACTCTTGATAAGGTAGGTCATGGTAACGAAAGCTAGGTGTATGCACCTTGTATCCCATTTGACGTAGACCTGTCGCAAATTCTCCCCAAACATTGCCATCACACCAGGTCCCATGAATTAGGACAATCTCTCTGTTCAAAACCATTCCTTATACATCTCCCTTTTTTGTTAAAAATTTAGATTATTTATCTATCTTATAGTATCATACTTCCAACCTACATACCTTTATACATTTCTTACAATCGTAAGAAAATGGTCTCTTATTCATTTAAGAGACCATTTTTCTATATATTATTAGCGATTAGCCTTATACATTTCTTCCTTAACCGGACAAGAACACTCACAATCGCCACAAGAACCTTTTCCTTTGATATAGTGACGGATGCCAAGGCCAGCCAAAGCAAAAATAATGAAGGCAATGATAAACGTTGACATAACAATTCCTCCTAAACCTAAATATGGGCTTCTTGAAGATTATCCAAACTAATGATTTGATCCTTAATCTGACGTGGTTTACGAACCACAAAATAAATCATGGTCACTAACAGCAAGAAAGCAACAAAAGTCCAAATTGTCATTGACTTGCCGTATAGGATAACTTGGCCAAACTGATAAAGAATTAAACTCACACAATAAGCTAGGCCTGTTTGAAAACCGATAGCACCAACCGTCCATTTAAGATTGGCCATTTCACGCTTAATAGCTCCAATAGCTGCAAAACATGGGGCACAAAGTAAATTAAAGACTAAGAAGGAATAAGCTGCTAGGGAAGAATAATCTCCTCGTAAAGCCTCAGCTAAACCAGCTTCACTGCTATTATGATAGAGAATACCAAAGGTGGCAACAACAGTCTCCTTGGCAGCTAAGCCTGTAAGAGCCGCAACTGTTGCCTTCCAATTTCCAAATCCAAGCGGATCAAAAATCCAAGACAAACTCCTACCGAGAGTCGCCAAAATGCTGGCTTCCGTATCTACCGTATGTAGCGTAAAGTTGTAGTTAGACATAAACCAGATAAGAACCGTTAAACTGAAAATGATGGTTCCCGCACGTTTGACAAAACTCATAGCCTTACCAAAGGCATAGCGCAAAACTGACATGGCTTTAGGCCAATGGTAAGCAGGCAATTCCATTATAAACGGACTGGTTAGGCCACCCAAAAAACTCGTCTTTTTGAGGGCAATACCTGATAAGATAATGGTAGCCATCCCAATAAAATAAGTACTTGGTGCTACTAATGAGTTACTAGGGAAGAAAGCTCCAGCAATCAAGGCAATTATTTCCAACTTGGCCGAACAAGGCATGAAGGTTGCCGTCATAATGGTAATGCGACGGTCCCTTTCATTTTCAATAGTTCGACTAGACATAACCGCTGGAACCCCGCAACCTGTCGAAATCAGCATGGGAATAAAGGATTTTCCAGAAAGCCCAAAACGTCGGAAAATACGGTCCATAACAAAGGCAATACGACTCATATATCCAATGTCCTCAAGCACACCCAAACAGATAAAGAGCACAAAAATTTGAGGAAGGAATCCTAGTACTGTCCCAATCCCAGCGACGATACCATCAATAATCAAAGACTTAAGCCAGTCCTGAACTTGAAGAAAGTCAAGACCAGAAGTTACCAAATCTGGAACATACTTACCAAAAAGCACATCGTTAGCCCAGTCTGTCCACATGGTTCCAACAGTTTGGATAGATAAGAAATAAACCAAATACATAACTGCTGCGAAAATTGGTAAAGCCAAAATACGGTTGGTAACAATCCTATCAATCTTATCTGACAAGGTCAGGGCAAAATCTTCCGTATGACTTTGAGCCATCTGACAAACACGTTCAATAAAGGCATAACGCTCATTAATGACAATTGACTCCGCATCTTCTGTGAAAATTTCCTCAGTGATACGAATGATATCTTTGATTTCTTTTCGTTGGAATGGGGACAAGTCTAGCTCAGCCTCAACTAAAGCATCATGTTCAAAGAGTTTAATGGCATAAAAACGCGCAGACCTTTGTGGCACCGAATTTCCCAAGACTTCCAAAATTTGTGAGATGGCAGCTTCTAACTTATCGTCATAAATTGGAAAGGCAATGTCACCGACTGTAGAAGTCGTCGTATGAGCTGCCTTCTTCACTGCCTGATCGACACCAGTTTGTTTGAGAGCACTAGTAGCTACTACTGGGACGCCTAGATGATAAGATAATTTATCAATATTTATCTGTTTTCCCTGAGCCTCCAAAACATCACTCATGTTAAGTGCTAAAGTGACTGGAATACCTGTCTCAATCAACTGCGTTGTCAGATAAAGGTTACGCTCCAAATTAGTCGCATCAACCACATTTAGAATACTTTCGGCCCTTTGGCTCAACAAATAGTCACGAGCTACCTTTTCTTCAGGGCTATAGGGTGACATTGAGTAAATCCCTGGTAAATCCTGGATTTCTAAATCCTTATTCTTTTTGACCAGACCACTTTTTCGTTCTACAGTAACACCCGGCCAGTTACCAACACGCTGATTGGTCCCTGTTATCAGGTTGAATAAACTGGTTTTACCACTATTAGGATTACCTATTAATGCAATTTCTGTCATTTTTCCTCTCCCTCGTCCAGCATGACCACACTAATCATTTGCGCTTCCGACTTGCGTAGGGTTAATTCATACCCTCTCAAGCTAATTTCTAGAGGATCTCCCAAAGGAGCTACCTTACGCAATAAGACCCGAGTACGCTTTGTAATTCCCATATCCATAAGACGCCGTTTGGTCTCATTTGCTGAAAAAATATCAGTAACGATAGCCGAACGTCCAACTGGTAATTCAGAAAGAGGTATCTTTTCCTGATCTTCCTCCGCAGGTGCCAAATCAATCTTATCTAGAATCGAAGCATCAAAGGCTAAGCGACTCCCCTTTACGATAATAATAGCACTGTTCTTGGTCTTAGTTACCACCTCAATCATTTCACCGGCAGCCAGCCCTAGGTTAGATAAGTGCAAAAGACTATCCTTAGGGAGGTTAATGCCAAGAATCCGGTAAGGCGTTTTTAAGGCCGCATCATATATGAGCATATTTCTTGACCTACTTTATTATTTTTGATATGGCATCATTATAGCATATTTATCCATTTTTTCCGCAATATTATCCTAAACAAGAATGATTCTAGAAAAGCAGAACACAAAAAGAAAAGGCCAGAAAAGTTCCAGCCTTCACAAACAATGTATACATACTTAATGAATATCTTACAAAACCTTACTCAAGAAATCCTTAGTACGATCTTCCTTAGTATTGTCGAAAATCTCTTGTGGTGTACCTTCTTCGACAATAACACCGCCATCCATAAAGATAACACGATCAGCCACCTCATAAGCAAAGCCCATTTCGTGGGTAACAATTGCCATTGTCATCCCTGATTTAGCAAGGTCCTGCATAACTGCAAGAACTTCACCAACCATTTCTGGATCAAGGGCTGATGTTGGTTCGTCAAACAAGAGAACGTCTGGATCCATAGCCAAACCACGTGCGATTGCAATACGTTGTTGCTGACCACCAGATAGACTTGTTGGGTAGGCATCTGCCTTATCTTTCAAGCCAACCTTTTCTAAAAGTTCCATAGCTTTCGCGTCTGCATCAGCTTTTGAAACACCCTTGGTTTTAATCGGTGACAAGGTGATATTTTCCTTAACTGTCATGTTAGGGAAGAGGTTAAACTGTTGGAAAACCATTCCCATTTTTTCACGCATTTTGAAAATATCGTTATTCTTATCTGTAATATCCACACCTTCAAAAGAAATAACGCCTTTTGTAGGTTTCTCAAGCAAGTTCATTGAGCGTAGGAAGGTTGATTTTCCTGATCCTGAAGGACCAATGATAACCACTACTTCACCCTTTTTAATATCTAGATCAATCCCTTTGAGAACTTCATTCTTACCAAAATACTTGTGAAGATTTTTAATCTCAATAATTGTTTCTGCCATTATTTACGTCCCTCCCCAAGTCGTTGTTCCATTTGTTTCAAGAGTGCCGTCATAGCTGTTGTTACAATCAAATAATAGAAGGCTGCGAACAAGAGCGGCGTCAAAGTCAAGTAGGTCGTTGTTGCAACAGTTTGTGCACCATTCCACAATTCCATAACCCCGATAGTTTGTAAGAGCGAACTATCCTTGATAATAGTGACAAACTCGTTACCTAAGGCAGGCAAGATATTTTTAATAGCTTGAGGCAAGACCACATAACGCATGGTATTCCATGGACGGATACCAAGTGAGTAGGCTGCTTCAATCTGACCTTTAGGAATAGACTCGATACCTGCACGTACGCTCTCAGAAATATAAGCACCACTGTTCAAAGAAAGGACGATAATACCCGGAACGATACGTGACAAATCAAGGTTTAAAATCCCAAACTGCACAGTTGGAAGGTTCATGTGGATGAGGTTAAAAGCAATCATAATCTGCACAACCATAGGAGTCCCACGGAAAACCCAAACATAAAGGCTTACTAGCCATTCCAAAGGTTTGATTCCAGAACGCTTGGCCAAGGATACCAAAACCCCGAGGATGGTTCCGAAGAAGACCACGCAGACCGAAATCATAATTGTTACTAAGACACCATAGTTAAAGTAAGACCAAAACTGCGGTAGAAATGAAAAATTCATCTAGATACTCCTTACTAATATTCTTCAATATTATATCAGAAGACTGTATAAAAATAAAGTATTTTCTTATAAATGCGATATTTCAGTATAAAAACTAAGTTATAGACATCGCTATCAAATCTCTCAAGCAAGACACCTCAAGTCCTCCTAAGATGACATCTTCCCAAAAGGTTTGTCAATGATTTCAAATACTGCCTATTTTGGTAACCCATACAAGCATTACCCGATGCTTTCATCCTGATAAAAATGCCTGAAACTATCGAGTTTCAGGCATTTTGAATTTTTGGAACCTTGTAAAGTCCCCAAATGATTTATTAGTAAAGCAAATCGTAGATTTCCATTGCAATCAAGTCGATGCTATCAAATGAATAAGATTCACGTGCTTCAACGTCACGCAATGTGAAAACTGGACCATTTTCAGGATCGTTGCTAAATGATACTTCGGCAACAACCACTCCTTCACGTTCAAAATTACGTTTCAAATTACCACCATCAGCCGCCATCATTTCAAGACGGTTAATGATTCTCACCAAATGTGATTCCATGTTATTTCTCCTATTAATTGTGTATTTCTTACTTATTTTATCACACTTATGGGAAAAATGGGGGAATTTTAAATATTTTTCAAGGAATTGTACATAATGGCCTTGATAGAATGCATACGATTCTCAGCTTCTTGGAAGATGATATCACTGTATTTTTGGAAGACTTGATCTGTGATTTCTAACTCTGCCAAACCATATTTGTCATAGATTTCTTTCCCAATTTGGGTATCGAGATCATGAAAGGCTGGGAGACAATGCATAACGATAACATCTGGATTTTCTGTCTTGGCTAGTAGGTCTGCATTAATTTGATAAGGCAAGAGTAAATCAATACGAGATTTAAAATCTACCTCTTCACCCATAGATACCCAGACATCCGTATAAAGCATATCCACTCCCTCGACCTCTGAAATATCATCTGTAATGGTTAAGTCGGCACCATTATTATGTTTCTGAGCTAAGGCTACAATCTCATCTTCGGGTTGCAGCACCTCTGGGGCAATAATCTTGACATTAACGCCTAAAATAGCCGAAGTGACCAAAAGTGAGTTGGCCATATTATTTCTACCATCTCCAATATAGGCGATGGTCAAGTCTTCCAAACTACCGAAGTGTTCCTTCAAAGTCATGAAATCCGCAATCATTTGAGTTGGATGCCAGGTATCCGTCAAACCATTCCAGACCGGAACTCCTGAGTACTTGGCCAAATCTTCAACATCTTCTTGTTTAAAACCACGGTACTCGATTCCATCAAACATAGATCCCAGAACCTTGGCTGTATCAACTACAGATTCCTTCTTACCTAACTGAATGTCTCCAGCACCAAGGTAGGTCACATTCATACCTAGGTCCTGACCGGCCACTGTAAAAGCTGAGCGAGTTCTGGTAGATGTTTTTTCAAAAATCAAGGCAATATTTAAACCATCTAAATATTTATGCGGAATTTTTTCCTTTTTTAACTGTTTAAATTTTATAGATAAATCAATTAACTCCTCGAGTTCTTGCTTGGTAAAGTCGATTTCTTTCAAAAAGGATTTAGCTTGTGTCATAGGTATCTCTCTTTCGTTCTGAATAATATAAAAACATTATATAATATTTATACATTATAAACAAGTGATTTTGAATTAAAATTCAACATTAGCACTCCTGCCAAGAGAGTGCCAATTCTAGATGCTTTTTACTTGCAATCTATCTCCCGCATGCTATAATGGAGTCATAGATTTGACCTTTTTTGACCAAGAATATTTTCAAAAAAGGTCTTTCCCAATTCAGATAGAAAAGAGGTACTGATATGCTCTGTCAAAACTGTAACCTTAATGAAGCTAGTATTCATTTGTATACCAATGTAAATGGTAATCAGCAACAAGTTGACCTCTGTCAAAATTGTTATAAAATCATGAAATCTGACCCAGAGAACCCCCTCAATCAATTCAATCAAACAGGAGGTTCAAACTTCTTCGATGATTTCTTCAGCGACCTAAATAACTTCCGTTCTTCTAACGGCGATCTTCCCAATACACCTCCAACACAAGAAGGTGGTAACCGAGGAAACGGTGGCAATACACAAGGGCCAGGCCGTCCAGGAGGACCACGCCAACAAGCTCCTCAACAGCCACAAGGTCTTCTTGAAGAGTTCGGCATTAACATCACTGACATCGCTCGTCGTGGAGACATTGATCCTGTTATTGGTCGTGACGAGGAAATCATTCGTGTCATCGAAATTCTTAACCGCCGTACCAAGAACAACCCCGTCCTCATCGGTGAACCCGGTGTCGGTAAGACTGCTGTTGTTGAAGGCCTAGCTCAAAAAATCGTTGACGGTAGCGTGCCACAAAAACTCCAAGGCAAACAAGTCATCCGTCTTGATGTGGTCAGCCTGGTTCAAGGGACTGGTATTCGTGGCCAATTTGAAGAACGCATGCAAAAACTCATGGAAGAAATTCGTCAACGTCAGGATGTTATCCTATTTATTGATGAAATCCATGAAATCGTAGGAGCTGGTAATGCTGGTGATGGCAATATGGATGCTGGAAACATCCTAAAACCTGCTCTTGCTCGTGGAGAACTTCAACTGGTCGGAGCAACAACACTCAACGAATACCGCATCATCGAAAAAGATGCCGCCCTAGAGCGTCGTATGCAACCAGTTAAGGTTGACGAACCAACTGTTGAGGAAACCATCACTATTTTACGTGGGATTCAGCCTAAATATCAAGACTACCACCACGTCAAATATACGGACGAAGCGATTACTGCAGCTGCAGAATTGTCCAACCGCTACATTCAAGACCGTTTCTTACCAGACAAGGCCATCGACCTTCTTGATGAAGCTGGTTCAAAGATGAACTTGACCCTCAACTTTGTTGATCCTAAAGATATCGACAAACGTTTGATTGAGGCTGAAAACCTCAAGGCTCAAGCTACTCGTGACGAGGACTTTGAAAAGGCTGCCTATTTCCGTGACCAAATTGCCAAATACAAGGAAATGCAAAAGCAAACCATCAAAGACCAGGATATGCCTGTCATCACCGAAAAACATATCGAAGCTATTGTGGAACAAAAGACCAATATTCCTGTCGGTGATTTGAAAGAAAAAGAACAATCACAACTTCTTAGTCTTGCCGATGATCTTAAATCACATGTTATCGGACAAGATGCTGCAGTTGATAAGATTGCCAAAGCTATCCGCCGTAATCGTGTTGGATTAGGTGCTCCAAACCGCCCAATTGGTAGCTTCCTCTTCGTAGGTCCTACAGGAGTCGGTAAAACTGAGCTCTCTAAACAATTAGCCATTGAACTCTTTGGTTCAGCTGACAGTATGATTCGTTTCGATATGTCAGAATACATGGAAAAACACGCTGTCGCTAAATTGGTTGGTGCCCCTCCAGGATATGTTGGTTACGACGAAGCTGGTCAGTTAACTGAAAAAGTCCGCCGTAATCCTTATTCACTTATTCTTTTAGATGAGGTCGAAAAAGCTCACCCAGACGTTCTTCACATGTTCCTCCAAGTACTTGACGACGGTCGTTTGACTGATGGTCAAGGGCGCACTGTAAGCTTCAAGGATACCATCATCATCATGACATCAAATGCTGGTACTGGTAAAGTTGAAGCTAGCGTTGGCTTTGGAGCTACTCGTGAAAATCGTACCAATTCTGTTCTTAACCAACTTGGAGATTTCTTCAGTCCTGAATTCATGAACCGCTTTGACGGTATTATCGAATTCTCTGCCCTCAGCAAAGAAAATCTCCTTACTATCGTGGACCTCATGCTTGATAATGTCAACCAACGCTTGGCTAACAACGGTATCCACCTCAGTGTAACTGAGAAAGTTAAGGAAAAATTGGTTGACCTTGGTTACGATCCTAAGATGGGTGCTCGACCACTACGTCGTACCATCCAAGATCACATTGAAGATGCTATTACCGACTTCTACCTTGAAAATCCAAACGAAAAAGATCTCAAGGCAGTCATGACTTCAAAAGGCCACATTACCATTAAGTCTGCTAAAAAAGCCGATAAAGCTACTCAAAAAGCTGAGGCAGCAAAAGAATCTGATTAAACAAATAAACCAAGTCGTAATGACTTGGTTTATTTATCTTTTCATTTCCTATTTTCAAATTTATCCCTAATTCTGCCTAAATCAATAGGAAAATGAGCAAAATTTTAGTATAATATAGGCAAATAAACGTAAGGAGCAACTCATGAATCCAACATTTGGTGACAAGGTTGAGGGAGCTCATTATCAAACACGTTACGGTGTTTATGCTGTGATTCCTAACCAAGAAAAGACAAAGATTATTTTAGTCCAGGCTCCTAACGGAGCTTGGTTTCTCCCAGGTGGAGAAATCGAAGCAGGCGAGGATCACTATAGCGCATTAGAACGCGAGTTAATTGAAGAACTTGGGTTTACAGCCACTTTAGGACAATACTATGGCCAAGCTGATGAATACTTCTATTCAAGCCACCGTGACACTTACTATTACAATCCAGCCTATATTTATGAAGTTGTAGATTTTTCAAAAATTGGCAAACCTCTCGAAGATTTCAATAACCTGGCCTGGTTTCCAATTGATGAAGCCATTGCTAAACTTAAACGTGGCAGCCATAAATGGGGAATCGAACAATGGAAAGCAAACAACATAACAACTGGCAAATCTTAGGAGGAAACTATGAAACTCATTAATACGACCCGTACACACCAAGAACTCGTTCAAAACCAACTAGACAACACGGATGCCTTTCTCGTAGAGACCTACTCTGCTGGGAATACTGATGTTGTCTTTACACAAGCACCTAAGCATTATGAACTCTTGATTTCAAATAAACATCGTGCTGTTAAAGACAACGAATTAGAAGTTATCCGTGAATTCTTCCTCAAACGAAAAATCGACAAAGATATCGTTTTGATGGACAAACTTAGAACAGTACACACTGACAAATTGATTGAGATTTCATTCCCAACAACTGTATAAGACAGAACAAGCAATGGCTAACACCACTGCTTGTTTTTTAGTATGTTACAAAGCTTTCGAAGCTTGATCCAGAACTTCCATAACCTGACGACTATGTTCCAACTGCTTGGCAACACTGTCAAAATCCTTGGTAGCCACCATCTTTTCAAAAGCCACAAATTCATCATGCATACGATGTTGAGGACTATTGAGATTGGCGACTCTCTCTTTCTGACCATTGAGAGTGACTCCAATTTCAGGAAGAGTGTTGGTTGCACCAAAAATAGTAATAGCTCCCTTATCCCCTTGAATAGTTGAACGAATCTCCGCACTACAGTCTTTAGCTCCAATGGCAACAGCCTTAAAGTTACCATAGTCCAAAACTAGAATTCCTGACGTATCCACTCCTCGCTCCACATTAGGTAGATATTCCACACGATTAGGCTTACCAAAAAGGCCAACAAAAAGGTGAATATTATAGATATTAAGATCTCTAAGTGCTCCCCCACCCATTTCAGAGTTGAAGACAGGAGCAATTTCCCCATGTTTGAAGGCATCGTAACGTGATGAATATTGGGAATAATTGATATTCACAATCTTAATATCCCCAATATCAGACAAGGCTTCCTTAATCGCTGTAAAATTAGCCAGATATTGATTGGTAATAGCCTCCATCAAGAGAAGCTTTTTTTCTTGAGCAAGCTTAGCTAGCTCTTCAAACTCTTCTAAATGAAGGGTGAAGGGTTTCTCACAGATAACATGCTTTCCGGCCAAAAGTGCTTTCTTAGCATAGTCATAGTGGGTATGATTGGGCGTTCCGACATAAATCGTATCAACTTCTGGATTAGACAAAATTAACTCATAATCACTAGTCGCCTGAGATAAGCCATATTGTTTAGCTAGGGCTTCTGCCTTATCGAGCGATCGTGGTGTCGACATTATAGCCTCCAGCTCAACTCCCTCAATAGTCGTTAACACAGGAAGGACCTCTGTCACAATCATTCCTGTCCCTAATAGTGCAAGTTTCATTAACTCACCTCCTTAATTTCTAATCTCTCTTTACAATGAACCAAGACTATGGACAAACGCATGTGTGTTAAATTCTTCTTTAGTTACTTGAATGAAGCTCATTTTTTTCCTTCCTAAAATGGACAAAGTAAATGACGAGTGAGATAAAGAGCAAGATGGCAAGTACTGCCACTAATGGTATTCGAATCGGACGGATATTAAGCAACAAATCTCCACTAACTGCATAAACAATCGAGACTGGCGTCACTCCAATAAGGGTTGCCAAAATCCTCGTCCTTGTGGATAAATTCATCTGCACACAAGCATAATTGACCAGAGCCGATGGTACAAAAGGAATAGAGAAGGCTAAAGAAATCCCAATAAAACGATGCTTAAAGTTTTCAATATAGTTTAGGAGTTTCTCCATACGTTTGGACTTCTCTGGCTTTTCAAGTCTTCTCAGAATTTCAAAACTAGTCAAATTCCCAAAAGTATTACCAATAATATTCATCGGAATCGCAAGCAAAGGGCCATAGAGTAGCCCAACAAAGATGCAAAAAATAGAACTTGAAACTCCAGGAATAGCTGATGACAGAATCATAAGACTAATAAGGATAAGTGCATTTTGGAAATTAGCCTGCTTAAAAACTTCTCTTAAAAAGGCTTGATCATGCTTAGCGTTGATCCATTCCTTGATTAAGGGGATGAAGTTATTTAAAAGAGGCCATAAGAACACCTGTATTAAACCTGCTATCCCTATAAAAAATAGTCTTTTTTTGGTCATTACATCTCCACAATTTTAATCACTCCCTTTATTATAACAAAAAAATGCCTTCATTGATTTAGAAAGGCATTTTTTACTGTGATTACTTGTTAATCAAATTTGCTTGTGACTTGTTTTCCAAGGCACCATTTTTAAAGTTAAGGGTAAGGCTACCTGTTTCACCCTTCTTAGCGACAAGGTTTGATGACCAAAGAGCCTGTGTCATTGTTGCATCTGAAGAGACAGCGATTGAATAAACATCCGGTGTGCCAAGCGTTTTGACAGCATCATCATAGCTAGTTCCATTTTTGAGGTTTTCATACATCTTCAGTGTGATTTTGGGATCACGGACGTAAGAAAAGTTTGAAATTGACTTAACGACAGTACTATTGTTAAAGAGTTTCGCTGTAACCACAACATTGTCAAACTGCCAATTATAAACATCAAGCTTAGCATCTCCTGCTTGCTCTTGACCAGTTGATGAGGGTTCACCAAACCAGCCCTTCAAGCTATCAAGATTTGAGCCTCCTGAGAATTCTTGAGAAGCATTTGCCATGGTGATTTTATCAAAGTTCTGGCGAACATTCCCATGCTTAACAGTTAAAATCTTTGAAGCCTCATTATCCAGAGATCCCTTCGACTCAGTTTTAGACGAAGATTTTCCACAAGCAGCTAGAGTAAAAAGTGAGAGACCTAAAACGGTCAAAGACAAAAGTTTTTTCATAATAAATTCCTATATACACAAATAAAAGGCTGACGCCTCAAGTATTTATGGAGCCGGTGGGAGTCGAACCCACGTCCAAACACCTGCCAACATATTCGTCTACAACCATAGGTTATGTCTTTCATTTAACAGATAGACGACACATAACTCAAGCCTTCTATCTGCGAGCCTATAAATCTCTTTTCAACCAGCTAGGCAATGGTCAAACGTAGCTTATAAATCAATAAAACCTCTAAACAAACATAAGCAATCTGCTAGAAGTCACGCGAGCAGGTGTTTAGGCTGCTACAGCGTAAGAATTAGTATTTTTTGCAGTTATATTTAACTGAGCGTTTACGTCGCCACACGAGTCGCAGAATATGCCTCATAATGCCTGTCGAATCCGTAACGACCCCAATATGAGATACTGAGTATTATATCAAATTCTTTAATAAATTGCAAAAGATTAGCCAAACTGTCTCCCCCAATAAATCCACTATAGAGACGCTAATACAGTAGTCAACTTTGATCTTAGGATAAGCTAGTAGCCATTCATCTGTATGTTTGCCTTTTTCCTTTCAACACTAAAAGATTTTACATAATAATTTCACTAAAACTTAGCAACTAAAAAAACGTTGAGCGAACAAGTCTTTCAACGTTTTTCTTTTTGCACCCTAAGGGAATCGAACCCCTATCTCAAGAACCGGAATCTTACGTGATATCCATTACACTAAGGGTGCTAACAGTATACTATTATAGCATACTCTAAAATAGAAAAAAAGACATGTTTCCATGCCTCTTTTTTATCTTACAATTCGATATCTCCGAAAAGATCCGCCATTGAGAATCCAGATTGAGTTTCTGGAAGTTCGTAGTCACGTTTTTCTTGACGTTTTGGACGACGTGGACGTGATTGACGTTTTTCGTTGTTTTCGCCTTCAGCGTTAGCTGGACGTTCTTCAAGAGCTTTGATAGAAAGTGATACACGTTCTGCATCAGCGTTTACTTCAAGAACTTTAACAGTAACGTCTTGACCTACTGAAAGAACATCTTTTGGATTTTCAACACGTTTGTGTGAAATTTGAGAGATGTGAACAAGTCCATCGATACCTGGCAATACTTCAACGAAAGCACCGAAGTCAGTCAAGCGTTTAACTTTACCTTCGATAACATCACCAGCAGCAAGTTTTTGTTCAACGCCATCCCATGGTCCAGGTGTTGTTGCTTTAAGTGAAAGTGATACACGTCCTGCTTCTTCGTCAATAGCAAGAACTTTAACTTCAACTTCATCACCTACAGATACAACTGATTTAGGTGAAACGTTACGTTCGTGAGACAATTCAGTCACGTGAACAAGTCCGTCAACACCACCAAGGTCGATGAAAGCACCGAAGCTTGTCAAACGAGCAACTTTGCCAGTTACGATTGAACCAACTTCAAGTTTAGAGAAGACTTCTTTACGAGCTTCTGCAGCTTCAGCTTCAACAACTTCACGACGTGAAAGGATGAAACGGTTTTCAGCTGGATCAACTTCTTTAATTTTAGCGTCAAATTCTTGACCTACAAATTGTTCAGTGTTACGAACAAAACGAGTATCGATCATTGAAGCTGGAATAAATCCACGAAGACCTTCAAATTCAACTGAAAGTCCACCTTTAACAGCGCGTGTTCCTTTAACAGTAACAACTTCTTCTTCACGACCAACAAGTTTATCCCAAGCTTTGCGAGCTTCCAAGCGTTTTTTAGATACAAGGTAAGTTACAGTATCAGTATCTTTACCAACAACTTGACGAAGAACAAGCACTTCAAGTGTTTCACCAACTTTAACAAGGTCTGCAACGTTTGCGTCACGGTCGTTTGTCAATTCACGACGTGTCAAAACACCTTCGATACCAGTTCCTTCGATAACAACATTTGCTTGATCATTATCTACTGAGATAACTTCAGCTGTTACAACGTCACCTGTGTTAACTTCGCTAACACTGTTTAGCAATTCTTCAAATTCGTTCATTCTAAAAAGATCCTCCAACAAGAGCCAGCCAATTCTGACCCTTGATAACAATATATTTTTAAAGGTACCCGCAAAGACAATGGTTAACATAGACGGTGCCAATGCACCCGATACCTTTTACTGGGGTAGCTGGATTCGAACCAACGCATGAGGGAGTCAAAGTCCCTTGCCTTACCGCTTGGCTATACCCCAATAGCAAAATGCTATAAAAAAACATCTAAGTACTTGATATCGACTATCCCGATTCAGTTTCTTAGACATGGAGAGAGAGGGATTCGAACCCCCGAACCCGAAGGAGCGGATTTACAGTCCGCCGCGTTTAGCCTCTTCGCTATCTCTCCTTAAGAACAAGAAATAGTATATCACAGTTTCTTGACCAAAGCAAGCCTTTACTTTGGATTTTAATGATTAAGATTGTACGATTCAATAATGGCAGCTACTGCATCATCCATTTTTTTGTGGAAACCTGCAACATTTTCCTTGTCAACAACGGCAAACTTACCATCAATTTCCACAATTTGTCCAATCACTTTCTTGCCAACAAGAAGTTCAAAACCTTCGATGGTTGCCTTGTTGACGACTACTTTAGCATCATTAATTTGGATTTCAATTTTTTTATCTTTTTTACTCATAGATTTATACCCGATACTTGGCTCGAGCCATCCTTTCTTAATGTATCTTCTTAATTCTACCGAAAAAGAAAAAAGCTTGCAAGAGCAAGCCTTAAAATAATCATTTATCTATTAAGAATTAGTCAACTTTGACAATCCATCCTTCTGGTGCTTCAACATCACCAAATTGGATACCTGTCAACTCATCATAAAGTTTACGTGTTACAGGACCTACTTCTGTTTCTGAGTAAAAGACATGGAAGTCATCACCATGTTGTACCCCACCAATTGGTGAGATAACGGCAGCTGTACCGCAGGCACCTGCTTCAACAAATTTATCCAATTCAGAAATCTTAACATCACCTTGGATAGCTTTCATACCGAAGCGATTTTCAGCCAAGTGAAGCAATGAGAACTTGGTGATAGATGGCAAGATAGATGGGCTGAGTGGTGTAATAAATTCGTTATCAGCTGTGATACCAAAGAAGTTTGCAGAACCAACTTCTTCAATCTTAGTGTGAGTTGCTGGATCAAGGTAGATAACATCAGAGAAGTTACGGTCATGTGCAATCTTACCTGGCAACATACTTGCTGCGTAGTTACCACCAACCTTAGCAGCACCTGTACCATGTGGCGCAGCACGGTCATAATCATCTTGAATAAGGAAGTTTGTTGGAGCCAAACCACCCTTGAAGTAGTTACCTACTGGCATTGCAAAAATAGTAAAGATATACTCATCTGCTGGATGCACACCAATAATATCACCAACCCCAATCAAAAGTGGACGGAGATAAAGTGTAGCACCTGTACCATATGGTGGAACGTATTCTTCATTGGCACGCACAACTTGTTTACATGCATCTACAAATTTGTCAACAGAAACTTGTGGCATCAAAAGACGATCAGCAGTACGTTGCAAACGTTTGGCATTTTCATCTGGACGGAACAATTGAATAGAGCCATCTTTAGCACGGTAAGCCTTGAGTCCTTCAAAAGCTTCTTGACCATAGTGAAGGGCTGGAGATGCTTCTGAAATATGCAAAGTTGCATCCTCAGTCAATTGCCCCTCGTCCCATTTGCCGTCTTTGAAATATGAGATATAACGGAATGGAAGTTTACGGTAATTAAATCCTAGATTTTCCCAGTCTAAATCAACTGTCATGTGTATGTCCTCTTTTCTGTTACTATGTGCTTTCTAGTATAGTCCTTTTCATTGAAAATTTCAAGGTTGTGTTGCAAAATTCTGACAATTCTTTTTAAAACAGTTCTTTAGTCTCTTAAAGAAAAAAACTCTGCTCTCTAGTAAGAGAACAAAGCTTTCTTATCATTATTTTTCAATAATTTTAGCAGAAAAGACTTCTTTGTCTGCCAACCCTTCAATAAAACTTCCATTGCTAGTACGATCTGAAAGATTTAGAAGGGACAAATCAACCTCTGCAGTTTCACCTGTCGTGGCTGTCACAAGCAAGGTCTGAGGAGCCTCCTCTACTGGTGTTGCTAGAAGATCTATCTCACCACCAGAATTTTCTGTAAAGACTGGACCAGCCGTAAAGACGCGATGTGGTTTCGTCTTAAGCTCACGAAGAACTTGGAGACCTCGACCAGCTCGCTTAGCCTGTGGGATGTCAGCTGTAGCCACACGTTTGAGACTGGCTCTTTGTGTTAGAAGGTAGAAACTTTGAGTATTTGCCACAAAAACAACCTGAACGCTATCATCATCCTTAAGATTTATTGCCTTAACACCTGCTGCCTTGGCCCCAACTACTGGCACTTCGTCCGCGTTAAAGCGAAGGGCATAACCTCTTTGAGTGATAATCATGATATCATCCAATTGAATTGGCGTAACCGTGACAATAAAATCACTATCATCCTTGAGTTTAGCGTATTTAACCGACTTAGACTTGTAGGTACGCCATGGCGTAAATTCCTTGCGTTCGAAACGTTTAATCTGACCCAGCTTGGTAGCTGCTAGGTAAGTACCAGCTTCAAAATCATCCAGAATTTCGGCGTAAAGCACTTCTTCATCCTTAGATAAATTAGTGATGGTTTGTGATAAATGCTCTCCCAAATCCTTCCAACGAATATCTGGCAACTCATGGATTGGACGATAAATCACATTGGCCTGATTGGTAAAAATCAAGAGATGCTGTGTCGTCTTAGCCTGCTGAACCAGAATCAAATCATCATCATCACGTTTTCCGACTTCATCAATCGTTGAAGCATTGAAAGAACGTGGGCTAGTACGTTTGACATAGCCACCACGAGTGATGCTGACATAGGTTTCTTCCTCAACAATCAAACTTGCGGTATCAATTTCAATGGTCTTGGTTTCCGCTTGTAGCTCTGAACGACGGTCATTACCAAATTTCTTCTTAATGTCACGGAGTTCACGTTTCATGACATTAAACATGGTACGCTCGTCTCCAATGATGGCAGCCAAGGTCGCAATCTGCTCACGTAAATCGGCTTCCTCATTTTGGAGAGTAACGATATCCGTATTGGTCAAACGATAAAGTTGCAAGGTCACGATAGCTTCGGCCTGTTCTTCTGAAAAATCATAGCTGACTTTAAGATTTTCCTTGGCATCTGCCTTATTCTCAGAAGCTCGGATAAGGGCAATAACCTCATCTAAAATAGAGATGACACGGATCAACCCTTCAACAATATGAAGACGTTTTTCAGCTTTTTCCTTATCAAATTTTGAACGGGCAACGATAATATCGCGACGGTGGGCAATGTAGCTAGACAAAATCTTTTGCAAGCCCACTTGACGTGGAGTGAAATTGTCGATAGCTACCATGTTGAAATTGTAATTGACTTGAAGATCCGTATATTTCAAAAGATAGTTAAGAATGGTTTGGCTGTCAGCATCCTTCTTAAGTTCGATAGCAATACGCAACCCTGTACGGTCAGACTCGTCACGAACTTCTGCAATGCCAGGAACCTTGTTATTGACACGAACATCATCGATTTTTTTAACAAGAACTGCCTTATTAACATCGTAAGGAATCTCAGTAACGATGATTTGTTCCTTACCACCTTTGAGTTGTTCAATTTCAGTACGTGAACGCACAACGACGCGGCCCTTACCAGTTTCGTAAGCCTTGCGAATCTCATCTTTACCCTGAATGATAGCCCCTGTTGGGAAATCTGGACCAGGCAAGAATTCCATCAATTTATCCAGTTTAGCAGATGGGTGGTCAATCATGTAGACAACGGCATCGATGACCTCTGACAGATTATGCGGTGGAATATCTGTGGCATAACCAGCAGAAATCCCTGTAGCACCATTAACCAAGAGGTTTGGAAAGGCTGCAGGTAAAACTGTAGGTTCCTTCTCTGTATCATCAAAGTTCCAAGCCCAAGGAACGGTGTTTTTATCAATATCTTGAAGAAGGTAGCCAGCAATCTCTGACAAGCGTGCCTCTGTATAACGCATAGCCGCTGGCGGATCACCATCCATAGAACCGTTGTTACCGTGCATCTCAACTAAGATTTCACGATTCTTCCAGTCCTGGGACATACGGACCATGGCGTCATAAATGGAACTATCGCCATGTGGGTGAAAATTACCCATAATGTTACCCACCGACTTGGCAGATTTACGATAGCCCTTATCATGGGTATTGCCATCCTTATTCATAGAATAAAGAATACGACGTTGAACGGGTTTCAGACCGTCACGAATATCAGGAAGCGCACGCTCCTGAATAATGTATTTGGAGTAGCGTCCAAAACGCTCCCCCATGATGTCCTCAAGGGACATGTTTTGAATATTAGACATAAGATTTCTCTTTATTTTTTAGTTTAAGTAATGATTTGAAATAATATAAAAGACAAATAGTAACTTTCCTACCTCACTGTCACGCCTCACAACGTCTTTCCTTGACTTTGCAACTGTAAAAGAATGGTTCTCACCTTCCTAGTTTCTATTTCTCCAACCACAAATTGAACCACTGTGCTTATCGCAATTAAAATGAAAGATACACAAGATAGTGTCAATGAAGTAGAAAGTTCCCCAAAGAATAAAATAAGGTTTAAAATTGTTAGACCGGTCATTATGGAGCCATTGATCACGAGAACTAGAGCTAATGGCATACGGAATAGCTTATAATGATAGATACTTTTTAAAAGAGATGTGATACTACAAACAACACTTAGGGGAGAAAAAACATAGACATAGTAGAAAGCCAATAACAACCCCGTGTAGGTCCTCTGTGAGAAGGGATTATCTATCAAAGATAGAAGGAAGGTTATCACTACTAGTATAGGCAAGATCAAAAAGCGTGTTTTTAGTGGCCTCTTTTTATAAACGCTTAAATAAGCTATTGCTCCCCCACAAACAGGAAGGACTACTTGAGGATAGTAAAGTAAAAAACTTAATATCTTAGATAACATAGGTTTACCTCATACTGTCTTTTCCTGACTTAGCAATATAGTCTTTATTTTTTTCATTTTCCTTTCCTCCTATTATAGTTTGAACAATACCAATTATCGCTAGGAGAAGAAAAATAAGGTACATAGATGAAGCAGGGAGAAATCCCAAAGACCCTTGTAAAAAGAGCAGGTTGAGGAAAGCCAGTAATGTGGCAAAGAAACTATTAATAACTAGTAAAATTGAATATTTGGTTTGAAAGCGTATTAAATGTAGAAGACTTTTTATAAAAGCTATTAGCGAGAATGGTACATAAAACACTGAAAAGACCAACATATAGTAAAAAACAAATAATAAACCTGAGTATGGACTACCAAAATAAGAATAGAGAGGATTATCCACCACGAAGATTATGAGGGAAACTATAGATAGGAGAAAAAGGATCAAAAAGCGTGTTTTTATAGGACGTATGCCATAAAAAATTAAGTATATAGCAGAAACAATAACCATAAGAATAATAGCCGGAACAGCTACATCTGCATGGTAAGCTAGATAATCGATAACATTAAAATCCATTTTTCTACCTCCTATTGATTTCTAGTCAATGACACAGCAAATCGTTAATAAACAATGTAGAAAATAATCAACTTGTTTCTTTATAATCCCAAGCATCTATTGATTGTAAACGCTCTCCCTAACTCTATCTTATTACATTCCCTTCTGGCCTGCAACTTAAAATGCGCCACTTTCTTCCAAGGTAAATTTAACGTTATCTTCAATCCATTGACGGCGTGGTGCCGCCTTATCTCCCATAAGAACTGAGACACGACGTTCGGCACGCGCTAGGTCGTCAATAGTCACTCGGATAAGGGTTCTGGTCTCTGGATCCATAGTTGTTTCCCAAAGCTGGTCAGCATTCATCTCACCAAGCCCTTTGTAACGTTGAAGAAGAGCGCCACGACCAAATTTTTGACGAAGTTCTTCAAGTTCCCCATCCGTCCATGCATATTCGACAACTTCCTTCTTACCTTTCCCTTTGGACATCTTGTAAAGAGGAGGCAGAGCGATATAAACATGTCCTGCTTCAACCAGTGGACGCATATAACGATAGAAGAAAGTGAGCAACAAGGTCTGGATGTGAGCTCCATCGGTATCGGCATCGGTCATGATGATAACCTTGTCATAGTTGATATCGTCAAGGTTAAAATCAGCTCCAACACCTGCACCAATGGTGTAAATCATGGTATTGATTTCTTCGTTTTTGAGAATGTCTGCCATTTTGGCTTTCTCAGTGTTGAGCACCTTACCTCGAAGGGGAAGAATGGCCTGGAATTTACGATCACGACCTTGTTTAGCTGATCCACCGGCAGAATCCCCTTCGACCAGATAAAGCTCATTTTTCTTTGCATTTTTAGACTGGGCTGGTGTCAGTTTCCCTGATAAGAGTCCCTTGTCTTTTTTATTTTTCTTGCCATTTCGGCTGGCATCACGTGCTTTTCTAGCAGCTTCACGGGCATCACGGGCCTTGATAGCCTTACGCACCAAGTTAGAAGCCAGATCTCCATTTTCCATAAGGAAATAAGTCAAGTGCTCTGAAACGATGCTATCCACAATAGGACGTGCTAAAGGAGATCCAAGTTTGTCCTTGGTTTGACCCTCAAACTGAAGGTGTTCCTCAGGAACTAAGAGCGAGATAACTGCTGATAAGCCTTCTCGATAATCTGACCCCTCAAGGTTCTTATCCTTCTCTTTGAGAAGACCTGTTTTACGTGCATAATCGTTAAGAGCCTTGGTAATGGCAGACTTAAAGCCTGTTTCGTGGGTACCTCCGTCCTTAGTACGGACATTATTGACAAAGGAAAGGATATTATCAGAATAACCGTCATTATACTGAAGGGCTAATTCCAAGTGGAAATCCTGCTGATCTCCATCAATATAAATAACTGGTGTCAGCGTTTCCTTGTCCTCATTCAAATATGAAACAAAGTCTTGGACCCCATTTTCATAGTGGAATTCTTCCCGAACTTCTTCTTCACCACGCAAGTCTGTCAATGTCATAGTGACATTCTTAAGAAGAAAGGCTGATTCTTTAAGACGCTCTGAGATGGTGTTAAATTTGAAGTCAGTCGTTGAAAAGATGCTCGCATCAGGCATAAAGGTAACTTTTGTACCTGTCTTAGATTTAGGTGCCTTGCCGATTTTTTCAAGTCCTGTTACAGGGTGACCCCCATTTTCAAAACGCTGACGATAAACACTACCGTCACGGGTAATTTCTACCTCAAGCCAGCTAGATAGCGCATTAACAACTGAAGACCCCACACCGTGAAGACCACCAGAAGTCTTATAACCACCCTGTCCAAATTTACCACCCGCGTGGAGAACAGTGAAAATAACTTCAACTGTTGGTTTACCCATGGCATGCATACCTGTCGGCATCCCACGTCCAGAGTCAGAAACAGAAACGGAACCATCCTTATTTAGAGTGACAGCGATGACATCACCAAAACCAGAAAGAGCTTCATCGACCGCATTGTCGACAATCTCCCAAACGAGGTGGTGAAGTCCTGTTCCATCCGTTGAGCCAATGTACATTCCTGGGCGCTTGCGAACCGCATCCAACCCTTCTAGTACCTGAATAGCATCATCATTATAATTATTTACATTTATTTCTTTTTTAGCCAAGAGTGACCTCCAAAATTTTCATCCTTATTATTTTATAAGTTTTCAGAAGAATTTGCAAAAGAAATCAAGAAAGTCCAAAAGATATCTTAAGGCTGACTGACTTTGTCAATTACTAGGCTGTATGCTATAATTATCTCATGAAAATCTTATTGTTAATCCTAATCGCCTACTTGTTAGGTTCCATTCAGACCGGCCTCTGGATTGGGAAACTATTCTTCCATACCAATCTTCGTGAGCATGGCTCTGGAAATACTGGAACAACCAATACCTTTCGTGTTCTAGGTAAGACTGCTGGTACCATCACCTTCTTGGTTGATATGTTCAAGGGGACCTTGGCTGTTCTGCTACCTATCTGGCTTGGTGTTACAGAGGTTTCACCTCTAATCATTGGTTTCTTTGCCATTATCGGACATGTTTTTCCAATCTTTGCTGGATTTAAAGGTGGGAAGGCCGTTGCGACAAGTGCAGGGGTGCTTCTTGGCTTTGCTCCACTCTACTGTGTATTCCTACTTTTGGTCTTTGCCCTAACACTCTATCTAACCAGCATGATTTCATTTTCAAGTGTCACTGCAGCAATTGTTGGACTTATTACCTTAGCTGTGTTTCCAGCCATCCATTTCTTACTAGATGGCTATGACCTTATTTTCACTGGGGTTCTTACCATCATGGCTTTGCTTATCATCTTCCGCCACACTGAAAATATGGGGCGCATCCGCAAGCATCAAGAAAACTTGGTACCTTTTGGACTTAATTTAACCAAACAAAATCCAAAGAAATAAACAATCCAGACCTACTAACCACTAGATTTACTAGTGGTTTTCTTGTTTTTCTAATCAAGCAATGCTTTCTAAAACAATAAAAAATCCGAAGGCTACACCTCGGATCTTTTTTAGGCTTAAGCTTTGAAGCTAACACCATTTTCTTTCAATTTTTTAACTGTCGCAGGTCCAACACCCTTGAGGGCAAGAACTTCTTCTTCAGTCACAGTAGCAAAAGCCTCTACTGAAGTCAAACCTTCATTATAAAGAGTTTCTACAAGGTTTGAACGAAGGCCTTCAACCTCTGAAAGTTCTGCGAAAGCTTCAAGACTAAGGTCTTTGGCTGCTGCTTCTTCCTTAGCAACTGTCTTAGTTTCAGCAACAGGTTGTGGTGCTACTGGTGCTACTGGTGGCACTGGTGGAACAGGCGCAACGGGTGGAACAGGGGCTTTAACATTATTGAAAAGTCCTTGTTTTTTCAAACGGTGTTTAAAAGCTTTCTTTTTATTTTTTACTTTAGCCATGTTTAGTTTTCTCCTATTTTGATAGACGATACCTTTCTATAAAGTAGTATCGCCATTTTCTTTTTCATCCTTTATTAATAGTGACGTTCCCCGAACAAGCCATCTGGCATATCATGGAAACCTTTGCCAGCACGATAGTTGGCAAACTTACCAATTAGGAAATTGTAAGCATCCAATTTAGCTTCATAGCGGTAACTTGCATCACGTGCACGTTCATCGCCGTCTTCTTCCCAGATTTTCTTGCTAGCGGCCAAGGCCGTTTCGTTTACTTTAACTTGGGTAACAACCCAGGCTTCGAAGTCTTTTAGAAATTCTTGTTCGTAGGTCATATTTTCCTCTTCATTTTAAAAACCAGCTTAACGCTGGCTTCATTTTCTACTAATAATGTGTAGAGCTCATAGCCTTACAGTCTTCTATTATAACAAATAATTAGAAATTTGACTAGGTTCTAAACTCTTTATATAAGGCTTTAATGTCATTTGGACGTGTGCGGCAGCAGCCACCTAAAATCTTAACTCCAAACTGAGCATGCCAATCTTTACTATGTTCAACTAAGGTTAGAGCATCCTTATCCTTAGGTTTCCAAGTCTGCGTACTGCCATCATAAATCTCACCTGAGTTAGGGTAAGTAATGAGGGCTTTTCCAGCATTTTTAAGAATAGCAAGAGCCTGATCATAAAGAAGAGGCGAACTACAGTTGATTCCTAAAGCCAAGATTTGATCTGACTGGGAAACAAGCTTGGCAATCTCATCTAAAGAAGTCCCATCACTGATAGTGCCTGATTCTTGGACTGTAAAACTGAGATAAGCTTCTGATTCTGGAAATTCTTCAGCCAGGAGTTCAATCAAGGCTTGTGCTTCTAAACGATTTGGAATAGTTTCCAAAGCTAACAAATCCACACCTTGATCTAGGAGAATTTGAATCCTAGGCCGATGAAACTCCTTAAGCTCCTCGATAGTAATTTGACCATAATCACCACTATACTCAGAACCATTAGCCAAATAAGCTGCGTAAGGACCGACATCTCCAGAAATCAAAGGATAAGGACGCTTTGCCTTCTCAGTCTCATCTAATGCTGTCCAGACCTTATCACGTGCAGCCTTTGCCAACTGAACTGTCAAGACAATAATCTGCTCCGCTTCTTTCTCAGTAAGTCCTGCCTCCATCAAGCCTGGCAAGGTCGCCTGATAAGACGATGTGGTAATCAAGTCAGCCCCAGCGGCTACATAGGTTTCGTGAATTTCTTGAATAACTTCTGACTTTTCAATAAGGTACTTGGCTGACCAGAGCTTACCTGAAATATCATACCCCAGGGCTTCCATCTCTGTTCCTAGAGCTCCATGAAGAATGAGGGGAGATTTATTTTCCAAATAATCTTTAAATGTTGCCATACAAGGCCTCCTTACCATTTTTTAAAGCGAAGGTAGTGATAGAGGTAGCAGAAAATCATGAAAGGAATACCGAAGTAAAGTCCCGCACGTTGTGAACTATCCCAAGCAATCCCAAGCACAGAAACGGCCAAGAGAATAATTGTGATATAAGGTAGGATTGGGTTAAACGGTGTCTTGTAATCCAACTCATCATCAGAATGCTCTAAATTCCACCGTTTACGGAAGTTGATTTGTGCCATAGGAATAGAGAGCCAGACAACAACAACTGCAAAACCAGCGATTGATACCAAAGCTAGGTAAACCGTATCTGCTGCATAGATACTTGAAAAGAGCGATAAAACTGCTCCTGCCATGGAGATCAAAAGTGCTGTCATTGGAACACCATGTTTATTGATTTTCACTAGCTTTTTATTGAGCATCCCCTCATTGGCCAAAGACCAAAGCATACGGCTTGACGCGTAGAGTCCAGAATTCCCAGCAGAAAGGATAGCTGTCAGGATGACAAAGTTCATGATGTCCGCTGCAAATGGAATTCCCATCTTATCAAAGACATCAACGAAAGGTGCTGAAGATACCCCTGCTTCTTTCATGGGAAGAAGCGAGGCCAAGACCACAATGGTCAAGACAAAGAAGATAACCAAGCGTCCAATCGTTGTTTTAATAGCTCGTGGAACAGCCTCTTTAGGATTGTCTGTCTCACCAGCTGCAATACCGATTAACTCTGTTCCCGAAAAGGCGTAGTTAACCGCCAACATGACTGACACAATGGCAAGTCCACCATTTGGAAAGAGACCGTTGGCCGTCAAGTGCTTGAACATAATAGCCTCACGGTGACCATCAAAACTGACCAAACCAAACATAGCCCCCAGACCCAGGATGATAAAGACCAGGATAGCAATGACTTTTATTGACGAGAAGAAAGATTCTGCTTCCGCAAATGACCTCACACTTAGAGCATTAATCCCAAAAATCACCAGTGCAAAGAAGGCTGCGAACATCCAGGCTGGTACCGATGGAAACCAACGTTGCATCAGCATGGCTGCCCCCAGAAATTCTGTTCCCAAGGCAACCGTCCAACAAATCCAATAAAGCCAAGCTACCGTAAAGCCGGTTCCCGGACTGATAAATTTAGTAGCATAGGTGTGAAAGGACCCCGTTACTGGCATGGCAACTGCTAACTCACCCAATGAAAGCATGACCAAGTAAACAACGATAGCCCCCCACAAGATAAGATAGTATCGCACCAAGAGGGCCTGCTTGTGCAATTGTATAGCCTGAACTCAAGAAGAGACCAGTACCAATGACACCACCCAACGAGAGCATAAAGAGGTGGCGAGAAGTCATCTTCCGTTGGAACTGACCCTCATTTTCATAATTATGGTTTTCCATAGTTTCCTCCAATATATGTGATAAAACAAGCTTAACACAATATTATCCCCTTGGATAATAAGTGGAAACTATCAAAGAGATAGTTAGAGACTATCACAAGAAAAAAACTCGGATTTCTCCGAGCTTTTCTTACAATTCTGCCAAAATAGTATCCCATGCTTCATCATAACCGTCACGTGTGACAGATGAAAAGATGATGAAATGGTCATTTTTATCAAAATTTAGTTTTTTCTTAATGATAGATTCGTGCTTGTTCCATTTTCCGCGAGGAATCTTGTCAGCCTTAGTTGCTACAACGATAACTGGAATTTCATAATACTTAAGAAATTCATACATTTGGATATCGTCTTGGGTTGGTTCATGTCGGAGGTCAACCAAGCTAACAACCACACGAAGATTGTCTCGAGTCACGAGGTATTCCTCAATCATTTTACCCCATTTGGCACGTTCTTTTTTGGATACACGGGCATAACCGTAACCTGGCACATCCACAAAGCGTAGCTTGTCATCAATATTGTAGAAATTGAGCAACTGGGTTTTTCCTGGTTTCCCAGAAGTACGTGCGAGGTTTTTACGACCAAGAAGTGTATTGATAAAGCTTGATTTACCAACATTCGAGCGTCCTGCTAGGGCAACTTCAGGGAGGTCATCTTGGGGGTAGTGACTCTTATTTGCCGCACTGAGTAAAATTTCAGCGTTGTGCGTATTTAGGACTTGTTCTTCAGCCATAGGTCCTCCTTACGCTGTTTCCAAAACTGGAGCAGCTGTACCGTCAACGGCTTCTTTGGTAATACGAACCTTAGTCACATCTTCCTGGCTAGGAATTTCAAACATGACATCCATCATGACTTCTTCAATGATAGAGCGAAGCCCACGCGCACCAGTCTTACGTTCAATCGCCTTACTTGCAATAGCTTCAAGAGCATCTTGGTCAAACTCAAGTTCAACCCCATCATAAGACAAGAGGGTTTGATACTGTTTAACCAAGGCATTTCTAGGCTCTGTCAAGATACGAACCAAGTCGTCAACCGTTAACTGTTCAAGGGCCGCAAGGACTGGCAAACGTCCGATAAACTCAGGGATCAGACCAAATTTTTGGATATCTTCAGCCACAATTTCCTGCATGTATGATGAGTCATCATCAATAGCCTTATTATTTTGACCAAAACCAATGATTTTCTCACCAAGACGTTGCTTAACGATATCTTCGATTCCATCAAAGGCACCACCAACGATAAAGAGAATATTCTTTGTATCAATTTGAATCATCTCTTGGTTAGGGTGCTTACGGCCACCTTGAGGGGGAACACTAGCTACTGTTCCTTCAATAATCTTCAAGAGAGCTTGTTGAACCCCTTCACCTGAAACGTCACGAGTGATTGAAACATTCTCACCTTTTTTAGCAATCTTATCAATCTCGTCGACATAGATGATTCCACGTTCCGCACGTTCAATATTGAAGTCTGCCGCTTGGATCAATTTGAGGAGGATATTTTCCACGTCCTCACCCACATAACCAGCTTCTGTCAATGATGTCGCATCCGCAATCGCGAAAGGAACATTCAAGCTTCGAGCCAAGGTCTGAGCCAAGAAAGTCTTCCCTGAACCTGTTGGTCCAATCATGAGAATGTTTGATTTCTGCAAATCCACATCATTGTCTTCACGACTTTCTGTGAAGTTGATACGTTTATAGTGGTTGTAAACAGCTACTGCCAAGGCACGTTTAGCACGGTCTTGCCCCACGACATAGTTGTTCAAAATATCCAAAAGTTCTTTTGGCTTTGGTGTTTCGGCCAAGTCAGCCAAAACTTCTTCTGCCATTTCCTCACGAATGATTTCTTGTGATAAGGCCACACATTCGTTACAGATAAAGACACCGTTACCAGCGATAATTTTCTTTACTTCTTCTTGGTTTTTGCCACAAAATGAACAATAAACCATTTCTTCATTACGATTTCCAGCCATTTATTCCTCACTCTTTTCTAAAATAGGGTGCCATAGAAGGCGTGAATAGTATTGACAAGGTTAGTAAAAGCATTTAAAAAGAGAAAAACTGCTAACCCATAACGTTTCTTGCGAAAGGCAGGAATGGCAGAGAGCACACAAAGTACTCCCAATAATGCAGTAAATAACCCAAAAACACTACGTTGCATGAACCTAGTCTCCTTCTTTTTCATAGCGACTTATGCTAAAGTCGTAGGCATTTTTATCATCCTTGGGCACACGGTCACGTGATACCTCTTTAAATGCCCTCATATCTAGTTGTGGAAAATACGTGTCTCCCTCTAAATCGGCCTCAATAGTTGTCTTGATGAGTGCATCATAATGTCCATCAAAAGCCTTGTAGACACCAGCACCACCAGCAATATAGAGGTCCTTGTCTTGCTGTTCAAACCAAGCTAGAGCTTCCTCAACACTCGTAACAGTCGTTACACCCTCACAGTCGAAGTCCTTATCACGTGTCAAAATCAAGGTTTCACGTCCTGGTAGGCAACGACGATTCATGCCATCAAAGGTCACGCGCCCCATGAGAATTGCTGAACCCATGGTCGTTTTCTTGAAATGTGCCAGTTCAGCAGGCAAATGCCAAGGCATGGTGTGATTCTTCCCAATAACATGGTTATGAGCTTCCGCCCAAATAGCAATGAGTTGTTTAGACACAGTATTTCCTTTTCTTTTTAAGTTTACAATCCATTCTAACAAAAAAAGAGAAAAAGAGCTTGGAAAAACTTTGCCAGCTCTTTATGGGCTTAATTCATAAGCATTTATTAAATTGCTAAGTCAAATTTGAGTTGAGGTTTAACAGGATCATAGTCAACCAATTCGAAATCTTCTGGTTTGATATCGAAGAAATTAGTCCCATCAGGCACATTGAGGACCAAACGTGGTTGGCAATCTGATGGCTGACGTTTGAGAAGTTCCTCGGCTTGCTCAAATTGATTGTCATAGATATGGAGGTTGTTGATGAAATAAAAGAATTTACCAACTTTCCAACCAAAGTGCTTGGCAATCATCATCTGAAGAGCCACATACTGCATGGCATTAATATGATGAGCCACCAACATATCGTTAGAACGTTGCGTCAAAGTGGCGTCCAAATAAATGTCCTCGCCCACACGGCGAACGTCAAACATAGTTTGGAAGGCACAAGGCTGAAGTCCTGCTGTCTCCTCGAAGGCCTCGTAATCCCAAAGGGAGATGACATTACGGCGATTCCACGGATTAGCCTCCAACTGAGCCAACAAACGGTTAATGATATCGTGCTTCTTAACGACCGCCCCATAACGCTGACCGATCGAACGCTTGTCCCCATTATTGGCAGGTACGCCTTCAACTTCCCAGTCATTCCAATAATGCACATTATACTTGTCTTCAAGGACATCTAGGCTATTTGACTGGTCTTGGTAAATCCAAAGCACTTCTTTGATAGCAGATTTGATAGCAATAGGACGAAGAGTGGTAATAGGAAACTCTCCCTTGCTCAAATCATATTCTGCAAAAGACCCTGTGATGTATTTGGAATTGGCTGTTGTGCCATCCTTGTATTTAGGACGTGCTTGCTCCGACCAAACACCCTCTTCCATGATTTTAGTGATATTTTCTTTAAATATAGTGTCTGCTTTTGTCATAATTTTCCTCTTTATTCAATTGAAAACAAAGTATTTTTTGAGACTTTCCTTAAGTGATTACGGACGTCTGCGAACTTCCAAGACTAATTTTTGAGCCTATGGTCTCAAAAATTCCGAGTGTCTGTAAACAAAACACTTTATTTACAGACACTTATCTCACAGCGGAAAGTCTCACTTAACGCTCGCAATGATTTCAATATATAACAACAATTTTACTTTTCTAACATAGCTAAAAAACTAGTAGAGTGCCACTTCAATTTTACCTTATTCTAGTGCAAATGAGAAATATAAGCTATGGCAATACCCAAAGTAAGTCGTTTAAAATCCCCTAGTTCCTATCAAAAAATGAGATATAACTAACTATCAAAGTTTTTTCAAGGCGAAAGCGCTCTTTTATGGTAAAATCACTATAGATTAGTATCTTCTGGATACTCTACAATGAAGAAAAAAAGGAAACATCATATGTCTATTGGAATTGATAAGATTGGTTTTGCGACCAGTCAATATGTTCTAAACATGGCTGATCTCGCTCTTGCCCGTGGGGCAGAGCCTGAAAAATTCAGCAAGGGGCTGATGCTTGATGCAACCAGTATTACGCCGATTACAGAAGATATTGTGACGCTTGCCTCTGATGCGGCGGCTGATATTTTAAATGACGATGACAAAAAAGCTATCGATATGGTCATCGTGGCTACTGAGTCTTCCATTGACCAGTCAAAGGCTGCTGCTGTCTATGTTCACAGTCTTTTGGGGATTCAACCTTTTGCCCGTTCTTTTGAAATGAAGGAAGCTTGTTATGCTGCAACTGCTGGACTTAACTATGCTAAATTGCACGTGGCAGCCCACCCAGAGAGCAAAGTTCTAGTTATCGCTAGTGACATCGCTCGCTATGGTGTCGGATCTTCAGGTGAATCTACTCAGGGAGCTGGTGCTGTAGCTATGCTAGTCAGTCAGAATCCACGTATTTTAGAGCTTACTGATGACAATGTAGCACAAACTCGTGATGTCATGGACTTCTGGCGCCCAAACTACAGTTCAACGCCTTATGTTCAAGGCATCTATTCAACCAAGCAGTACCTTGACAGCTTGAAGACAACCTGGGCAGCTTACCAAGAGCGTCATCAGGCTGACTTTGCTGATTTTGCAGCTTTTTGTCTCCACCTTCCTTATCCTAAGTTAGCTCTTAAGGGACTTAATAAAATCATTCCAAAAGATTTGAATCCCGAGAATAAAGAGCGTTTAATAAACAACTTTGATGCTTCAATTACCTATAGTCGCCAAATTGGAAATATCTATACAGGGTCACTCTACCTTGGGCTCCTTTCTTTGCTTGAACAGTCGCAAGACCTTAAAGCAGGAGACAAGATTGGCTTCTTCTCTTATGGTTCTGGAGCTGTCTCTGAAATTTTCTCAGGACGTCTGGTTGAGGGCTACAAAGACCTGCTTCGTTCAGACCGTCTAGATACCTTTGCCAAACGTCACCCCTTGAGCGTTGCTGATTATGAAAAACTTTTCTATGAAGAGGCGCAGTTGGACGACACTGGCTCTACTCAATTCGCTGATTACCAAACCGGAGCTTTCCGTTTAACTGAAATCTCTGAACACCAACGTATCTATAAAGGAAATTAATATGACTAAACTCTCTTGGACTGGTTTTTCCAAGAAGACACCGCAAGAACGTAAAGAGCATTTGAAAAAGAATGCTCTTTTGTCTCAGGAAAATCAAGATCTTCTGGATAAGGACCAACAACTCACCCTTGAAACAGCCAACCAAATGGCTGAAAATGTTATTGGTCGATTTACACTTCCCTTTGCCGTTTGCCCAGATGTATTGGTAGACGGTGTAACCTACCAGGTTCCTATGGTTACTGAGGAACCTTCTGTTGTCGCCGCTGCTTCCTATGCTAGCAAGCTCATTAAACGCTCTGGCGGTTTCACGACTACGATTCATAATCGTCAAATGATTGGCCAAGTTGCCCTTTTTGACGTTCCTGATAAAGCCGTTGCTTCAAGTAAAATTCAAGCAGCCAATCAGGACCTCATAGAAATTGCCAAAGAGGCTCATCCTTCTATTGTTAAGCGTGGAGGTGGCCCTCGCAGGCTCTGGACTGAGGCTAAGGGAGACTTCCTCATTGTCTATCTAGCCGTTGATACCCAAGAAGCCATGGGAGCCAATATGGTCAACACCATGATGGAAGCACTGGTGCCAAAACTGGAAAATCTCTCAGAAGGTCAAAGTCTCATGGCCATTCTCTCAAATCTTGCCACCGAGAGTCTAGTGACAGCAACTTGTCGTCTTAGCACACGCTTCCTCAGTCGTAACAAGGAAGACGCTCATGATTTTGCTAAGAAAATGGAGATGGCTAGCCAGTTGGCCCAGGTGGACCCTTACCGAGCAGCTACCCATAACAAGGGAATTTTCAATGGTATCGATGCCCTAGTTATTGCGACTGGCAATGATTGGCGAGCAGTTGAGGCTGGTAGCCATGCCTATGCTAGCAAGGATGGTAGCTACCGTGGCCTGTCCACATGGACTTATGACCAGGAGGCTAAAGAATTGGTGGGAGAATTAACCCTCCCCATGCCAATTGCAACCCGTGGCGGTTCAATAGGACTTAACCCTAGTGTTTCTATCGCCCATGACTTACTTAACCATCCAGATGCCAAAATCCTAGCTAGTATCATCGTTTCTCTTGGTTTGGCACAAAATCTGGCTGCTCTCAAAGCTCTGACTTCAACAGGTATACAAGCAGGACATATGAAACTTCAGGCCAAATCTCTAGCCCTACTAGCCGGTGCTAGTCCTGAAGAGATGCCTCACGTTTTGGCTGAACTTCTCAAGGCCAAACATATGAACCAAGAAACTGCACAAGCAATTTTGGAGAAACTTAGAACCCCATAAAAAGAGATACTGAAGCAGTTTTAAAAAATAACTCTGCCATATCACATAAGAAACAAAGATGTTGGAAATGTTATCCCAACATCTTTTTCATATCTCACAAGTTCTGACTTGACTTGAATTTCTATAATGTTATAATCTAGTTATGAAAACTAGATAAAGAGGTTTTTATAACTTGACAACACAACAATACCCACTCTGGGAAGAATTACCAGAGATTGAACTCTATTTGGATCAGGTTTTGCTCTATGTCAATCAGGTCACCCAAAGTACTTTGGGACCAAACGACAAGGGGCTAACTGCCTCTATGGTCAATAATTATGTCAAACATGGCCATGTCGCAAAACCCATCAAAAAAAAATATAATGCTGCTCAGGTAGCTAGACTTATTGTCATCACTAGTCTAAAGACCGTTTTTGAGATTTCTGAGATTGCTAAAACCTTGGAAATCCTACGAACAGATGCTGAAAGTCAAAAGACCTACTACAATGACTTTGTAGCCTGTATGAATGGTCAGTTTCCCCAAGAAGCTCCGCAAGTCATACTCTCAGCCTGTCAGACGCTTCAATGTTACCGAGCTACCCATCAACTTTTGAACGACCTTGAAGGAGGAAATAATGTCTAATACCGCTACTTTTAATGCTTCCCCCAACCTCAAACTCAGTAAAAAACTTAGCTTTGGTGAGGAAGTGGCCAACAGCGTAACACATGCCGTCGGCGCTGTGGCCATGCTAGTCTTACTGCCAATTACTGCTGTTCATGCCAACAACGGCTATGGTATGACTGCTGCTGTTGGGATGTCTGTTTTCGTTATCAGCCTATTCCTCATGTTTTTGAGTTCTGCCATCTATCACGCCATGGATTACAACTCACCCCACAAGATGGTTTTGAGAATTATCGACCATAGCATGATTTATATCGCCATTGCTGGAAGCTACACCCCTGTTGCCCTCTCACTGGTTGGCGGTTGGCTAGGCTATAGCATCATCATCCTCCAATGGGGAACAACAATTTTTGGAATTCTCTACAAAATTTTTGCTAAAAAAATCAATGAAAAGTTCTCCCTCTTCCTCTATCTGATGATGGGATGGTTGGTTATCTTCATTATCCCAGCTATCGTCACTAAGACTGGACCAGCCTTTTGGGGTCTCATGCTTGCTGGAGGATTGTCTTACACGATTGGTGCAGCTTTCTACGCTAAGAAAAAACCGTACTTCCATATGATTTGGCACCTCTTCATCATGTTGGCTTCAGCTCTTCAATATATGGGTATCGTCTATTTCATGCTTCCTTAAACTAATGCTATACTTTAACTAGATATGGTATAATAAGGCAATACGGAGGAAAATCATATGAAAAAAGAACTCAGACGAGATCCAAACAACAAAATCATTGCCGGTGTTTGTTCCGGTATCGCTAAATATCTTGATATCGACCCTGTCATTATTCGCCTCATTTGGGCTGCAGCGGTCTTCTTATTCGGAACAGGCTTTCTTTTCTACATCATTTGCTGGATTATTATCCCAGAAGAAAGCAAGTGGTAAGTTATCATTGAATATACAAAAAAGTGATACAGACCTAAATTTCTTACCATTTAGGTCTATATCACTTTCTTTTTTTATTTTCTCAAGCGGAAAATCAAATAGCTGACATTAACAAGGAGTAAAACACTCCAAAGAATAAGGAAGGGAATATTTCCTCGAACAGCATTATGCCAAATACCTAGGGCGTATAAGGCCATGAAGACTAGTGACCCTAGAACCGCTGTTCCTTTATTGTTTTGTGGTTGTTTAGACATATGAACCTCCTTTGATTGCTTTATCTGAACTGGTTTAAAGCCATAAACCAGAGCGAGAAAAAGTCTGGCTTGGCGTTTGACATCATTTGCCAAAGACCTATGTGACTGGGCATAAATGCCTTTTGGATTGTAAAAAGACTTGTCAAAGTTTTCAGGCGCTTCCTGTCCCCAGCGCTTCTTCAACTTATTGGGCGAGCGAAAGCCCTTGGTCATCCGATTACGAAAGTCAGGATCATGTGGTTGGACTGGCTCCACGTCCAGTTGCCAGTGGCGCTTGAAATTGCCATAGTTGAAACTGGCACCATTAACCACACCGCTCTCAGTAACCTTCTCACCATCGACCTCATTGAGAAAATTTCCCTGACTATCCAGAATAAACTCAATCCGATTATAGAGAAGAATTTTTAGATTAACACTTGGAATCCCATCAGGATAAACCGCCTTGCCATCACAGATAGAAATCTTTTGGTGCAAACGTCCCTGATCAAACATGGTGAAAGGTTTCCATCTCAGATAGACGGCCAAAGCTTCTTTATCTGTCATCCCTGGCTTTTTATAATGCGTCCGCACATACTGGGCCTGTTGACTCGAAATCAGATAACGTAATTGATGGATTTGTCGTTCAATAGAAACATCCTTAGATAAACTGTCATCAGGGAAGGCCAGATTTACCAATTTGACGACATCCTTCCAGAAGGAATCATGTGGCGCCAAATCAGGGTCAAAATAAGATAAAAGGTGTTGGGTTTCTTCAAGCTCCCCCGATAAATCCTCAGGCATTTGGATATAATCTAACAATAAGCTCAACACCTGCAATGGTTGGTAGTCCCTTCGCCAGTCCTCCCATAAGTGTCGAAAGGCTTTTGAACCAATGAGCATCACATCTCTCCTCGATAATATATGTAAATTCATTCAGTCGTCTTTTTGATGAACTCCTCTATCTTCTCAGTCACCTCTTTGGTACGATAATGATAAAGATAATGTGGAGCATCATAAAAAGTCACTTCAATATTTTTCTGGTCCTTTGAAAAACTCGTCGCATATTGACGCCACTCCTCCTGACTAAAACTTGTCCCTTCACCATTCGAGACCATCAATAAGGTTGGGATTTGCGAATCAATGCTAGAAGCAACCTTTTTAGCATTTTTCTTAACAGATAGGCTTTCATTTAACATAGCCTTCGACAAAATTTGACGATAGGCTATCCGTTGATAGAGTCTGCGATCACTACTACTTAGATTGTCATTTGGCACATAGAGACTCTTTGGAAGATATCTTAAAAGGCCTAATTGGCTCCCCCAACGAGCCAAACGTAAAAGCTGGGGATGCATTGTTAAATGAGAGTAACTTTCTGGTAGGGCCCAATCTAAGCCAATGATAGCTTTCACTTCACTTGGGTATTTTTCCTGCCACAGGAGTGTCTCTAAAGAGGCCATGGAATGAGAGAGGATAATATAAGGACCAGATAAATGAGCCTTGGCTAGGGCTTGTCGTGTTTCTGACAGAACCTCAGAAACATCTCTGGACTCTGAAGTGTCCTCACTGTAACCATAACCAGCCCTCTCTACAACGACTATCTTATACTGCTTCGAAAGCCCATCATACAAGTCTTTAAAATCTAGAATGGGAGAGGCTGTTCCAGCACCAGATAGAAAAACTAGAGTTTGGGGACCATCTCCCTTCACAAAGACGCTCATGTCATGGCCATTAACAGACACCATTTGTCCCATAGGTTTAAGCGAAGCCTTTTCCCTTTGCAAGGCCAATCTATGATAAGTAAAACTCGCCAGTAACAAGACCAGAACTGCTCCCACCAGGAATATGAGTCTTTTCATAAAAACGTGCATGGTTTATCCTACTAAAAAGTCAGCTAGCTTAGCTAACCGACTTTCTGATTTATTCGGCATCTGGGCGTGATTTGCGGGCGATATCAGCAAGGATATTTTCTACAAATTCTGATACAGTTTCAGTGTGTGTTTGTTTTTGTCCATAGCGACGAACGTTAACAGTTCCGTCTTCCATTTCCTTGTCACCAACAATCAATTGGTAAGGGATTTTTTGTGTTTGAGACGCACGAATCTTGTATTGCATTTTCTCGTTACGTTCATCCACTTCAACACGGATACCACGGTCACGAAGTTGTTTAGCAACTTCCCAAGCGTAATCTGTGTGGGCTTCATTTGAAACTGGGATAACAGTCACTTGTTGAGGTGCCAACCAAGTTGGGAAGGCTCCTTTATAGTTTTCAATAAGGATAGCTGTAAAGCGTTCCATTGTTGAAATAACCCCACGGTGAATCATAACTGGACGGTGTTCTTCTCCATCGGCTCCGATATATTTAAGGTCAAAACGTTCTGGAAGCAAGAAGTCCAATTGGATAGTTGAAAGTGTTTCTTCATTACCAAGAGCAGTCTTCACTTGGATATCAAGTTTTGGACCGTAGAAGGCAGCTTCACCTTCTGCCTCGAAGTAGTCAAGTCCCATGTCATCCATGGCTGATTTCAACATGCTTTGAGCATTTTCCCACATTTCATCATTGTCAAAATATTTGTGAGTATCTTTAGGGTCACGGTATGACAAACGGAAACGATAGTCAGTCAAGTTGAAATCTTCGTAAACGTCGATAATCAATTGAAGCGTACGTTGGAACTCATCTTTGATTTGTTCAGGTGTTACAAAAGTATGACCATCATTAAGTGACATTTCACGTACACGTTGAAGTCCTGTAAGGGCACCAGATTTTTCATAACGGTGCATCATACCAATTTCAGCGATACGGATTGGCAATTCACGATAAGAGTGCACATGGTGTTTGTAAACTTCGATGTGGTGAGGACAGTTCATTGGACGAAGAACAAAGGCTTCACCATCTCCCATATCCATTGTTGGGAACATATCTTCACGGTAGTGATCCCAGTGACCTGAAGTTTTATAAAGTTCTACAGAAGCAATTGGTGGAGTGTAAACATGTTGGTAGCCTGCTGCTACTTCCTTGTCCACGATGTAGCGTTCCAAGACACGACGGATTGTCGCACCGTTTGGCAACCAGAATGGAAGACCTTGACCAACCTCTTGAGAAATCATGAACAAATCAAGTTCTTTACCAAGTTTACGGTGGTCACGTTCTTTAGCTTCTTCAAGACGTTTAAGATAAGCCTTGAGATCTTTTTTATCGAACCAAGCTGTACCGTAGATACGTTGCATCATAGCATTATCGCTATTTCCACGCCAGTAAGCACCTGCAACATTCAAAAGGTGGAAAACTTGGATACGACCAGTTGATGGCACGTGTGGACCACGGCAAAGGTCAACGTATTCACCTTGACGGTAGATAGTCAAACCACCTTCATCTTCTGAATGTTCTTCAATCAATTCCAATTTATATGGATCGTTTTTGAAGATTTCACGCGCTTCGTCTTTAGTCACTTCTTCACGGATTGATGGGAAGTTTTCTTTAACGATTTTCTTCATTTCTTCTTCGATACGAGGAAGGTCTTCGTTAGAAATTTGACCAGCTTCATTATCAGTGTCGTAGTAGAAACCATCTTCAATCGCTGGACCGACACCCAAGTGGATATCAGGGAAGAGACGACGAGCAGCTTGGGCAAACAAGTGAGCCGCTGAGTGACGCAAGATTGGAAGAGCATCTTCATGATCAGGTGTCACGATTTCGATGCTCCCGTCTTCAGTGATGGCACGTGTAGTGTCAATCAATTTACCGTTGAATTTACCAGCAAGAGCTTTTTTAGCCAAAGAATTGCTGATAGATTGTGCAATGTCAAAAGTTGTAACGCCAGATTCGAATTCACGAACAGCGCCATCTGGGAAAGTAATGTTAATCATAATTAAGATGTAGAGCTCTAAAGGTCGAGCCCTTTCGTCCTTTCTATATTAATTATTTTTGTTGTAATAATTTGTTTCTAGGATGCTTTGCAATTCTGTCTTATGCCAACCTGCACCAATCATCATCTTGTTGATATTAAAGTCTAGCTCCCTATCATCAGTTAGAACGAAACGAAGTTTGTAACCAATGAACAAACGTTTCTTAAACTGATAGGACCTAATCATCTCTTCAGGAAGTGTAGCGATAATCTTTCCTAATTTTCCTAAAGGAGTAATCGAGATAATGAAAACCTCTTTTTCTGTAAAAACAATAAGAAAATAAGCATTGGCTGTTCCACCAAGTCTTTGGGTAGCATAGATAGCATGCATAGTCTCAGCAAGACTAGCATCTACACCGTGGTCAATCAAGTAGGCCTTGATAGCTTCATATTTGAACCCCATAAAATTCTCCCTCACCTAAAAAGATAGTGTCACCTCGTTCTAAACAATCCTTTTAGTAATCAAAGAGAAAATATATAGTCACAAAGTAAAGCTTTTCTATCTAAACTAGACATTCTAAAAATTGTAAAGCATACCAAACAATATAAAAAGCGACATCCTAAAAAGGACGTCGCAACGTGGTTCCACCTTAGTTCATGTACGACAAAAAACGAGTCTGTCCTACACCTCTGATTGGCTCTAACGTGGCCACCGTTTTATGTTTGCATAAAAAGTTAATCGAGTAGTCCCAATCATGTCCTCTGCGTGATTTCCAGCACCACACGCTCTCTGAAAGATTTCCCATGACTGATATGTCTCTATGCGTTATTATAGCATGAAACTGTAATTTTTCAAGCTAATTATCTCTTTTATTAATCAATTCTAAGATTTTATCTGACTAGGAAAACCTGGTAGCTTTCCTAATCCAAAAGTTTCGTGATATTTCTGATTTTCTTGACCTGTTTGGCTGATCCTTTAAGGATACGAACAGAGCCATTAACAGGCAAGGTAATAGCCTTAGTCGGCAAATAAGTTACCATACGCGTCAAGCGTTTCATGGTACTATCTTCACCATTCAAATCATTGTGGAAATCCTTAGAAATCGTAAGGTCCAAGTAATACTCATAGACACGTTTTCCAAAGTTTTCCGCAGAAATTTCATAAAGCTTGTCAGCCCACTTAGTTTCGTCTTTTTCTGGTGTTGCAATGGCTGCTTCCAAAATGGCCCCAGCTAAATCATTATCATGATAATAAAGCGTTCCAAACATCTGGTCTGTAATCACATTATCCAAATAAGGATTTCCGTGAGCAATGATTGGGGTACCACTAGCCAAGGCTTCCAGATAGGTCAAGCCTTGAGTCTCACTGGTTGAAGCCGAAATGAAGAAATCAGCAGACTTATAATAAAGAGCTGTCTCACTAGGCGCAATCATACCAGTGAAAACCACCTTGTCCTGAATACCTAGTTTTTTGGCTTGAGACTTAAGATCTGGTAGGTAAGGACCGTCACCAGCCACAACCAAACGCACCTTGTCGTCTTCCTCCAAAACAGAAGGGAGAGCAGCCAGCACAGCCTGGATGTTTTTCTCATAGGACACACGAGAGAGGCTCAACAACATGGTCTCATCAGAGGCGATACCAAGCTTGGATCTCAAGTCTGCCACATCATCTTCAGTAATCTCTGGACGTTGGAATTTTTCAAGTTCAATTCCAGTTGGAATGACACGTTTTTCAGCTGCAACCTTGTACTTGAGCAAAAGGTCATAAACAATCTCACTCGGACAGATGACTCCATCCAAATCGCTCATAAAGCCACGAACAATGTACTTAACCATACTTGGACGGATAACCATACCTTTGGCAATATAGCGGACATAGTCTTCATACTGAGTATGGTAGGTATGCACAACAGGAATCCTAAGTTCGCGTGCAATGGCAATCCCTAGCAGACCTAATGAAAACTCTGTCTGCGTATGAATAATATCAAGCTTATATTGTTTAGCAATCTCTAGTGCCTTGGAAAAGCCACGATAAGCTACACGGCGATCCTTAAAAGCAAAGAAAGGCACACTCGGAATACGGACAATCTGCCAGTCTTCATAGCGGCCAACATCTCTATCAGTCGTGGTAAAGATAAAGACTGTATGTCCCATTTTTTCCAACTGCGTCTTCAGCGTGCGAATACTAGTCGCAACACCTGATACCTGTGGAAAATAGGTATCTGTAAACAATCCGATACGCATTTAAATCTCCAATACTTCTTTGTAGGCTTCAACAAGCTTTTGGGCGACATCATCAATCGAGCGACTTTCTGCAACCTTATAGCCTTCTTCACGTTTGTCCACTTTACCATCGATAATATCTTGCAAGGCTACTACAAATTCGTCCACGTTGTGCCCAAATGAGGCCGATTTGTCATCAACCCAGCCTTCATAAACAGGAATATCACGCAAAACTACATGCTGGTGACTGGCAAAGGCTTCTAGCACCACAATCCCTTCAGTTTCCTCGTAAGATGGGAAAAAGAAAGCATTAGCACCACTCATGGCTCCCTGGAAGACGGCTCCCTTGAAATAACCTGGGAAGCTGACATTATCAGGATGCTTACCATTGACAATGTCTCGAATCTTCTTAGGAATCAACCATTTGCTGATACTACCTAACCAAATAAAACGAACATGAGGCATCTTTTCGGCAACCTTGACGAAATCTTCAATTCCCTTGCGTTGGAAATAAAGACCCGCACAAATAACCACTGGCTGTCCTTCCTCAATACCAAAGTAGTCTCGGAAAACTTCTTCCTTACGTGGATCCTTACCGTATTTTTTCAAATCAATCCCATTTGAAACAGCAATGATTGGTGTCGTAACTCCGTAAGACTGAATCAATTTTTTGGAATACTCAGATGGCGTAATCACGTAATCAGCCTTTTGGTACATGTGGGCCAAATATTTTCCAAAAAGTGGGGCCAAAAGGTTAGAACCGATGAATGAATTCTCAAAGTCCTCACGTGTCGAATGACCATGCATGATGACCTTCTTGCCACGGCGTTTTGCAGCATGCAACAACATCAAGCTGCGTGGCCCATAAGTATTAATATGAACGACATCGTAATCACCCAAGATGTCCGTTGTATAGGGAATCCCCGCCAAGTCCAAGGCATGCATCTGATGGTGGAGAGCCCGTCCGATTCCTGATTTTTCAAGAACCGATTTTCCTTCAAGATAAAGTAGAACTTTCATACTCTTCATTATAGCTTAATTTAGTAGAAATTTCATCTTGCAGTTGGCTTTATCTTGATTTCTCATTTAATGAGATAGGCATTCCAACACTAAAAAAGATCGAGAATACTCGATCTTTTAGGTCATCATCTTAAACGTCTTTACGGCGACGATGGCTATATGCTACACCCATGACTGCTGCCACTTCTGCTACCGCCCCAAGGGCAAGCAAAGCAGTATCGTTAGCTTGACCAGTCTCTGGAAGTTGAGGTCCTGATTTCTCAGAGGATTGAACTGGCTTAGCTGGTTTTGGAGTCACCGGTGGAGTAGGCGGAGTTGGTGGTGTTGGTGGTGTTGGCGGTGTAGGAGGTGTTGGAGGAATGTAACTATTGTTAAATTCTGTATCCAAAGGAAGGAGAACGGCTGCTACGAGCAGATTTTCCTTTTCACCTACAGTCTTAGTAACGGTCACCTGGAACTTAGCCACCATGTTATCATAAACCACGTCAGCTTCATTGCCCTTGACTTCTTCAACAGTGTAGTAGTAAACACCTGGTTTGTCGTAGACAATATTTTCAAAACTAATGTTTCCTTGTGCATTATTGGTCACTGTTTGGATAACATTACCCTTGTCGTCCTTGAGGACGAAACTGAACTCACCATCTTTGAGGTTGCGACCTGTAAGAACCTTGGTCAATTCGAATTTGGCCTTAGCTGGTTGCACGTCTTTCACATAGTTATTGAAAACAGTATCTTTTGGATTAGCGACTGTTGATACCAAAGCATCACCATCTCGTGTCACTGTAATCCAGACAGTCGCTTTCATACCATCATAGATGATATCTTCGTTAGTTCCCTTAACTTCTTCAACAGTATAAGTGTAAGTTCCTGCCTTATCAAAGTGAAGTTCACTAAAGGCAACACGACCATCAGCTGTATTACCAACTGTTTCGACAATATGACCGGCACTATCTTTGAGAACAAATTGGAACTCATTAGCAGTCAAAGTTTGGTTGACACCTGCCTTAGTCAATTCCTTACTGAACTGAATAGCGGCTTTAGCTGGAGTCACAAACTTATTGTTAAAGATAGTGTCTTTAGGATTAACCACGGTTGAAACAAGGGCGTCGCCATCACGTGTTACCGTGATAGAAACAGCAGCTTTCATGCTGTCATAAACAATTGAATCATCCTTACCTGTAAGCTCTTCAACAGTGTAGTTGTAAGTACCTACCTTGTTAAAGGTTAACTCACTAAAGGCAACCTGACCATCAGCTGTATTGCCAACAGTTTCAAGGACTTTTCCAAAACGGTCTTTGAGAACAAATTGGAATTGATCTGCTTTTAGATCTTGTTTAACGCCTGCCTTGGTCAATTCCTTACCAAATGCAATTTTGGCCTTGGCTGGTGTTACCAATTTATTGTTAAAGATAATGTCTTCTGGATAGGCAACCTTGGCAACTAATTTGACTTGATTGTCCACAGTTTCACGAACAACCTGAATGGTGATATTGGCCTCTAGTTTGTCATAGACCACATCTTCGTCATTACCTGGAACCTCTGTCACACGATAATGATAGATACCTGGCTTACTGAGTGAGAGATCTGAAAAGACGATTTTACCCTTGCCATCATTAGTGGTTTCCCCTAAGTCAACAGGATTGGCACTATCAGTCACATCAACTAATTTAAATGTAAATTCTTTATCCTTAAGGTCTCTACCCGTCAAGTCCTTCTCAAGCTCAAGATTGAAATGAGCGAGGTTATCTCCGATGGCATCTCCTCGGCCACCTACCAAGCGAATGGTTGACTTGTAAGAATCGGAAACAACATCAGCATGAAGTTTAATACGGTTGACAGGGTTAGTGGATTCTTCAACAGGTTGTGTCAAACGGGTTTGATACCAAACATAAACCATGCGGTCCAACTGATTGAGTTTAAGCTCAAAATGGCTATCATCATAAGAGAAACTCTTAATCAAATCCATAGCTGAACCCTTGTCAATCCAAGGATCTGCCGAATCAATGTAGCGAAGTTGCAAAGAACCGTCCACAAATCTTTGATTGTCAGACCAAGTATCAACCAGTTTCAAGTTGTTAAGGAGACGTCGTGAGTAATTAAGACGCATCTGCCAATTTAGGATAGTTGGATCATGCTTGTCTTGACTACCCCACTTAGAAATAACCTCTTGACCTGGAGGAGGTGACTGCACTTTACCCACTGAAACATGAATGATACGTCCCTCAAAATCAAGAGTAAGATGTTCCCCTTCATCTACTTCTTCAGAATAAAGGGTATCCAACTCCAAACTCATGAGCTTATTGTTAGGATGTGTTTGGAAATAGTTATTAAAGGTCGTAGTGACACGATTCTTCTCAGGATCAATTTGAGCCAGACCTACAATTTGATTGTCTGGATTATAGACATTGATATCGTAGCTAGTACGGAATCGCAACTGCTCAGGCAAATTAAAAATGACCTGATCCCCTTCATTGATGGTCATATCATCAGGGAAAGGAATATTGTGGTAGACAACCTTGCTAGTAGCGTACTTACTATTTCCGTTCGGAAATTCCATTTCCACATCAGGATTTTGAACAGTGATTTCAGTTCCTGTCTTTGTCACCTTGACATCCGCTGGAATCGGGCGACTTAGGTTGGTAACCTTAAGTCCGAAATTATCTGACGAAGCGGAACTCGTATTGTTTGCTGCAGCGAGTTCGCTAGCGCTAGCTTCTCGTGTTTCATTGACTGTAACTGGCTTCTCACTGAGCCCCTCACTAGTCTTATCTTGTGATGTACTCTTTTGTTCAGAGCTTGCAACCGTTTGCTCTTGAAGCGCAACTTCACTAGAAACAGCAGTCACTGAGATAGCACTGGTACTTTCTGCTTGAACGGTAGGTTCAGCTGTCACTTCTTGACTTGAGGCACTAGTGCTTGTCCTTTGGCCCCCACCATCAGACTCACTGGCTTCCTCAAGCACACTCGTCGCTGGTTGGCCTTTAGGCTCTTCAGCTTGATCTGCTTTGGCGGTACTTACACCAAAAACTGCAGACGAAAGTAAGACCGAAGCAACGCCCACCGTAAACTTACGGATGGAGAAACGCTGCCTCGAATCACCGAATCGGTTATTCATGATTCTATCCTCCCATTTTTACAAATCTTAACATTTTTGTAACCCTTTTCATTCTGAATTATACACTATTTTCAGAACTTTGCAAGATAATTATTTACCCCTTTGGAGGTTTTGTAAAGCTTTCTAAGATATCAATAGATAGTGAAATTTTCAAACCCTTATATTATAAGCTTTCTATCGGAGTCTCTCTTTTAATATTGTTTTTCTTTCTCATTTTATTGACATAATTTTAATTAAATTTCCGTCTGAAAAATGCTAAAATTCAGATTTTTTCTTTAAAAAATGAGAAGCTTTTCTTATCTAAAAGCAGAAAAAAACTGCCATTCTTAAATGAATAGCAGTCGTCTTTAAATTAATTAAGAAAATGAGCATAAGCACTCATTTAATGTATTTTAGGCAAGTTCTTTGAGAAACTCAACCAAGATAGCAGCTGATTGTTTTCCCGCCTGAATAATGAATTCATCAAAGGTAATGTTAGCATCATGAGCAGCTGTATCACTCATGGCACGTACAACGATGAAAGGCTTTTTGACACTGTGTGCGGCTTGAGCAATAGCTGCTCCCTCCATCTCTACAGCCAAGACTTCTGGAAAATGCCCCTTAATAGCATCAATCTTGTCTTGACCCGCAATGAAGCTATCACCCGTAGCGATAAGCCCAATCTTAGAATCAATGGAAGCCTGAGCCAAGACCTTTTCGAAAGTCTCTACGAAGGTAGAGTCACTTTCAAAGTAAAGTGGCTGCATAGACATTTGCCCATAATCATAGCCAAAGGCTGTCAAATCAACATCGTGATAGGCTAATTTTGACGCCACAACCACATCTCCAATTTTAAGTCCAGGTGCTACCGCTCCAGCAGAACCAGTGTTAATGAGGGCATCAACGCCAAAATGGTCTGCCAAGACAGCCACAGACATGGTTGACATAACCTTACCAACACCTGATTGCACCAAAACAACATCATGTTTTCCTAAGCGTCCTGTGTAGTAGGTATTGCCAAGAACAGTTTCTTCAACCTTATTTTCCAATTGCTCCACTAGAAGCACTAACTCCTGCTCCATGGCAGCGATAATTCCGATTTTCATATAGTTCCTTTTCAGCTTGTAATCTTTCCTGAATCAGTAGCTAGGGCTATCTGACTCATAGAGTTCTTAGAAATAAAAGACAGCAATGAAGAGAATAATCAAGAGGACCACAACCCAAAAGAGGATGCGATTAAGCTTGTGTTGAAATTGATTGCGTTTGGCATTCTCAATTCGACGGCTCTTGTAGGCAGAAGGCTGGTAATCAGCCTCATAATCCTCATCGTAGAACTCTTGTTCATAGTCCTCATAATAAGGATATTCCTCTAAATCGATTTCCCCACGCTTGGCCTGCTCAATGATATCGTCGGTCAAAAGTGGTTTTCCCATAGCTTATTTTCCTCCGAAATGAAGGGCATAGTATTGGAGGGCGATGATAGTTTTGGCATCCTGGATAGCCCCTGACGCTACAAGTTCCATACACTCTTCATAGGTCAATTCATAGAGTTCAAGGAACTCATCATCATCAAGTGGACGTGGATTTTCCACAGGTTTAAGGTTAGTCGCTACATAGAGCTTGATTCTCTCATTACAAAAGCCAATGGCTGTGTAAAATTCATAAATCAATTCCAGATCACCCTTGTATTGAGTCTCCTCTTCAAGTTCACGCGCCGCTGCAGCCATCTCATCGCCAGCTTCACCGACTTCCAGCTTACCCGCAGGAATCTCGTAAGAAACCGCCTCAATAGCCTTGCGGTATTGTTTGACGATAATGATTTTTCCTTCTGGGGTAACCGCTAAAACAGCTACTGCTCCCTTGTGGAAGATGAGTTCACGACCAGCTGTCTTACCGTCTGGCAAGAGGACCTCGTCTACTGCAACTTCAAAAATATGTCCCTTAAATTTTGACTCACGTTTGAGTGTTTTTTCTTCAAAATCCATGAATTGACTCCTTTTACTTCTGACCTCATTCTAAGCTACATCTACTCTACAAGAGAATCTAGCTCAGATAGCCTTAAGCCTACTTTTGTTGGCTTGGGTGGTGAGGTTTCTTAATGGCATAGCCTTCTTTATTGACCTGACGGCCACGTCCAATGGCTACGCTGTCAGCTGGCACATCATCTGTGATGGTTGAACCAGCCGCTGTGAGGGCGTTAGCCCCAATTTCAAGCGGTGCAATCAAGGTTGAATTGCTTCCGATAAAGACGTTGTTAGCAATTTGTGTCTTGAACTTGTGTTGACCATCATAGTTAACGGTAATGGTTCCAGCACCAAAGTTAACGTCAGAACCAACTTCCGCATTACCAATGTAGGTCAAGTGACCAGCCTTGGTATTTTCACCGATAGTAGAACCCTTAACCTCAACAAAGTTACCGATATGAACATCTTTTTTGAGGGTTGAATCTGGACGAACATGGGCAAATGGACCAACGGTAACACCTTCTTCAACCACTGAGTGCTCAATCATAGAGTTAGTAATAACCGTTTTAGCACCGATAGTTGAGTCAACAATATAAGTACCATTAGTAAGCACTGACTCTGCACCAATCTTCGTTTGTCCTTTAAGTGTCACATTAGCTTCAATGACAACATCTGGCTCAATTTCCACATCCACGTCGATATAAGTAGCGTTTGGATTTTGGAAAGTAACACCGTTGACCATGTGAGCTTTGTTGATACGACGACGCATAACATCTTCTGCTGTAGCTAGGGCAACACGGTCATTAACCCCAAGACTTTCTTCGAAGTCACGAAGGGTGAAGGCACCTACTTTTTCACCATTCTCACGGAAAATAGAAATAACATCAGTCAAATAGTATTCCCCTTGAGCGTTGTTAGTATTGATGTTTTTAAGTGCTTCGAAGAGACGTTTATTGTCAAAAACGTAAGTCCCTGTATTGATTTCTTTGACTTGTTGTTCGAATTCGTTGGCATCTTTTTGCTCAACAATCTTAGTCACTTCGCCATTTTCGTTACGGATGATACGACCATAACCAAATGGATTGTCCGCAGTTGCAGTCAAGATAGTGGCAACATTTTTGTGATTAACGTGGAAATCAATAAGGTTTTTAAGGCTTTCACCAGTAATCAAAGGCGTGTCACCAGCAATAACAAGCGTTTGACCTTCAAGTCCAGCCAACTCATCTTCAGCCATCATTACTGCGTGACCAGTCCCCAACTGCTCAGTTTGCAAAGTGAAGGCAGATTGACCATCCAAAACCTCACGAACAAGTTCAGCCTTGTGACCAATAACAGTAACGTTCTTAGCTGGATCAATGGCTGAAACTGCACGGAAGACATGCTCAAGCATAGTGATGCCTGAAACCTTGTGCAATACTTTTGGAAGATCTGATTTCATGCGAGTTCCTTTACCCGCAGCAAGGATAATTGCGTAATTACTCATTTTCTTTTTCCTTCTTAAGATTTTTTTGATGGTTTCCTTCGTGGCGGTCTTAGCCTTGAGCCCCAAATCTCAGGGCCTCCACCTCCCACTGGGATAGCCTACGAAAGAAAGGGGCCTTGAAAACATTGTCTCTCATTTCTTAGAAAACATGTCCTCACAACTGACGTTTTTTAGGGCCTCTGATTATCTATAATCGCCCTATTATACCATAAATGAAAAGGTTTTGGCAGAATGAAAGGTAATGAAAAAAGAGCTAACGCTCTTTTTTCTAAGGATAGTTATTCTACAACCATTCTTTATATTTCTTAATATAGATATGCTTCACAAAGGTAACACTAAGCATATACAAAACGATAATAATAAACAAGAGAATGAAATAGAGACCATTTAGATGGCTGAGTTTTAAGAGACTAGCCAATGGACTGTATGGAAGAGAGGTTACAAAGACAGCAGCAAATAGGGTTGTCACAACAACAGATAGTGCTGGGTGACTTTGAATAAATGGTAGTTTTGGTGAACGTAACATGTGGATAACCATGGTTTGAGACCACATAGATTCGATAAACCAACCTGTTTGGAAAATGATGATAAAGGCTGCTGCTTCTGGTGAACCATGAACATAGCCATGCCCCAAAATCATTGGCACAATGATGAAATAGAGCAAGATGTAAGTCAAAATATCAAATACAGACGAAATAGGTCCAAACCAAGCCATGAAACGCATGATTGACTTGGCTTCCCAGATATGTGGCTCTTTAAGAAATTCCTTGTCCACATTGTCAAATGGAAGAGCGATACAAGAAATATCATAGACAAGATTAAGGACAATCAAATGCACAGGTGCCATTGGTAGGAATGGTAAGAAAATGCTGGCAAAGAGGAGAGAAAAGATATTCCCGAAATTTGAAGAAACGGTCATCTTGATATATTTGGTCATATTAGCATAGACCTTCCGTCCTTCAACCAAACCTTTTTCCAAGACCATTAAATCCTTATCAAGCAAGATAACATCTGCAGTTTCTTTGGCGATATCAACAGCTGTATCCACAGAAATCCCCACATCTGACACCTTCATGGATGGGGCATCGTTGATACCATCACCCATATAGCCTACCTTATGCCCATTTTCCTTAAGGCTTAGGATAATTCGTGCCTTTTGGTCTGGGGATAACTTAGCAAAGACTGTTGTCGTTTCCACAGCCTTAGCCAAATCTTGATTTGACATGGTATCAAGATCACTTCCAAGTAGAATGTGCGTCACATCTAGACCAACTTTTTCACAGACAGCCTGTGTCACCTTATCATTGTCTCCAGTCAAAATTTTTGTGGTCACACCATATTCCGCCAAAGCCTTGATAGCAGGTGCTGCTGATGGTTTTGGTGGGTCAAGAAAGGCAAGATATCCCGTCAAAATCATATCACTTTCATCTTCAACACTAAAGACGTCATTTTCATTAAGTTGTGATTTGTAGCTAACACCGAGAACACGCAAACCTTGTTCATTCAACTGTGCAACTTCCACAAGGACTTCCTCACGAACATCGTCAGTCAATGGGATAATGTCTCCCTTGTATTCCACATAGTTAGAAACAGAGAGCATTTCTTCAAGGGCACCTTTTGTCACCATGCTAACAAATCCATCAGTGTCTTGAACAATGACACTCATGCGACGGCGTTCAAAATCAAAAGGGAGCTCATCAATCTTGTGGAAGGTTTGGTCAAGGTCACGAACGATCTCGTGTTTCTTAGCTTCTCTCTCAGTTCGACTAATAATGGCACGGTCCATAAGATTTTTCAAGCCAGTTTGGAAATAAGAGTTAAGATAGGCTCTCCGAAGCACTGAAAGGTCAAGGTCACCATGGATATCAAGAGGGTACTCAAGAACGATTTCATCCTGAGTCAGGGTTCCTGTCTTATCCGTACAAAGGATGTCGATCGCCCCTAGATCTTGAATAGCATTAAGTTTTTTGATGACCACCTTTTCCTTGGCCATAATGATAGAACCCTTGGCAAGACTGGCTGTGATAATCATCGGCAACATTTCTGGGGTCAAACCGACTCCCACACTAAGGGCAAAGACGCCGGCTTCAAGCCAGTCCCCATCTGTTAAACCGTTAATCACAAAAACAACAGGAACCATGACCAACATAAGTCGAATCAAGAGCCAAGAAATGGAATTCATCTCACGTTCAAATGAAGTTGGTTCGTCATAAGTATTGATGGTCTGCTCGATAGCTCCCATCATGGTGTCATCACCAACAACTAAAACCAAGGCTGTTGCACGGCCAGAGATAACATTAGTTCCCATGAAAGCAAGGCTCTCGCTTTCAAGCAAACTCTCTAGATTTTGACCATCCGCCTTAGACAGACAAGCCTTTTCCACAGCATCGCTTTCACCTGTCAAGCCAGACTGTTGAACAAAGAAATCACGAGAGTCTAACAAGACCACATCCGCAGGAATCATATCTCCCGCACTCAGTTTGACCACATCTCCAACCACAATTTCATCGATTGGGATTTCTTGCTCACTGCCATCTCGAAGTACTGTTGCTGTATTGACAATCATGCGAGACAAATTGCTAGCAGCCTTGTCACTACGAAGTTCTTGAATGAAACGGATACCGCCAGATATCAAAACTAGAGTGACAATGATGATAGAAGTCGTTGGGTCTTCTTCACCTGGTTTAGCAAGCCAGACATTGGTGATAAAGGAAACCAGAGCAATGACTAGGAGAATAACAGTAAAGGGATTGATGATAGATTCATAAATCTTTTTGATGATAGAATCCTCTTGTCCTTTGGTAATGATATTTTCCCCATAAAGGTCACGGTTTTCTTCTACTTGGTCTTCCTTCAAGCCATCCAAATGAGTCTTGTAGCGAGTAAGCGTTGTTTCAAGTGGCTCTTGAAGAGCAGCAATAAGTCTTTCTTTATTTGTTGACATTGGAATCTCCTTATTTAATCAGGAGCCAATCACTTACGGAGTCCCTAAGACACTAATCAGCGATTGACTGGTTAGGTGCGGTTCGGGGTGATCGTCGATTAGTCTCATAGGTTTCTCCTTTCAATTTATTAATGGTGGGCGGACCTCGGACAAAAGAAAAGAGTCCTACCCATATACAGGTAAGACTCTATAAACTCGAGGTGGATTTTTTAATAGATTCTGTCAAAAAATGGACCGTTCAAGCTTTAGCTCCGCAAGGCAATGAAATGAGCTTAGTCTTGACCTTGGCGATCAGGACTGTTGACCAACGAGTAGTGTCTCCACTGCTTTGCGGTAGTCATCCGTATCCTTGTGGTAGCCTCACCTACCGTATGTCACTGAAAATATTACTCCTAAGGCAGTGACTTGTCAAGGGGAAAGTTGACTTTTTGCTTGATTGGATAATAAAAAAGAGCTTCCGCTCTTATTTGTAAGATATTCTTTTGAAAAATAGATTTTTTGAGACTTTCCTTAAGTGAGGGCGGACGTCGTAGTCAAAATAGGAACTTATCTTATCAATAGACGAATTAAGAAATCTTTCGTATTCTCTTAGCCTGTACGAAGTCAAGCAATGCAAAGACAAGGATCCAGATGATTAGAGCTATTAAACTAGCTTTTTGGTCCTGCCACTTAAAGTGGTCCAAATCACTGAGTCCATTTGTGAAAAGTCCCATATGACTATATTTTATAACGGTATCAAAAGTATCACTCATGCCTGAAAATGTTGGAATGAAAAGGCTAATCATCGTTACTGGTAGGCTAACAATTTGTGAAGAAACTTGAGTCTTACACACCATACCAATAAATAGATAAATAAGCATGACAGCTACCGCAGTTAATAAAACAATAAGGTAATAAGTATCTGACTGTTTACCCAAATCAATCTCTAGAATTTTAGGAATGAAAAGAGCTGAAGCAAGACTAATGGCGAATGGGAAAACAAGGGTAGAGATTATGTAATTTTTCGTCTTAACACCACTCAGAAGGAGAGTTCGGAGAGTCTTTTTCTCCTTTTCCTCAGACACAATGGTACTAATTATATTTCCTACACCAAGGGAAAGAGCCATAGACAAACAACTCGCTAGAAGATTGAACTTTGTCTCCTCATTTAATGTTCCTTGAACCTCATAGAGCTTTTTGTATAGATAGGGAAAGCCAAATGGTAGCATGACTTGAAGCAAAAGACTTTTGTTAGATAAGATAATTCGGCGTCTGAGCCACATGAGTGATTTTAACTGCTTACGCATTGAGCTTACCTCCTGTTAGTTGGATAAAGACATCTTCCAAGGTTGGTTCACAAGAATGGATGGTTAGAATATCATCAGTCTGGCCGACCTGTCCCAACTCTGAAAACGATAGGTAGTTCTCCTCACCAGATTGATAGGTAATTTTGACACGTTTAGCTGTATTGTACTTTTGAATCAGATCACTTGGAGTCCCCGCTTCCACAATTTGTCCCTTATTAAGAAGGACAATCTTGTCACAGAGGATAGTCGCCTCGTGCATGTCATGGGTCGTTAGAAAAATGGTCGTCCCTTCTGCTTGCAACTCCTTAATAAGTTCATGAATAGACTTGGAAGTTGACGGATCCAAGCCTGAAGTCGGTTCATCCAAAAAGAGAACTTGAGGCTTATTAATAATGGCACGGACGAGTAACATACGTTGCTTCATCCCTGTTGATAACTTTTCAGCCAGAGTCTTACGTCTGTCATAGAGACCTACACGCTTCATCAAATCATCAAGGTCCCCTTGTGGAACATCATAGAGTTTTGCGAAAAAGAGGAGATTGTCATAAAGGCTCAACTTTTCATAATAGCCACTATTTTCCGTAATTAGACCAATATTAGCAAGGTCTTTCTCGTTCAAATTGGTAGAGGACTTACCTAGAATTGATGATTGCCCTTGGTCTGGTGTCAATTGACCTGTGAGAATATTGATTGTGGTCGTTTTACCAGATCCAGACGGTCCAAGAAAACCTAAAATTTCTCCCTTGTTGACCTCGAAAGTGAGGGAACTTATGGCCTTAAAAGACCCAAAGCTTTTGCCTAAATTGTCCGCTTTAATAACCTGCTGAGACATAGTTACTCCTTTAATATTTCTTTAACCCAACACCTATCATTCCATGCATTTTTCTGAAAACAGGCATGTGTTGACTGAAAAACACAATGTTTTACATTACAATATTTTAACATAATAAGAAAAGTCAAAACCACCCGTGAGAACGGGTGGCTTGCTCTTCGGCTGAAAGCCTCTGCTTCCGGCCGAGGCCTAAAGGCCTACCGAATGGTTTCCCTTCAGCACCACCTTTGCTAGCTGACCCGTCTAGCGGGTCTCTTTAAGATTACTTTCTTTTATTCTTCTCACCTGTAAACGGATCATACTCCTCAAAAAGACTGAGCTGATCTGCTATCACGTCTTCTTGTAATTGATTACGAATATATTCTTCAATTCGCTTCTGATTTCGCCCAACCGTATCAACATAAAAGCCTCGACACCAAAATTTGCGATTCCCATATTTATACTTTAAATTTGCGTGTCGGTCGAAGATCATTAAGCTACTTTTACCTTTTAAATATCCCATAAATGAAGAAATACTTAGTTTCGGTGGTATACTCACTAACATGTGAATATGATCTGGGCAAGCTTCTGCTTCATGAATTTCAACGCCTTTTCTTTCACATAATAACCGTAAGATTTGACCAATACTTGCTTTGTATTTCCCATAGATTATCTGACGTCTATATTTTGGAGCGAAAACAATATGATACTTACAATTCCATGTAGTATGTGCTAAACTATTATTATACTGTCTCATCAGGGGTCCTCCTTTTGTATATTAGTTAGTGGTCGGGAAACCTTATCTAATATAACACTTTAGGGGGACTTTTTTGATACATCGCTAAAAGCTTTTCGGAACCACTAGCACAGCTAGTGGTTTTCGTAAGACAAGAAAAAAAGAGCACTTAGCTCTTTCCTACTTTCCTTGCTTGATATAAGTCCCTTGCAGCTTACCATGTAGAATATAATCAACAGATTTGAGCTCATCAATAGTCCGACAATCAAGGGCACACATGATGAGACGAAGGTCGTCCTTCCAGCCATTAACGATAGCTACAACCTTATCCACAGGGTAACGTTCCACCAATTCAAGGACAGTTCGTGAGAGGCCAACGCCTTTTGCTCCTAGGACCAGACATTTGACCATATCGAGTGGGTTTCGCACGCCACCAGAGGCTAGGATTTCCACATCCTCACGAAGGTCTTGGGCTTGCAAGAGGGTCTGAACGGTGCTTTGTCCCCAGTCATTGAGGTAATCACGGTTGCCGCCTCGACTATTTTCAATATAGGAGAAGCTAGTCCCACCACGACCTGAGATATCCACAGTCTTGACGCCTTGAGACATGGCATAACGAATGGTTTCCACATCCATACCAAAGCCGACCTCCTTAAGCACAAGAGGAATCTCTATGTTCTGTGCATAAGCCGCCACATTTTCCTTCCAAGTGTGGAAAATACGCTCTCCCTCAGGCATGAGAAGCTCCTGCATAAGGTTAACATGGAGCTGTAAAAAGACTGGATTCATGGCTTCCACCGTCTTAATCCCCAGGTCTACAGACTTATCCACACCGATATTAGTCGCTAGATCTAAGTCTGGAAACTCTTGACGAAAGTCAAAGGACTCTGGTGCTTCTCCTTTTAGAGCAGCACTGTAGGAACCCGTCACCATGAGAATACCTGTTCGACTGGCCACCTCAGCCAATTTTCGATTAACTGCACCACCTTTGGCAGAACCACCTGTCATGGCATTGATATAAAAGGGAAAGTTCCAATCTCGTCCTGCAAAATGTGTGGACAAGTCAATCTGATCTAAATCATAAGTTGGTAGAGACTTGTGGATAAGTTCCATATCGTCAAAACTATTGTAGGGCGACTGGTACTTAAGGGCATAACGGATGTGATCGTCTTTACGATTTGTCATAGGTTATTTCTTTACTTTCTTGCGTGATTATTATCTACTAAGCTGATTCCTATACCTCATACAAGAGCTCTATCCCTGCCTCTTGCCAACGCTCAACTAGAGCATCTCGGCTTGATTGGTCAAAGGCAAAGGCGATACCACAGTCGCCACCTCCAGCTCCAGAGGACTTAGCAATGGCATCGAGTCCTTGCTCTGCTTCTTTGAGTTTTTTCAGCTTGTCCACATAAATATCTGGACTCAGTGATTCCAACCGGTCACTGACAGTTTGAAGGCTGCTCTTAAGCAAGGTCTTATCTCCTGTTTCCAGAGCCTTGATGGCAGCTTGAACAGCTACTTCAGTTTCACTTAGATACTTGCTTGATATACGAGATTTAGCCATCTTAACCATGTCTTTTGAGATAGCAGCTTGCTTGGTCCACCCCACTAAAAAATGAGCTTTGAGAGCTGGCACTACAGGTCTGATACAATATCCCCAGTCTTTCTCCAAAAGCTCTGATAGAGTCATTTGGTCTATAAGCTCTGTTATTTTTGCACGGTCAAAAGAGCGATAGGAAACCAGATCCTCGTATACGATACAAGCTAGGTCCCCCATAGAACCGTTGTCTCCTTGTTTGAGGAGGGTGTAACTAGCTAATTTAAAGAGAATGTCTTCGGATAAGTCTTTCTGCAGAGCCGCTGCCAAGGCCTTGAGGGTCAATACCACAACTGAACCAGATGAGCCAATACCAAATTTAACCCCATCTCGCTCCAACTTTCCAGTAATTGAAAGGTCCAGAGCGGGCAAGTTCTCACCACAATAGGCTTCAAAAGTATTCAAGGCCTCTTGAATGAGGGCATAATTTGCGTCTGGCTCACGGCTAACACTATAGTCAAACATATCAGAAAATAGCTGTGTGCTTGGTGCTTCCTTGACCTCTGCTGACATAAAGATAGGGATAAACCGGATTAGGGCTGTCTGACCAGGTGTTAGAACTGAATATTCTCCAGCAATGTAGAGTTTCCCACCTGTTTTTACTGTGACCTGATTGACCGACTGCTTAGGCATCTGGCAACTCCTTGGTGCGTGAAACAATGACCTGATAGTCCTTACGGAAGTGGTCTGCTAGGCGGTCTAGGTCTTCTTCCAGGCAGAGCACCTTAACATTTGGTCCTGCATCCATAGTAAAGTAACACTGCTCACCAGAAGCACGGAGGGCCTTAACCTTGTCCATAGCCTGATAAGAGGCTTCCGTTAGATATGAAAATGGTGGGTTAGCCGTACTTGTTGTTTGGTGCATACGAAGAGCATTAGCTTCAGTGAGCTCACCGACTGCTTGGAAATCATTAGCCTTGAGGTAGTCTAACATATCCTTGTAATCCTGCTCAGACTGTTTAATCCACTCTGGGAAAGAGGTCGATGTTTCGGTGCACAATTTCATACCGTCCCGGCTTGATACGGGTTTCTTTTGATCTGTCAAAATCAGCATAATCATGGCCAATTTAAGGTCTGTTTCAACCGGGTAAACCTCACCACTATCCTTGTCCCAAGCTGCCAATGGTCCAAAGAAGGACCGTGATGACGAACCTGAAGCAAACTTGGCAATTTGAGCTAATTCAGACTGCGTTTTTCCTACTTGGAAGAGCTCGTTAGCTGCCTTAACTAGGGCTGAAAGTCCTGAAGAACTTGATGATAGACCTGCAGCTGTTGGCATGTTGTTCCATGTTTCAATCTTGACATGTTGGTTTGGATTAGTACGGAAGAGGTCTAAAACCTTGCTGGCCTTGATTGTTTCTTTTTCCCCTTGGAGCTCATCATCGATATACATGACATCACCAGTCGCATCCTCAGGCAGAAAAGATAACTTGGTTTCCGTATACATATTTTCCAAAGTCAGTGAGATACTACTGGTTGAAGGAATCATACGCTCCGCATCCGCCTTACCCCAGTATTTGACAATAGCAATATTTGCGTACGATTTGACGCTTACAGGCTTTCTATCCACGTGTTTACGGCTCCTTTTTCTTGAAGTTTTTTAGCAATCGTTCGGGCTTGGTCTTTAGTACTTGATAGGGCAATAATGCAACCACCCAATCCTCCACCTGACATCTTGGCTCCCAGTGCACCTTGCTCCAGAGCAGTTGCTACTAGAAGATCCGACAAATCACAAGACACCCCTAAAGATTTAAGGTGATTATGGGCTTGAGACATGAGCTGACCAAGAAGCTTTTGATCCTTGGCTTTGAGGGCACGTTCTGCCTTCTGACTTAATTCGCCCAGTTGGTTGAGATCTGACAAGGCATCTAAACCAATTGCCTCAACCTTTTCCACAGCCTCACGGGTATTTCCATGGATGCCCGTATCAGCAATGACCAGATAGGCACCTAAATTGACCTCGATTTCCTTGAAACCGATATTACGCGTAAAGCTAATGGCTTTGTCACTCAAGCAGGTCTTTGCATCTAAACCACTAGGTTTACTATGGGCAATGGTCTCCGCCTGATGAACTAGCATTTCCAAGGTCTCCTGGCTAAGCTCCTGATCAAAATAATCAAAGACCGCACGAATAGCCGCAATGGCTACAGCCGCAGACGACCCCATGCCACGCTTTTCAGGAACACTAGACTTAATAGCATAGCTGATAGGCTGATTCTTGATTTCCAGATAATTAAGCGCTGAAAAAATCGCTGTCGTCAAGGGATCTTGAGCCTTGAGCGTCAAAGGAGTCTCAGCCGCCTGAATCTGACAGACAACCTCAATATCCTTAAGAGGGAGGGCAAGGGCAGGATGACCATAAACGACCGAGTGCTCCCCCATCAAAATAATCTTACTGTGGGCCTTGCCCACTCCTACTTTCTTAGTCATAAGCTATACACACTCACAGACCAGTTGGCATACGAGTATCTTTCTAAGTTTTTCATACAGTTTCTAGTGGTGACTCAAGGTCTATCAACCTCCCTAAGTGGATTAAGAGTACCAATCTAAGGAATTTTCCTATGTCACTTCTATCTTATCATCAAAGCGCAAAAAAAGCGACATCTAACCTAGAGTGTCGCTTTGCATTAGAGATATGATCTTATTTTGATATTTCTATCTTAAACTAGTACAATACCAATGAGGTTTTAAAATGATTGATGTCGAAAAACTAATTAAACAGAACTCCGAACTAATGGCACTATTAAAGATTATCCACTCTTTCCAACTAAATGACTGTTGGCTTTGTGCTGGAACTATACGCAATTATATTTGGGACTACTTAAGTACCGGAAATACATCTTCAAATATCAATTTATCTGATATCGATGTCATTTTCTTTGATAAAAATATATCATATGAACGAACTGTTGAAATAGAGAATCAGATAAAGAGAAGACATCCTGAATACAATTGGGAAATAAAAAATCAGTATTATATGAATATACATAGTCCTAATACTGAAAAGTATATCAGCTCTACAGATGCTGTTTCAAAATTTCCCGAAAAATGTACTGCTATAGCTGCTAGACTAAATGACAATCAGGAACTAGAGGTATTTATTCCTTTTGGAACAGACGATTTGATTAACTTCAGAGTATCACCCACACCGCATTACTTTTCAGATAAAGAACGACAAACGGTCTATAACGAGAGAGTAAAGAAGAAAAATTGGAATACAATATGGCCCAACATTTCTATAGAATTTATCAAATAGATTAAACTATTATTTGAGATCTACTTTCTTCAAGACTTTCCGCTGTGAGAAAAGTTCCTGGAACTATTAAGTTTCAGGAACTCGGAATTTTTGAGACCTTAGGCTCAAAAATTAGTCATGGAACTTCGAAGAAGGTCGCTGACGACCGTACTCACCTAAGGAAAGTCTTAGAAAAATTTTTCTTCTACATAAAAAAAGAGCCTCTCGGCTCTTTTCATTTTAAATCGCAAACAAATCGTTTAGGTTCTCAGCCATAGTTGGGTGAGTGAAAATTTGTTTAGCTAAATCTGTGTATGGAATGTGATGATTCATAGCTAGGGTAATTAGATTGATAATTTCATGAGATTCTTGACCAAAGAGGGTCACTCCCAAGATTTCCTTAGTTTCAGGATTTACCACAGCTTTGAAGGCACCACGCAAATCACCGTTAACATGACCACGCGGCATGCCAGCAACTGGAAGTTCCTTGACAGCAACCGGTCCACCTGCAGCTCTAGCTTGGTCTTCAGTAAGGCCAACCTGTGCCAAAGGTGGGTTGAGAAACATAGCGGTTGGAACTGCTCCACGTGTTTCAAGGTTATAGCTACCATCCCCTGTCAAGTAATTAAAGACAATACGGAAATCATCTAGTGAAATGTAAGTGAATTGGAGACCACCATTAACATCCCCCACCGCAAAGACACCAGGAACGCTTGTTTCCAAATGCTTATTAACTTGAATACCGCCACGTTCAGTCAAGGCAATATCTGTATTTTCCAAGTGAAGGGGTTCGATATTAGGCTTGCGTCCTGTCGCATAGAGAAGCGCATCAAAACGAAACTCACCTTTGTCAGTAACAACGACAACTTCATCACCGTCATTTTTCACTTCGGAAGTTTTAACACCTTGCTCAAAGACAATGCCGTCCTCTTCCATGTATTCCTTGGCCAACTTAGCAATAGATGGCTCCACACGTGGCAAGAAGCTAGTCGCTGCATCCAAGACAGTCACTTGACTTCCCAAACGGTTATAAAGGCCAGCAAATTCTAGACCGATATTACCACCACCTAGGACACCCAGACGTTTTGGCAAGGCTTCAAGGGTTTGAATACCAGTTGAATCGTAGACATGCTCAGTTGTTGTCAAGCCAGGAATAGGCAAGACATTAGATACAGCACCAGTATTGATAACAATAGTCTCAGCTGTAAGCTCTTGGCGGTCATCACCAGCCACTACTTCAATAACCTTATTTGACACAAAATGTGCCTCTGCATCAATGACATCAACGCCATTGTCTGCCAACATTTTATAATTCTTAGCATTAAGACGACCAGTCACTGCACCACGTTCCTTCATGGTGTCGTCAAATGACCAGCCCTTCTCAGCCGCAACAATCATAGTCTTGGTTGGGATACACGCAATATTAATGCAAGTACCACCATACATGGCTTTACTGCGCTCGATGACAGCAACTTTCTTACCAGCCGCATTCATCTTAGCAGCCAGAGTTTTACCGGCTTTACCGAAACCGATAACAATCAAATCATAGTTTAACATTTCTGTGTCCTCCTATCTATTGCCATTCTATCATTTAATTTTTCAGACTGCACATATCTGAACTGAAAATAAAAAGAGGCTACAAGCTCCACTGTAACCCCTTTCTCATTCTATTTTAATAGATTTTCATAAGTCCACTACCTAAGTGTTTTCTCGCAGAAATTCTAATATCATTTTATTAAATTGCTTACTTTCAATAAAGGTCGCGTGTCCTAGTTTGTCAAATTCGTGATAGGAAGCATTTGGAATGCTATTTGCAAGTTCCCTTGCACCATCCACTCCCAGAACCAAATCGTTTTTGGCTCCCAGAACAAGGGTCGGACAAGTGATTTTATCAAGGGACTTATGGCAATCAAACTCAAGAATAGACTTAGCTAATCGGATAAATCGTTCTTGTTTTTCAACACTTACAGTCCTCATGAATAGTTTATTAATCACATATAATTTCTTTAACATAGGAGACGAAAATGTTTTACACATTGAATCCTTATTGAGCTTAGCCACCTCACCATTTTTAGCCATCTCAATCCAACCTTCGATGGTGTCTCTACTGATATCATTATTTCGAGAGAATGTCAGAGCTAACACCAGACTAGTCACCTTTTGAGGATACTTGATAGCAAACAGCTGGGCAATCATACCACCTTGTGACATGCCTATGATAGAGGCCTTAGCAATATGTAATTCTTGTAAAGAATGGTAGAGGTCATCAGCCATATTCTCAATTGAAATACCTTCTTCGATATGGTCCTTTCTATCAAAAATATAGACCTTATACTCCTTAGCAAATCGATAAAATAGCGAGTAAATGGCAAGGTCAGATATATCACTTAAGCCTTGCAAACTTAATCCCGTAATGATAACGAGAACCTTATCTCCTTGACCAAATGTGACATAGTCAACGCCCTGGTCTGACAAATGATTTCTGTGAATGCTAAACATTATCTAAACTCTTTCATTGCAAGATTTAAGTATTATCATGCGTCCGGTGCATTATTTGATGCCATGATGATGATACTTACCAAGACAACAAAGGTAACTTGCCAAAGAATGAAGGCCATGAAATCCCCACCTTTAAAAATAAGCAGGTCACAAAGTAAAATAGCCAGCAGCACAGCATTTTTTCTAAAAAGTTGGTCACAGTTTTTCCAAAAAGTCTCAAAAGAAATATTGGCTCCTATCTTACGAACAAGCTTCACATGATAAATAATCTCAACCAGGGATGCCACAGCTACTGTAGTTAGCAGTCCGGTCAAAGAGACATCCATACGAAAACCAAAATAAAGAACGACAAGCTGAGAAAAAACAATTGCTGTAATTACACGAATATGGTTGGCCACGATAAAACCTCCTAAAGATAAGCATGAATAAAAAGCATTATAGGTGCTCATTACTACCCTTAATATGTCTACTCATTATATCATAAAATAAGACCGAAATTAGAAAAATCCAACAGTTTCAGGCTTTGCGAGCAGTCACCTATCAACTCGCAAAAAATGGTTCACTTCTTGCTCAGACCTCAAAAAAGGAGTCACCCTCTATCATGGTGCGACTCCTTTTTGTGTTTGATAAGTTACTCTGTTTAAGCCAATTCGTCAATTGATGTATATTCTCTGTCTAGCCCCTTTGCAACTGGTTTGCTAGTGATATGACCTTGGTAGGTTGTAACCCCTTGACGAAGACCTTCGTCGTCGTTAATTGCCTTTCTGAATCCTTTTCCTGCAAGGGCTTCGATATAAGGCAAAGTGACATTAGTAAGGGCAATGGTTGATGTACGTGCCACAGCTCCTGGGATATTGGCAACAGCATAGTGAAGGACACCATGTGTTTCATAAACAGGCTCATCGTGAGTAGTCACACGATCCGCAGTTTCAACAACCCCACCTTGGTCAACGGCAACGTCAACAATAACAGAACCTGGACGCATTTGTTTAACCATATCGTCTGTAACGAGTTTCGGCGCTTTTGCCCCTGGGATAAGAACTGCACCGATAACCACGTCAGCATCTCGGACACTCGCTTCAATATTGAGTGGATTTGACATAAGTGTTTGAATTTGGCTACCAAAGACCTCTTCAAGGACAGACAAACGTTTGGCACTGATATCAAGGATAGTCACTTGAGCCCCAAGTCCAAGGGCAATGCGGGCTGCATGTGTCCCTACGACACCACCCCCGATAATAGTTACTTTACCTTTAGGAACTCCAGGCACACCACCTAGGAGAACACCAGAGCCACCTTCTTGTTTGGTCAAGAAATGTGCACCGATTTGAACGGCCATACGTCCTGCTACTTCACTCATTGGAACCAAAAGTGGTAGGTGACCTTCTTGGCTACGTACTGTTTCATAGGCCACACCTGTTGTCTTAGCATTGACCATAGCATCTGCCAATTCTGGCGCTGCTGCCATGTGCAAGTAAGTAAAAAGTAAAAGGTCCTCACGAAGGAAGCCATATTCTTCAGCAAGTGGCTCCTTAACTTTAACAACAAGTTCTGCTGCCCATGCTTCTGCAGCAGTTGCAACGATTTTAGCACCTTGATTGGCATAATCTGCATCCGCAAAACCAGAGCCAAGGCCTGCATTTGTTTCGATTAACACGACATGTCCCTTAGCTACAAGACTTTGCACACCAGCAGGCGTTAGAGCCACACGGTTCTCGTTATTTTTGATTTCTTTTGGAATACCAATTAACATACGTTTCTCCTTATTCGGAAGTTATAAGGTCAACCATCAAAAAGATGACTTGACCACTTCCTATCTATTTTTGAAATGATAACGCTTTCATTTTATCTAAAAAACTCAAAAATAGCAAGTGAAAAATCTTCCCTCCCTTTCTAAGTCCTGAAATCTTGCTTCTAAAATACGACAAAAGAACCCAACCAATCGGCTGGGTTCTTAAGTGTAAACTAAATGATCAAAAGAATATTTTTCCTTAGGCACGTCCTCCTTTTCAATATCAAAAGTAGTACCAATTTAAAGTCCTTAAGCTTTATTTAAAACTCTTAACAAAATAATCAAAGAGTCCTTGGTCTTTTAAGAACTTATGTCCCAAGAGAAACTCAGCATGCCACTGAACACCTATAAATGGGGCGTCAGTGAAGCTCTCAACTCCCTAACAAGTTTTTCATTACTGGTAATACCGATTAAGGGAATGGTCATTTGCCTTTCTCCTTAAAATAGTCAAGTAGGAAAAGGGCGTTTTCCACATAGTAATTAACAGCTACTGGCAAGGCCTCATCTTTCACAAGGAAATCATCATGATGCCAGTCTGGTGCATTTTCTTCACCATTAGAGCCGATAAAGGCAAAGACTCCTGGTATTTCCTTTTGATAGGCCGCAAAGTCTTCGCCCCCTGTTGATGGCAAAGTTTCAATCACTTCTGCAAAGGCCTTAGAATTTTCAAAGATGAGTGGTGTGAGTGTCTGGTCATTGTAGGTCACGTAAGGTGAATTACCCCAAGTAATGTCAACTTGAGCACCAAACTGGTCAGCTGTCGCCTGAACAACTTTTTCAAAGCGAGCAATGACATCTTCACGAACCTTAGGCTCAAAGGTACGAATCGTTCCTTCGAAAAATCCCGATGCCGGAAGGACATTCCAGGTATTTCCAACTTCGATATGAGTGACTGACAATACAGCCGATTCAAAGGGCGATACCGTACGAGCAACAATCTGTTGTAAATTGTTGATGATGGTCGTAGTGACCAAGACCGTATCCACACCCAAATCAGGACGGGCAGCATGGGACGAAACACCTTTAACATCAACCCTAAACTGCTCCACACCTGCCATGATAGCTCCCGAACGAAGACCAATCTGACCAGGTTTCAAGTGAGGATTATTGTGATAACCGATGATAGCTGACACACCGTCAAGACCACCCGCTTCAATGACCTGATAGGCCCCTTGGAAATTTTCCTCGGCTGGTTGAAAAATCAAGCGAACAGTCCCCTTAAGCTCTGCTTCTCTCTCTTTTAAAAGCTGAGCAGCTCCAAGTAGAGAGGTCTGGTGAAAGTCATGACCACAGGCATGCATGGCCCCATTGTTGCTGGCATAAGGAAGTCCTGTCTTTTCCTTAATTGGTAGGGCATCAATATCAGCACGCAAAGCAATAATCGGATGACCTGACCCAATCTCAGCGACGAGTCCCGTCTTCAAGGGATAATTTAAAGGCTCAATACCTAGATTTTTCAAATAACCTTTCAAAAAGACTGTCGTCTCGTGCTCCTCCTCAGAAACCTCTGGATGTTGGTGAATCTGATGACGTGTCTTTGCTAAATGATTATAAAATGCTTCTGTCATAATGAACCTCCCTCTCTGATTAGACTTGGTCATTGCTCCTGACTTACTTCAGTTCTCAATCGAATTGATACCATCATACCACCAGAAACAAGGCTTGAGAAATTAAAAAAACTTATGGAATGCCATAAGTTTCACTTATACCCCTAGAAAAGACCGTCGTTATGGGCCTTACAGTATTAAGGGTCATGATAGAGGGAACCTATCATGAGATTGAAAGTTCCTATCGCACTTTAAACCACATAGGGCTACTAGCCAAGATAAGTACGTAAGATTGCTTTTTCCGCTTCCGTTAACGCCCGGTAGGAACCTACTACCATCCCTTCATTAAGCTTAAACTCTCCAAAAGAAATACGCTTAAGATAGGTTACCTTGACGCCATAAGCCAAAAACATCTTTTTCACTTGATGAAACTTGCCTTCCGAAATCGTAATTCTAGCACAGCTCTTGTCACTCGCAGAACTTAAAACTTCCAGCTGAGCTGATTGACAAACAGTACCATCCTCAAAGACAACACCGGATTCAAAAAATGCAGGTGCATCAGGCCCAAGAACATCATTGACCTCAACATAATAAGTCTTAGCCACATGATAACGTGGGTGAAGCATGGCAAATCCCAAGGGACCATTGTTAGTAATCAGCACCAAGCCTTCCGTATCTCTATCCAATCGGCCCACAGGATAAAGACCGTCTCTCTTATCTTCAGGCTTTATCAAATCAATGACTGTCTGGTGTTCCTTGTCCTTTCGAGCTGACACTACTCCTGCTGGTTTATTCATGAGATAGTAAACTTCTGGCGTATGCTCCAGTTCCTTACCAGAAACCGTGATGGTTTGAAGACTAGCATCCACATTAAGATTATCTTGTTCAGCCAAGACACCATCCACATATACCTGCCGACTACGAATGAGCCTCTTGACCTGATTGCGAGAACCATAACCCGCCTGCCCTAATAATTTATCTAAACGCATAACCCTATTGTACCACGGATAAGCTTGGTCTAGCAGACTAAAAAAGCCTACCTAACATGGTAGACTTATCTATTATTAACACTTACACATTCACGTGGAAGATATGCCCGACCAAGAAGGTTACAAGCATGGTCAAGAGTCCTACTGTCAAATTACGCAACATCGCTTGTTTAATAGGTGCTTTTCCGAGCTTGGCACTAATATAGCCAGTCAAGAGCAAAGTCAGTGCAACCACGACCACTGTTACAGGAATACGGTAAGGCTCTGGGAAAAGCATGATAGCTAGTGCTGGTGGCAAAGAACCCACTGAAAAAGCAAAGAAACTAGATACGGCAGCATGCCATGGATTGGTAATTTCATCCAAGTCCACTCCATATTTTTCCTCAACTAAGACCTTGATAGGATTTTTACTGAAGGCTTGATTGACCTTGACTTCGGCTGCTGTTTCGCAATCCCCCTGACTGAGGAAGGTTTGGTACAAACTCTCTCTAGCTGCTTCAGGTGAGCGATCCAGAAGAGCTTGTTCCTTAGCGATGGCAGCTTCTTCGGTATCTTTTTGCGTTGAGACACTGACATATTCGCCACCGGCCATCGAAAAGGCACCGGCAAAAATCGCTGACAAGGCAGAAATCAAGATGAACCAAATGTTTGATGTCGCACTAGCCACACCGATAACCACTCCCGCAATGGAAATGATTCCATCATTGGCACCTAAAACACCAGCTCTCAAAATATTTAAACGCTCTGCAAAATTCTTATCTTCCAATTTATTCACTCCTTATTTAGAATCATTCTAAAAAATATTATAGCAGTTATTTAGAATAATTACAAATAAGAAGGTTGAAAAGTAGGATTTTTTAAGGTTTACTCCAGTCACACGCAAACTCCAAAGCTAATAAAGCTACCTTGTCCTTTTCATCCAAATCTGCATGATTCATCAAGTTACGGGCATCCCAATTACCTTCAGAAAGGTGGTCTGCAGCATAGAAGAAATGACAGATTTCAACACCTCTAAACTTTGCTAAAGCTGCAACTGCAGAACACTCCATATCCACACAAATGGCTCCTGCTGCCTTTCGAGCTTTGAGTTTACCATTCGTCTCACGGTAAATGCCATCAGTTGTCCAAACTTTGCCTTCCTTATGAGAAATCTGACGTTCATTGAGATAGGAACGAAAACGGTCTAAAACACCCACATTTACCGCAATCTCATCGCTGGCTTCCACATAGTGAAAACTCGTCCCTTCATCTCTAAGGGCATGACTAGGAATAATAATAGAAGTCTCTTTAATATCTTCATCAAGAACACCACAAGTCCCAAAGAGTACAAGTTTATCAGCTCCTAAGGCAAAAATATCCTCTAAAATAGCCACACAGGCAGAGGCGCCTACAGGTGCATTAAAAAGAGCCAACTCCTGCTCAGCAATAACAAGCTTATAAATCGGAATAGCCACATTCGCCATGGACGTCTCATAGATAAGTTCATGGGGAAACATCTCAAGCATTCGTTGAAAGGTCGAACGAGAAAAACAGGACACAGCTATTTTAGGAAACCCCTCAAGAGGCTCATTCAAGTCCTCGGGATTGATAATCGCTTGTCTATTCGCATCAAATTCAGTTAGTAGCATACGTGACCTCCTTAATTTTAGGACCCATTATAACATAAAAAAATCAGACCAAACAGAACAGTCTGATTCTATCACTATTTATTCTTCATTCTCCAAATCGTCCAGCTGTTTTTCGAGACGTCTTCTCTCATATCTTCCCAATGCAACGATAGACCAATTCATAAAGAAAACAACGGGAGCATATATGATATAAGTAATTGGCCAAACCATGAGATATCTAGGATCCAAGGGATTATTATGATAGACATCATGGTTGTACCGATAGTTAGCTGACATTATCATAAGGGTGATAAGCCCAGTCACTAGTAAACAACCTAGGACTGTCATACCAGAACCCCCAAAAGTGTTAACACTAAGTCGTTCAGATCTATAAATAGACCAAATCCATGCTATCAACATTGGAAAGGCCAAGTAATTAGAGGTGATGGCACCCCTATTAAAGAAGGAGCTATAGACCAAGCATACAAGCGTCCCTGCAATCATTATGTAAAAACATTCAGCAGCAACCTTATTATTTAGAGCTTTCTCGCGTTCATCTGTAACCTTATTATTAACCAGTTTGAATTTCATCATCTTTACTTCCTTCCTAATTCTCCCAAAACAGTTGATCCAAGGTCCTGTCCAGTGTCTTGCAAATGGCAATGCATAAGGCTAGGCTGGGATTGTACTTTCCAGCTTCAATCAAACCTATGGTCTGTCTTGTTGCACCTACAGCTTCTGCCAAGTCACCCTGGGTCATATCATGCTCTGCTCGAGCTGCTTTTAAACGTAAATTCTTTGCCACATGCCCCCTCCTTTACATCATATCTGATATTATCGTCGAAATTGATTAGGTTCACCAGCTATTTTCATCTTAATTATACACTATATATTTCTAATTGCAATATATATATGTCATTATTTTAGAAATAAATTGCAAAATAAAAAGCCAAGATTTCTCTCAGCTTCTTCTCTATTTAAACTTAGGCTGGTGTTACATCCAAACTCTCACCAATAGCCGCAAGGCGTTCGACAACTTCTTCTTTGCTCAAACCATTTTCAGAGACATAACGGTTTCGTGGGTGAACACGACATTCGTGTGAGCAGCCACGGAGGTATTTGTCTTCATTTTCCTCTGAAGCAAGGATACGACGGTTACAGAATGGGTTACCACAGTTGACATAGCGTTCGCAAGGCGTGCCATCGAACCAGTCCTTACCGACAACGATAGGGTCTACATGGTTGATATCAACAGCAATACGCTCGTCAAAGACATACATCTTACCATCCCAAAGCTCCCCTTGAACCTCTGGATCTTTTCCGTAAGTTGCGATACCACCGTGCAATTGGCCAACATCTTTGTAGCCTTCACGGACCATCCAACCTGAGAATTTCTCACAGCGGACACCACCAGTACAGTAAACAACCACGCGCTTGTCCATGAACTCTTCCTTATGGTCGCGAACCCATTGTGGCAATTCACGGAAGTTGCGAATGTCTGGACGAATGGCTCCACGGAAGTGACCAAGGTCATACTCATAGTCGTTACGTGTATCGAGGACAACAGTGTCCTCATCTAAAAGAGCATCTTTAAACTCTTTTGGTGACAAGTAAGCACCTGTAGTTTCAAGTGGATTGATGTCGCTGTCAAAGTTATCATCCTCTAAACCAAGGTGGACGATTTCCTTCTTGTAACGAACAAACATCTTCTTGAAGGCTTGCTCTTCTTCCTCATCAATCTTGAACCAGAGGTCCTCCATCCCTGGAAGGCTGTGAACGTAGTCTATGTATTTTTGAGTGGTTTCATAGTCACCAGAAACTGTTCCATTGATTCCCTCGTCAGCGACCAAGATACGTCCTTTGAGGCCGATTGACTTACAGAAAGCCAAGTGGTCAGCCGCAAATTGCTCAGCGTTTTCGATGGGAAGGTATTTATAATAAAGCAATACTCGAATAGGTTTTGCCATTGTATGTCCTCTTTCTTTATGAAATATCTATATCTGTTGTTTGATAGTCAAAGTCAACTTAACTATTATAGCGCTATCAAAGAGGACTAGGCAATTGATTTGTTTGGAGGAGAATTGTCACAAAAGAAAAAGGCTGAGTACCAGATGCCTCAACCTGAGTTAACATAACTTAACTTCTTATTACCTTTTCCAGAGGTCTCCCCTTAGCCAGCTCATCTACTAGCTTATCCAGATAGCGAATATCTTGCATAAGAGGTTCTTTAATTTCGGTCAACTTAACCCCACAGATGGATCCCGTAATCAGATGACGCTTAGGATTGAGGGCAGGCGCTTGACGAAAGAAATCTCCGTAACTAACTTCAGATGATAGAGCCTCCTCAATAGCCGTTGACGAATAGCCGGTCAACCACGTAGTTACTTGATTCACCTCTGCTCGACTCCTGTCTTTCCGCTCTGCCTTGGCCACTAGCATAGGATAGACCTTTGAAAAGCTCATATTGTAAATTTTATGACTCATGTTTTCTCCTACAATTTCGCAGCAGCAGCCTCATCCAAGATAAGAGTCACGTCTGGATGATGTTGCAAGACACTAGCTGGCACTTCCTCTGTCACCGGACCCTTGACCATCTTGAAAATGGCATCTGCCTTCTTGTCGCCATAGGCAAACAAGATAATCTTCTTAGCAGCCATAATAGAAGCAATTCCCATCGAAATAGCCTTAGTAGGAACCTGATCACGACTAGCAAAGAAACGGCTATTGGCTTCAATGGTGCTGTCAGTCAAGTCGACCACATGAGTTTGACTATCAAAAGGCGTACCTGGCTCATTAAAACCAATATGCCCATTACTTCCGATTCCTAGGATTTGCAAATCAATAGCATGTTGTGCCAAAACGTCATCGTAATCCTTAGCCGCCTGCTCCAAGTCCTCAGCCATGCCGTCAGGCAAGAAGCTCTCCTTAAATGGCTTGGCATCAAAGAGTTGAGCCTTCATAAAGGCATGGTAGCTCTGCTCATGGTCTGGTGCTAGTCCGACGTATTCATCCAAATTGACGCTGTAAAGTTCTGAAAAATCCACGTCACTCTCAACCATCTCTTGGTAAAGGGCGATAGGGGAACTACCTGTAGCCAATCCCAAGGTTTGAGCACCTGCTGCAAGGCTCTCTTTAAGAAGATCAAGGGCAACTTTGCCTCCCTCAACTTGATTCTTAACTAAAATCTTTTTCATTCTATTCACCTCAATATTGGTATATACCATTTTCTTTATTATCTCCTTTTTTATCTTTTTTGTCAAGCGCTTTCACTCAACTCCTTTAATGACGGTCGCCCTATATCGTGCTATAATAAAAAGGCTGAAAATTTTTAAACGAGGAAAGAAATGAATACAAACGATTTTGATTTTGAATTGCCAGAGGAACTGATTGCTCAAACCCCATTGGAGCAACGTGACGCCTCTAAACTCTTGGTCATTGATCCTGTAACTAAGGAAATGACTGACACCCACTTCGACCACATCATCGATCAGCTTAACCCTAGCGATGCCTTGGTCATGAACAATACGCGCGTGCTTCCTGCCCGCCTCTACGGTGAAAAGCCTGATACCCACGGCCATGTGGAATTTCTCCTTTTGAAAAATACCCAAGGCGATCAATGGGAAGTTTTAGCCAAACCAGCCAAACGCCTTAAAGTAGGTGCTAAAGTTAGTTTTGGTGATGGACGCTTGACCGCCACTGTTACTGAGGAACTGGATCACGGTGGCCGTATCGTAGAATTTAGCTACGACGGTATCTTCCTTGAGGTTTTGGAAAGCTTGGGTGAGATGCCATTGCCACCTTATATCCATGAAAAATTGGAAGACCGCGACCGTTACCAAACGGTCTATGCCAAGGAAAATGGCTCTGCCGCTGCTCCTACAGCTGGCCTCCATTTCACTCCTGAATTACTTCAAAAGATTGAAGCTAAAGGTGTAAAATTGGTCTACCTCACCCTTCACGTTGGACTGGGAACCTTCCGACCTGTTTCTGTCGATAATGTCGACGAACATGAGATGCACTCAGAATTTTACACCCTCAGCCAAGACGCTGCCGATACCCTTAATAGCGTCAAAGCCGCTGGAGGCCGCATCATTGCAGTAGGAACCACTTCAATACGAACACTTGAGACAATCGGCAATAAATACGATGGTCAACTCCAAGCCGACTCAGGCTGGACCAATATCTTTATCAAACCAGGCTACCAATTCACAGTCGTAGACGCCTTCTCAACCAACTTCCACCTTCCAAAATCAACCTTGGTGATGTTGGTTTCAGCCTTTGCTGGTCGTGAATTCGTCCTTGATGCCTATAAACACGCCGTCCAAGAACGCTACCGCTTCTTCAGTTTCGGAGATGCCATGTTCGTCACACGACCTGCTGAGAAATAAATATTAATTTTGAGACTTCTCTCACTGGGGAAGTCTCTTTTATTGCTCGTTAAAATCAGCAAAAATCCACCAGTTATGAACTGATGGATTATTTTGTTTATTTCTCTGCAAACTGACTATTATACAAATCGTAATAGAAGCCTTTATCTGCAAGAAGGGATTCATGGTTCCCTTGTTCGATGATTTGACCATCTTTAAGGACCAAAATCTTGTCTGCCTCTTGGATAGTTGACAGACGGTGAGCAATGACAAAGCTTGTTCGACCCTGCATGAGAGTCTTCATAGCCTTTTGAATCAAGAGTTCCAAACGGGTATCAACTGATGAGGTTGCCTCGTCCAAAATCAAGATTTTAGGATCAGCCAAAAGCGCACGCGCAATGGTCAAAAGTTGCTTTTGTCCCAGTGAAATGTTACTTGATTCCTGGTTCATTTCCATGTTGTAACCGCCAGGTAGCGTACGGATAAAGTGGTCCACATTGGCAGCCTTAGCGGCTTCAACAATTTCTTCATCAGTTGCCTCAAGATTACCAAAGCGAAGATTTTCCTTGATAGTTCCTTCAAAGAGCCAAGCATCCTGAAGCACCATACCAAACTGTTTACGATAATCCTGACGAGACAGGTTACGGATATCGTGACCATCAACTGAAATAGAACCAGCAGTCACATCATAGAAACGCATGAGGAGGTTGATAATGGTTGATTTTCCAGCACCGGTAGGACCGACAATGGCTACCATTTCGCCAGGATTAACCTCAAGATTAAAGTCACGAATCAAAGGTTTATCAGCCACATACTGGAAGTCCACATGCTTAAAGCTAACTTGGCCAGTCAAATCTCCCTCTAGCACTTCAGTAGCATCATTAGCCTCGTCTGGTTCATCCATCAGTTGGAAAATACGGTCCAAGGAAGATTTAGCACTTTGCAATTGTCCAGCCAACTGAGTCAAGTTCTGAATAGGTTGGTTAATCTGCCAAACATACTGAACAAAGGCCTGCATATTACCAATCGTCAAGCGACCAGCCAAGACTTGCAAACCACCTAGAACAGCGACAATTAGATAGGTCAAGTCAGATAAACCGTTAAGAACAGGCATCATGAGTCCTGAAATGAAATTAGCCTTAAAACCTACCTTCTGAAGGTCTTCCGTGATTTCTTTAAAATCATCCAAGGATCTATCCTCACGGCCAAATAGCTTAAGCACATTGAAACCGGTCAGATTTTCTTGAACAAAACCATTAAGAGTACCTAGAGCATCAGCCTGTTGTTTAAAGTAGGGCTGAGACTTACTCATGATAAAGCGGGCACCAAAGAATGTAATCGGAATAGTGATGACAACTATAGCTCCCAATTGAAGATTAAGGTAAAGCACTGTTCCAATAACCAAGGCTAGAGTAAAGACGGCATTAACAACCTGCAAAAATGACTGCTGCAAGGCATTAGATACTGTCTCGACGTCACTGGTAAAGCGTCCCAAGAGGTCCCCAAACTGGTGCTTATCGAAGTATGACACTGAGGTACGATTGATTTTCTCGGTCATCTCATTTCGCATATCTTGAACCGTTGCTTGCACAGCATTGGTCATAAAATAGTTGGAATAATAAGCAGCCAACTCATAAATAAGACCACGCAAGAGATAAACAACCAAAACCAAACCAACATAGGAGACGTTGATATGAGCGCCTTCCACACCTTTGATGATGGCCAGCGTATTTTTAGTCAACTCGGTAATAGCTAAACCAATGACTACGGGTTCAAGGACACTCATGATAACACTAACAATTTTCAAGAAAATGGCTAGGTAAAGTGGGAAACGATAAGCCTGCAAGTATGACCAAAGACGGCCAAAACTTGAGGAATGATTTGTTTTCTTTTTATTATTCTTCATTTTGACCTCCTTCTAGTCTTCCGTAAGACTCTTTTGATTCAATTGTGAATTAGCGATTTCACGGTAAATGTCATTGCTTTCCATAAGCTCTTCATGACGGCCACGACCAACGATTTCACCCTTATCCAGAACGATAATCTGGTCTGCATCCATGATAGTTCCCACACGCTGGGCTACAATCAGGACTGTTGCATCTTGAGTCACTTCTTTTAGACGACGGCGCAAGGTCGCATCAGTCTTGTAGTCCAAGGCAGAGAAGGAATCATCAAAGATATAAAGATCAGGACGTTTAACCACCGCACGTGCAATCGACAAACGCTGCTTCTGTCCCCCAGAAAGGTTGCTACCACCCTCAGCCAAGTGAGAATCGTAGCGTTCTTCCTTACTGTCAATGAATTCCTTAGCTTGAGCGACATCCGTAGCTTGATTCAATTCTTCATGACTGGCATTTTCCTTACCATAACGGATATTTTCACCGATGGTTCCTGTAAAGAGCAGGGCTTTTTGTGGAATAAAGCCAATCTTACGACGAAGAGCCTTAAGATTATAGTCACGAACATCCACACCATCAACAAGAATGCGTCCAAGTGTTACATCATAAAAGCGTGGAATCAACTGCACAAGGGAGGATTTCCCTGAACCCGTTGATCCGATAAAGGCAATAGTTTCACCAGGTTTTGCCTTGAAAGAAATGTTGTGTAGGACAGGACTTTCAGTTTCACCAGGATAGGCAAAGGTCACATTGTCAAACTCCAAATATCCCTTAGTCTCGGTTTCTGTCACGCCATCTTCATTTGGATTGATAGAAATCGGCATGTCCATAATTTCCTGCAGACGTTCACTAGACACCGCCGTACGAGGATACATGGTAAAGAGATTGGCTAGGAAAAGGAAAGACAATAGTGCATGGAAGCTGTACTCAATAAAGGCAACCAAGTCACCGATAGCCAAACTTCCAGAGCCTAATGGCTCAAGAGCAAACCAAACAATGGCCACAATCATAGCGATGATGATTTGCACAAAAAGTGGCTCGGTCAAACCAGTCAATTTAAAGAGCTTGTTTGAATTATCCGCATAGACAGCATTTTCAGAAGCAAACTTCTTCTCTTGAAAATCTTCTCTAGCGAAAGCTCGGATGACACGAAGTCCAGTCAGATTCTCACGAGCGTACTGGTTAATCTTGTCGAGAGTTGCCTGTTGTTTCTCAGAAAGCGGACGCGTTTTTACCGCCACATACCAGACTACTACGGCTAGGAAAGGCAAGGAAATTGCCACAATCCAAGCCAAAGATGGACTTGTCGTCAAAATTAAGAAGACACTGGAAACCATCATCAGAGGAGTAATGACACCCATCTTTAGAATCTGTTCTGCAAACTGCATGAGAACAAAAGCATCAGATGTAATACGAGTTACCAAAGAGGATACCCCAATCTGCTCGTACTCATGGTGGGAATACTCCTGAAGCTTAGCGTAAATGTCATTACGCATGACCTGCACCATTGTGGTCGTCAACTTACTAACCGCATAGGACAAGAGCACACGACCAACAATCCCAGTCAAGACCACACCGAACATGACCCAAGCATAGGTATAAAGCTTGTCAGCATCTCCACGGTTAATCCCCTCATCAATCATTCTGGCAAGAACCGTCGGCAGACCTAAGTTAGCAATAACAAATAAAATAGCCGCCGTAAAATTCATTGCTAGCCACTTAGGATAACGCCTGAGATAAGACCAAATATAAGCCATAAATTTCTCCTTTTCTTTTTTGCATTTACCATGCCTTTAGGATTTTTATAGTTATTGACAACCACTAAAGCCGAAAAAGGCACAGAAAAAGGGCGTGACAAGCACGCACATTACCTACATTCTAACAAATGAAAATATTAAAAGCAATAGAAAAAACCAGAGCTAATGCTCTGGTTTTCTTTATTAAGCGACTTGAGTCGTTACCTTATTATTTATCTTTACTTAAAGCCATGATAGACTTGACAAATGGTGGAAAAGAACCGAATAAATCAGTTATGAGTGCTAATTGCAAAGATTTTGAAATAATTATTATCAATATGCTTACTTTATGAACTTCATAGAATTCAAGATTACGATATTCAAGCCTAGGTGTTATCACTATTTTTTATAGGAATAATTAATTTAACCATAGCCCCTTTTTCCTTATTTTGCAGTTGTATATCACCAGAATGAATGCTCATTACTTGTTTTACAAATGCCAAACCTATTCCAAAATGTTCAAACTGTGAATTTCTACTAGTGTCTTCTCGATAAAATAATTTTCCAAAATTTTTTAAAACATCTTCAGAAAATTTAGAACCATTATTCCAAATACTTAAGGCAATACTACCATCTTCTAACTCAAAGATAACTCTGATTCTCTTTTTAGAATCGTCTGCATAAGCCATTGCATTATTAACAATATTTGCCACCGAACGGATTATTAAATCTAAATCCAATTCAATATTACAGTCTCGGTCTATCTTCGAATTATACTTGTAGTCAATGTTATCTCCAATAAGGTATTCACACTCTTGTTCCAGTATTTTGGATAAATTACTAATACGATACTGATGGAAAGAAATCTGATAAGAGTAAAAAGTTTTAGAGTAGTTGATTAACTGATTAAAATAGCTATCTAATTGGTTGCTTGCTCTTTCAATGTCTTTAAGACATTGAACATCAACACCTGATAAAGGTGCCAATTGCAACAATTCCGAGTTTCCTTTAATTACAGTCAAAGGTGTCTTCAAGTCATGCGCCATCGCTGAAACTTTAAAGAGAATATCCTCCTTTTGGTCTTTCTCTACCTGAATCATATTTTTAATTCTTTGTTGCATTAATTCAATGTGTTTATTTGTTTCTATGAATTCAAGAATTGTTAAATTCGATGAATTGTTTACAGATGTTAGCCACATGCTACCATGATAAACAATCTCCATTTCTTGCTTTACTCTTGTTAACAAAGCTTTAATATTAATAGAAACTATAATAATCAAAGATATACAAATATAAACCCATGAAAAAACATTAAATAATAGCCCTAACAAGCCACTAGCGATTGACTGATTTTCTGAATGGATATTGATAGAAATAGTTGATATAGGAAAAATATAGGCTACAATTACATTCAAACAAAATTGTTTAACAATTGTCCACTGCGTCTTTTTTACTAAAGCCTTAAAATCTAATTTTCGTTCCAACTATATCCGCCTCCCCACTGTGTCTTGATCGGATTAATTGAAAAGGGTTTTAATTTTGAACGAATTTGATAAATATACTCAGCAATAGAACGAAATTGTGCATCTGATTCCGACGGATATATTCTCTCATAGAGCTCCTCAACGGAATATACTCTCTTCGGGTTGCTTGCTAAAGTATATAAAATTGTAAATTCTCGCTTTGTCAATGATATAGTCTCTTCTTCAATTAAGATTTCTTGATTGCTGACATTAATTATCAAATTCTTTGTACATATTTCTTTATTATTTTTACGAGTTCTTTCCTCCCTTTGGATATGCATCCTAACACGAGCAACTAATTCTGTAATACTAAATGGTTTTTTTATATAATCATCCGCACCAGCCTTTACCCCGCTAGCCAAATCACTATCCAATTGCTTGGCTGTTACAAAAATTATCGGTACATCGATTTGTTCTCGAATGGATTTACAAATTTCTAAACCATCAATCGGCATCATGATATCTAATAAAATTAAATCAAAGCCAATAAATGAACAAATATCTATGTTACCTACTTCTCTCCTCGTCGTAACTTCAAACTCTGAGCGTTCTAAAGAATTCTTTATCAAACGAAGAATGCTTTCATCATCATCAATTGCTAATATTCGATATACTTTTTTTCTTTCATAACTAAATATTATCACAAAATACAAAATTTTTATCGTACACTCCTCTTCCTAAACAGCAAAATAGAGAAAGATAACAGCAAAATCCCCCATAAAAATTGAATTGCAATACCTATTGTATAAGGTATATAAGATTGATTCTCAATCATAAAAAATGAATTCATAGTGGAGATAATCGGGAAGTAGAGAAAAGCATCGCTGAATTGCAGAAGCATTTGACCTAACCCCAACAAGAAAGACAAGGACATTCCCATTGGAACAACTATACTCCTTGTTATAAGAACTAAACTAAAACATATTAATATTAAACCAATTGATACCAATATTATTCTTAATGCTAAGGTATAAATATGTAAGGGAATTAATAGACCATAAAAAGTATATACTACGCAAATAGTACAGAAAGCAACCAGACTCCAAACTAATATAGATATTGATAATATTACTATTAATTTTATAAAAAAGAATTTCCACCGTGTTGGGTTAGCTAATAAACTGCTTCTTAAAGTTGAACCGTTAAATTCTTGACCTATAAATAGTATTGTAATAATAATAATCCCAGCTTGTCCGAGATAGAAGCTTTCTAAGATTTGCGTTAAAACATAATCCTCGGTTATATAACTTGGAGTTTCATGTAAAAAAATAACAAATAAAGGTACTAAAATTATAGTTGCTAGGACAGTCAATAATAACCATTTATTATAAATAAACTTTAAATACTCACTTCTAAAAGAATTCATCTAACATTACCTACATCTTCTTTCAAAAATTTGTAATATGCAAAGCTACTAATTACTAGCACCCAAGTACTCAAAAATAAAACACTGCGTCCTGGTGTTGTGATTTTTAAAGGAGATGTTGCAATTAAATCTTGCCCTAAAGATACTGGTAAATACTTAGCAAGCTGAATTCTGTCAGCAAGAAAACTACCTAAATTATAGACTTGTGGTAATAAGAATAATAATGATCCAAGTGAAGATTTAAAATAAAAAGCAATTGAATAGGATAACACCGCTAGTAGCGACCACGACAATGATCCTAACAATATAAAGTACCAAACATTATTACTCAGTATCAGAGGGCTCAATCCTTCTCTTTCTAAACCAAACTGTGCACTTGCAATAGATAAATAGATTGAAACAAATGACACAACAAAAATAAATACACTTGTAACAAAAAATTTTATTACAAAGAATACTGCCTTATTTGAACATAATAACAAGCTGGTACGTAAAGAACTATTTTTATATTCCATACTTCCAAGAATTGCTCCTAAAATAATCATAGCAAACAAGCCCAATAGTATAGCTTCAAAACCAATATACTCAATTGGAGGTATTGGTTCTACTAAGCTGCTATTTGTTTCAGGGGTTGCATTCAATCCAACTGCTAAAATTTGTTTAGAACTGATATAAGACAATAACGGCTGAAAAATAAAAACAATTGGTAAAACTATTCGGGTTGATCTACTATAAAAAATTTTATATAGCTCTGATAAAGTATTATTGATTTTTATACTACTCATCATAGCCACCTCCTGTTAAATGAAAGAAAACATCTTCTAGATTATCAAATCCGTTCAATATATTACGAAGTGTACCCGAAGCTATGATACTTCCTTTGTCAATAAAAACAACCCTATCAGTTACCGCTTCTACTTCTGAAAGTATATGTGAAGATAACAATACTGTCTTACCAGTGTTTGCTTGTTCCCTAATAAAATTTCTAAACCATCTAATTCCACTAGGATCTAGACCATTTGTAGGTTCATCTAAAATCAGGTACTGGGGGTTTCCCAACAGCGCTGTTGCAATACCTAATCTCTGACCCTCTCCCAAGGAAAGGTTGCCTATTTTTGAATTTCTTTTATGTTCAATATCAGTAATGGATAACACCTCTGATATTCTGGAATAATCTATTCCATTACTAGCGGCAGCAATTTTCAAATGTTGAAAAACTGTTCGATCACTAGGAGCCCCCACACCATCAAAAGAAGCTCCTACAGTTAAAAGAGGACGTTCAATATCACAATATTTCTTACCTCCTATTAAAGCAGTTCCTGAAGATGCCCTATCCAGACCCAAAAGTATTCGTAGTGTCGAACTTTTTCCGGCACCATTCGGTCCCAAAAAGGCAGTGACTTCCCCCTCCTCAGCTGTAAAGGATACGTTCTTTAATATATCTCCTTCTTTAAGAGTTTTTGTAACATCTCTTATTTCAATCTTATTTGTCATAATACGATACTCCTATGCTAAAAATTGTTCTTTTAAATTCTATAATATGAATTTCGGAAAAATATCAGAAAATAGATTAAGATTGAACAAATTTCAGATTTTTTTCACCTCCACTATGTGGATTACTTGTTTTCCATAATAATTACTATATTAACTTAATGAATATATTCGGGTAATGGATTATATTCTAATTAAAAATAAAGCCCTGCCACCAAATATATCTCTGAAGCTACCTGCGACTAATCCTGCAGTACCACTTTTAAAAGTAGAAATTTTTTCTATAACTGGCTTCGTATAACTCATATACTTTCCTTTCTAAGTCAATATTTAATAGTCCAGACTGCTTGACTATTAAAATAGTAACAAAGATTATTCAGATTTTTTTCAGAAAAAATAAATTTATAAACAATTCCTGATGGTAGTAGAATATAAGTTGTGTAAACACAAAAAGGAATAAATTCGTTACAGTAGAGTTGCAATACCTAAACAAAACGTTTATTACAATAAAACATCGAAAAACTATTTAATCTGATGATAAAAAAATAACCTCAAGTACAGTTTACATGTACATGGAGGTTAGTGCACCTTTTCGATATTAAAAAAATAATCTAGATAATCACAAATTTCATTAGAGGTATTCGCTAATGACTTTTTGATATCAATGACACCTAATAGTTCGAGATGTTCATTAAATATTTTGTTATAATCAATATTCGCTGTCAATAAAATAATTTGTGCATAAACGTTACTCCTCCTAATTTTTTTAACTTTTTTCCATAATTACAATTCTTTGTAAATGTGATAAAATAAAGAGTGTTAGTTGCTGTAGTAATCCTTATAGAATTAAAATGATTGTTAACTTTAACTTTTAACTTATATTTTTTAATATACTTTTTAACAGTTATCAACAACCAAAAGTGCCTCACAATATTGAACATACTTCACCTCCAATTCCTATTTTTATTATAGCTTGGTTATACCATTTAATTTGTCATATATCATAAACGGTTCATTTTTTGTCATTTACAGTAAAAGTATACCGATATAATAGTTTCTAGAACTGTTACGATATACCGGTTTTATGACTACTATCATTACTTAAAAGTTTCCATACTTATATGTGTACTGCATGTTAGGGAAAATTATCTGTATTTGCAAAGAAACATGGATTTTTATTTAGACGTCCTAAAAAAACAAAACAAATATATTTTCATACTGGAAAAAGACTTCAATGTCTTTTACTGCAGTACTAAATATTTTATCGAATGGAGAGTACACTAATTGTTAAATATTTTTATTTTAGAAGACGAATTTTTACAACAATCACGAATAGAGAATGTTATAAAAAATGTTATTGCAAAAAAATCTCTAAAATGTAAAGGACCTGAGATTTTTGGAAAACCTAGCCAGTTACTTGACGCAATTACGGAAAGAGGTTCTCACCAACTTTTCTTTTTAGATATTGAAATTAAAGGAGAAGAAAAAAAGGGGCTAGACATTGCGAAAGAAATTCGAAAAAAAGATCCTAATGCAACAATTGTTTTTGTAACAACACATTCAGAATTTATGCCAGTCACTTTTAAATATAGAGTTGCTGCACTAGATTTTATTGATAAAGCTTTAGATGATGAAGATTTTTATGAACGTGTTCATTTAGCAATTGAATATACCATGGATAAAATGGGTGCCACTATTGCCCAAGATTCTTTTACTTTTGAAACAGCTACGGCCCATGTTCAAGTGCCTTTTAACAATATCTTATTTTTTGAAACGTCTCCAACAATACATAAAGTTATTTTGCATACTAAAGAAGAACGAATGGAGTTCTACGCCAGTATTTCAGAAGTTGAACGAGCTGACGACCGCCTATATCGATGCCATCGTTCATTTATCGTTAATCCTGAAAATATCGTTAAGATCAATAAAGAAGAGAAAATGGTAATGTTTGAAAATAATAATGAATGTCCCATTTCCCGTACGAAATATAAGGGTCTCCTAGAAAAAGTTAAATCTTTGAAAATCTAAGGTGTTTCTATGGATATAGTTATAAATTTATTGCTGTTCTATTCTAAGACATTAGTAGTATTGTTAATGTTTCAACAGGTGAGTAACCAACCAATCAAACCTTTGTGGAATATTATTGGTCCATTTTTGTATGTCCTACTCCTCATCATATGTCCTCCTGTTGGGTACTTTGCTTTCTTTTTTATCTTTATTGCTTATAACATATATCAAAATAAGTATGGTAGTAAAACACTTGATATTTTTTATGGCTTGTACCCCATTATCGTTCAAAGCTTGCTAGGTAGAATGTTAGCATTCTACGTTTTCCCTCTACTAGGAGTCTCTGTCTTCAATGAAGTCAAACTAAGTTGGTATGATATCTTAATTGAATTACTGGTTTTCCCTCTTCATTTACTCATAGTAAAATCTCTTAGGTTAGATTTTGACGAAATAAAAGAAGGTTTCAAGCGTTACTATTTCAAGTATTTATTATTACTGATCAACATCTCTATGTTTGTATATATGCTCTTAGTTTCTATACTTGTTATTTATAGAGACAAATTAGCTGATGCAGATAACTGGAGAGGACATATTAATAACTTTTATATTGTTCTGTTTTTTGTAATGCTACTCTATCTCAATGCAATTTCAAAAGAAAAACTAGAGAAGGAAATTATTGATCAAAAAGATACTCAACTAAATGAACTATCTATCTATAGCCATCATGTTGAATCACTTTATGAGGAAATTAGGAGTTTCCGTCATGACTACATTAATATTTTGACCAGTCTAAAATTAGGAATTGATAATCAAGATATTGAAGCTATTAAAACTGTTTACAATGGCGTACTTAGAGATAGTGCAAACCAATTCTATGATAGTAAGTTTGATATTGCTAAACTTAGTAATATTAAGAATGATGCTATCAAAAGTATTCTTTCCGCTAAATTACTTGAGGCACAAAATAGAGGTATTTCAATTTCTGTTGAGATTGAAGAACCTGTTAGTAATTTTAGGATAGAATTACTAGATTTCATAACTGTTCTTTCTGTCCTTTGTGATAATGCTATCGAAGCTACGATTGAAGCTATAAATCCAAGAATGACTGTTGCTTTCATGAATAATGATGATTCGTTGGTACTTATCGTCGAAAATAGTATAAAAACAGAAAAAGTGGATGTTAGTCGTATTTTTGCTAGGGGGTACTCTAGTAAAGGGGAAGGAAGAGGTCTTGGGTTACATAATGTAAATAGCATATTAGAAAAATACCCTAAATCTACAATTACCACTCGTAGTGCAAATCATCTCTTTTCTCAAACTATCAGATTTTGTAAATAAGTGTCGACTTTAAACTTTAACCTCTTTAATCGACTTCGGTTTTGCATTTGAATAGTCTGTTTCTAGTATTTTTTGCTACATAGCTTAATAATTTTTGGGACCACTAGCTGTGCTAGTAGTTTTCGTAGGACCCAAAAAGACAGTAACTTCAGAATAGTTACTGTCTTTTTTATTTCATGTTTATCTTAAAGCCTTGATAGACTTGAAAAGTGGTTTATAAAGACTTCTTAATACTTTATCAATGCCCTACATCTGAATATGAAATATAATAACGTTGCCCATCTTTAACAAAACTATACCAGTTTCCATCGGGTAAAATTTCATATTTATCCCAATCAACATCACCTGCAGGAAGTGTAGAAACTGCTCCGCTATCTTTATCTGGCGCAGTATATACAGGTGTTTCCTCATCAAGTGTCAATGTTCCAGAAGTTGCTGTCCAAGCACCTCGACCACCTTCAACTCCTCCAACTTGAGAAGCTGGTGTTGTTGCTTCAGCCACTTGCCCAGCATCTGTAGTGCCTGCTTGAGCTTGTTCTTGAGAAGAAGATTTAGGTGCTACTGCTGAAGCCTGATTGTTATTTTCTTCATTTGAAACTGCTGAAGATGATGATTGAGCTGCTTTCTTATCCTTCTTAACAGCTTTACTTGAGCTTGAAGATGATTTCTTGACCGTCTTGACTGGGCTACTACTTGTGCTAACACGTGCTGACTCATGACTATTAAACTTAGTCACTAAGAAGATAGCGAGGATAACTACAATAAGAGTTGATAGGATACCAATGAGTTTAGTTGTTGTTTTCATGATTGACGTTCCTTTTCTTATGATTTACAAGATTAGTATAATATAAAGACAACTAAAGTTTCATTGAAGTCATAAACTGTAGTTTTTTCGTCATAAAAGGACAACATCTTCTATTTTTAGCGTCTATTTAAAATGATGGTCTTGATAATATTATTCGTCATGATACAGAATTAAATGAAAAACTTACACAACACGAACGAGATTACTTAGAGGGCGGAAGACGTGATTCACCCCCTACTCTGCTATTTGGGTATGATGCTAAAACAGATAATGAATCAGATTTTCATTGTGAAGAATTGACTATTGAAAATAAGGAGATAATAAATGATGAATCATGTCAATTCCCAGATAAAAAATAGAAGAAGGAATACAGTTATTGCAAGAGGAAAAATCATAAATATAGAACATAATGAGGATTACTCTTACCTAAAATTATTTATTCGAAATGGCGCTGGACTAAGACATACTTACTTAACATTTAGATATGATCCAAAAATATTTTATATTAGTAAAAACCAATATGTGATAATTACAGCACATATTGAAAATGAACAAAACCAGTTTAAAATAGAAAAACAAAAAAACTGCCAAAAATAAATTTGGCAGTTTTTTGGTAGGGAACCTATTAATTCAAACAGTTTCTCATAATCGTTTATTGCAATAAAAAACCAGAGCTTTTGCCCTGGTTTTCTTTATTAAGCGACTTGAGTCGTTACCTTATTATTTAAGAGTAACTGAAGCTCCAGCTTCTTCAAGTTTAGCTTTGATTTCTTCAGCTTCAGCTGCAGCAACACCTTCTTTAAGAACTGATGGTGCACCGTCAACGATAGCTTTAGCTTCTTTAAGACCTTCGCCTGTGATTTCACGTACAACTTTGATAACGCCAACTTTTTTGTCGCCTGCAGATGTCAATTCAACGTCGAATGAATCTTTAGCAGCACCAGCGTCAGCAGCACCAGCTGCAGCAGCAGCTACAGGAGCAGCAGCAGTTACGCCAAACTCTTCTTCGATAGCTTTTACAAGGTCGTTCAATTCAAGGATTGAAGCTTCTTTAATTTCAGCAATAATGTTTTCAATGTTCAATGCCATTGTGATTTCCTCCAAATGTGTTTTTTAATATAATTTTTTAAACGTAGCTTAGGCTACGAGTTGTGAAGATGGGCTTACGCAGCACCGTCTTCTTTGCTTTCTGCAACCGCTTTGACAGCGTATGCAACGTTGCGCACTGGCGCTTGAAGTACAGAAAGGAGCATAGAAAGCATACCTTCTTTGTTTGGAAGTGATGCAAGAGCGTTGATTTCTTCGACTGAAGTGAACGCGCCGTCAACAACACCACCTTTGATTTCAAGAGCTTCTGCGTCTTTAGCAAATTCGCTAATAACTTTCGCTGGTGCGATAACATCTTCGTTTGAGAATGCTACTGCAGATGGACCAACGAAGAGTCCTTTAAGGTCTTCAAGACCTGCTTCTTCAGCTGCACGAGTCAAGATTGAGTTTTTGATAACTTTAAATTCAACGCCTGATTCACGAAGATTACGACGAAGAACTGTATCTTGGTCAACTGTAAGTCCACGAGAGTCAACAACAACGATAGATGCTGCAGCTTTCATTTTCTCAGCGACAATCGCAACCTGTTCAGCTTTCTTAGCAATAATAGCTTCACTCATTAGTAGTTTTACCTCCGTTTTTATTTTTGGGCTAGGCACAAAAAAATCGTACCTAAACCTAGACACGAAAGTACAATACGTTACAAAAAAATAGTTACGTTTTGTGCCTCGGTTGGATGTTTATGAGTTTAACTCCCCAACTGTCTTAGGTCAGTTTTTTCAAACCTCATTTATAATATCATGACCTAAATCAGACGTCAAGAAAAAAATGCAAATTTTTTTATTTTTTTCTCTATCTTTTTTTAAAAGCATAAAACCTCTCAAAATCCAAAGATTTCAAGAGGTGATGTCTAATCATATCTAAGAGCTTCGATAGGATCGAGTTTCGAAGCTTTATTAGCTGGTAGGAGACCAAAGATAATTCCCACAGCTGCTGAGAAAGCGATGCTTCCCATGGCTACGCCAAGAGAGACTGTCGCTTTAAGCTCCATGGCATTCCCAATTGGTCCAACGACTAGGGCCGCAAAGCCTAGCCCGATCAAACCTCCCAGGATGGTCAAAACCATGGACTCAATCAGAAACTGAGTCAAGATTTTACGACGTGTGGCACCTAAAGCCTTACGAAGACCAATCTCTCGTGTCCGCTCAGTTACCGAAACCAACATGATGTTCATAACACCGATTCCGCCAACTAAGAGTGAAATGCCAGCAATAGCTCCGACAACGGTGGTAATGGTTCCAAAAATCGTATTCACCTGTTCTAGGGCCGAACTCATATCTGCTGCCTTATATTCTCCATTGTCATCTTGGGCCAACTGGGTCAAGCGTTTGGCAGCATCCTTAGCAACGCTACTACTATTTTTCACATCGGTCACATGGAAAAAAATCTGACCAATAGCATCGGTGTTATTTTCAGCTGCTAACTGGGTATTGGCCACAAGAGCTGTTCCAATTTCACCATAGGCACCGATTGCTGTGTCTTTATTCTTATAAACACCAATCACACGATAATCATTGTTCCCAATAGTAACCACTTGGTTAAGGGCATCCTCATTCGACTCAAAGAGTTTTTTAGCCACCATCTGATCAATGACAATGACTCGTGAAAAGTTTTTATAATCATTGTCTTGCAAGGAACGTCCTGTCAACATCTCTAACTTTTTAGCTTTAAAGTAGCCCTGGCTGGCACCTGTGATATTAACATTCTTCACAGTCTTTTTCTGGAGGGAGATAGAGGAAGTTAGGCTGTTGGTCACAAAATAACTATCGATACCAGGCGTCTGCCTAGCCACTTGCTCCAACCAAACTTCTTTAACCGGTTTGGTCGGATGTGACAGGTCCGCATAGGCTGGATCTAGCTCCTCACCCTTGGCTTCATAGTAGACTTGAACGGTATCCTTATCACCGGTCACACTATCGGTAACACTCTGACGCATCCCATTTCCTAGACCCATGATAAGTACTACCGCAGCAACACCAATGATAATCCCCAACATGGTCAGGAAGGACCGCATCTTGTGTGAACGAATAGAACTAAGAGCAAATTTCCAATTTTCCATTCTTACCTCCTAGTCAATCCGAACGCTGTCCGTTGTGTCTTGGGTGATTTCCCCATCACGGATAACAATCTTACGTCGGGCATAATCCGCAATCTCAGGTTCATGGGTAACCATGACAATGGTCTTCCCTTCTCGGTTTAGCTGGGTTAAGAGATCCATAATCTGGGTTCCTGTCTTGGTATCAAGCGCACCCGTAGGTTCATCCGCCAAAATGATTGCCGGATCGTTAGACAGTGCACGCGCAATAGCCACCCTCTGCTTCTGACCACCAGATAGCTCTGATGGCAAATGATGGCTACGGTCTGACAAGCCAACTTTTTCCAAGAATTGTTGTGCCCTTTGCTTACGTTCACGTGGAGATTTCCCCGCATAAATCAAGGGAAGCTCTACGTTCTTTTGGGCACTTAACTTTGGCAAGAGAAAAAACTGCTGAAAGATAAAGCCAATCTGGTCATTTCTTACCTTGGCCAGGCGGTTTTCAGAGAGATTAGCCACATCCTCGCCCTCGAGTTGATAGGAACCTGTAGTCGGTTGATCAAGAAGTCCAATAATATTCATGAGGGTTGATTTCCCTGAACCAGAAGGACCCATGATTGCCACGAAGTCACCTTCTTCAACTGATAAGTCAATTCCCTTAAGGACCTGCAAGGACTCCTGACCATTTTTGAAAGACTTGGTGATGCCTTTTAAGACCATAAGAGCTGGCTTAGTCACTAGACTTCACCTCTTCTCCACTAGTCTCTTTTGATTTTTTGCTATCGGCATCCGTCACATCCTTTAGTGTCTCACCATCCTTGAAGGATTTTTCAGCCTTAGTAATAACCTTTTGACCTTCTTTAAGCCCTGATGCAATTTCTTGCTGCTTAGCATCTGCATTACCAAGTTTGACCTTGACTTGCTTGATTTTTTGACTCTCGTCATCGTAAACCCAGACGTAGTTGTCAGAGCCTTTCTTGGTCACAGCAGTTACTGGAACTAACAGGGAATCATCATCTTTGGTCACTTCAAGAGAGACATTGAAACCTTGTTTGAGCTTGCCGATTGGACTGGTCAGTTGAACCTTGTATTCATACTGGGAGCCTGTCTGTCCTGAATTGCTAGATGTACCTGCTGACTGACTGGCATTTTGCTTAGGATAATTGGAAACGTAGCTGACTTTCCCCGTCCAAGTTTGATCTGGGTATACTTTGGAAGTAATCTTGACCTTCTGACCCACTGAAATATTTGGAATGTCATATTCTGTTAAGGTTCCTTGAATCTCAAATTGGCCTTCACTGGTCACATGAACTAGAGTCTGGCTCTCTTTTGAAGCAGGATCCACAGAGTCCGCAACTTCTACAACTGTCCCATTAGCATCTGAAACAATGACCGTTTGGTTGAGGACATCTTGTGCCTTTTCTAGCTCTGATGCTGCGTTAGCAACAGCATCATTATAATCTTGCAAGGTTTGGTAATTACTTGCCTCGGTTTGCTGACGCTGTTGAGGGCTAACGGTAGTCGTCGAATCATCCTCATCCGAATCACTACTTGTTTGTGCCGAAGCCGCAGGAGCTGTCCCATACTGTTGGAAATAATTACGGTCACGAACTGCCTTATTATAGGCACGACTAGCCGTATCATAAGCTGCTTGGGCAGAGGTACTGTCGTATTGGACCAGTTGCTGACCAACGCTAACTTCCTCACCAACAGAGACTGTCACAGTGGCATTGCGTCCAATGGTATTGTCAAAATAAACGTACTGTTCCGACTGAGCCTTCACCATGCCAGTCAGAAGGGTGGACGAGGCCAACTGCCCCTTGGTTACCTTACTTGCTGTAGGGGACTCGGAAGCCTTATCATCTTTGCCACCACCTGCAAAAAGGTTAAATCCTAGGACCAAAAGGACAAGGAAGCCAATTCCTCCAATGATCCAAACTCTTTTTTTATTTTTAAATAACTTTGGACTGATTTTCTTTCGCATAAGTCTCTCTTTTCTTTTGTATCGTATAAATAAAACAATTGTAATACTTTTAACTTTCTGTGTCAATGGCCTTCGCTTAAATCCATGACACCATAGTGCAGCTTTTGATTGGGGCGAATCTGACGTTCAAACCCAAGTTCCTCAAAAACGGTATCTCGAAAATGCGCCTTGATGATAATTTTTTCTCGTGCGACACGCTTAGCCTCATTTAACCATTCTTCTGTCAGACGGCTGCCATTGGCCAGAGGCTTGATAGCCTCTAGATTTTCCGATTCCTTGATGATCTCTGAAAACATTGGATCGGCATAGATGATATCAAAGGAATTGTCAGCTTGAGCCTTCAAAAAAGACAAGCTATCGCTCTTAATAGCTTTAATAGAACGCATGGCCTTTTCAAGCTGCTTATCATCTGTCTGATAAGAGGCAAGACCACGAGAAACCACCTGAAAAATCACATCTTGACTCTCAAGGGCAGTCACCTGATTTCCCGCTGCTACCAGCACTAGGCTATCAGAAGCCAGACCCATAGTCGTGTCAAGAATAGTCTTGGGAGACTTACCTAAAAGACTGACTAAAGCGTCATGGGGGGCCTTAATCCTGAGAGCAGCCGTATCTGGATGGAAGGTCAACTCACTAGCATCCGAATTGATAAAAGACAGTCTGTCTTTATATAGGAGATAGAAAGGTCCAAAGCGCTCTAAACATTTGGCCAAGGACAACTTGCGCCGAGGATGATAGTCAGCTCCGAGCTCGTGGGCTAGTTCTTGGGCACGCGCAATCAAGGACTCGTTTTCCCGTAAAGATGTCGTAATAATCATGTTTCTAGTATAGCAGAATTTAAGTAGTCTAAACCATGGTCTTAGCTTTCATTTTTAACTTTCTAGCTTACATTTGTGTAAGAAAACTCCTCAGCAAGGCTGAGATTCAGAACATAATTAAACTATTTTTAAATATGAAATAGATTTTGCGGACCTAGTCAGCTTAGACCGAGACTTTTGGCAGTGATGAAAACGCCTGAAGCAATTAGTCTCAGGCGTTCGGAAGTTTTGAGCCGAACGTCTCAAAACTTAGTCATGGAACTTCGAAGAAGATCGCTGACGTCCGCCATCACCCAAGAAAAGTCTCAAAAGAAAACTGTGCCTTCAATAAAAAAGCCCCAGCAATGCTGAGACTCTGTTTTAAAATTAGATAGCTTCTGTGGTAAAGCTACGGCTTTCAAGCACACGCACCATGGCATCTGCTGTATCAAGCGCTGTGAAGAGTGGGATTCCTGCTTCAATAGCTGAGCTACGGATTGCTGCTCCATCTTCGTCATAAGTACGTTTGTTACCAACCGTATTGATAATAGCTTGCGCTTTACCTGTACGAACAAGGGCTGGAATGTCGTTGTCGTCATTTTCACCTAATTTGTTAACAAGCGTTGCGTGAACTCCATGTTCATTCAAGAACTTAGCTGTTCCTTCAGTGGCGTAGATACCGTAACCGATAGCATCGAAACGACGAGCCAAATCAAGGGCTTCTTCTTTCGTATCATCATGAATAGTAAAGATGACATTACCAAAGGTTGGCAAGTGGAGGTAAGAAGCTTCAAAGGCTTTATAGAGGGCTTTTTCAAGAGTCGCATCTGTACCCATAACTTCACCAGTTGATTTCATTTCAGGTCCAAGGAGACTATCTACCTTAGCCAATTTTGTGAATGAGAAGACTGGTGCTTTAACATGGACATGCTTGCTTTCTGGGTAAAGACCATCTTTGTAACCTTGTTCAGCCAATGATTTACCAAGAATCAAGTTTGTAGCAACTTGTGCCATTGGGATATCAGTCACTTTAGACAAGAATGGTACCGTACGGCTGGCACGTGGGTTAACCTCGATAACATAGACAGTTTCGTCCTTAATAACGAACTGAATGTTCATCATACCAATACAGTTAAGACCGATAGCCAAGCGTTTAGTGTAATCAGCGATAGTCTCTTGGATTTTCTTAGAGAGAGTTTGTGGAGGGTAAACTGCCATTGAGTCCCCTGAGTGAACCCCTGCACGTTCGATGTGTTCCATAATACCTGGAATCAAGACATCCTTACCATCAGAGATGGCATCCACTTCACACTCACGTCCAATGATATAGCTATCAACAAGGACTGGATGGTCCGGACTTGCCTTAACGGCTGTACGCATGTAAGAACGAAGGTCATCTTCATTTTCAACGATTTCCATGGCACGTCCACCCAAAACGTATGATGGACGAACAAGAACTGGGAAGCCAATCTTACGAGCTGCTTCAACCGCTTCTTCTTCATTTGTCGCTGTTTGTCCTGGTGGTTGTGGGATATCGAGGTCTTTAAGGGCTTGTTCAAAAAGGTCACGGTCTTCGGCACGGTCAAGGTCAGCAACCTGTGTACCCAAGATTTTCACACCAGCTTTAGACAATGGCTCTGCCAAGTTAATGGCTGTTTGACCACCAAACTGAACCACGACACCTTTAGGTTGTTCCAATTCGATAACGTTCATCACGTCTTCGAAGGTCAATGGTTCGAAGTAAAGTTTATCTGAAACTGAGAAGTCTGTTGAAACCGTCTCAGGGTTAGAGTTCATGATGATGGCTTCGTAACCTGCAGCCTGGATAGCTTTCACAGAGTGAACTGTCGCATAGTCGAACTCAACCCCTTGTCCGATACGGATAGGTCCTGAACCAAGAACGATGACAGATTCTTTATCAGATTTGATTGATTCATTTTCCCACTCGTAAGTTGAGTAGAAATATGGTGTTGATGACTCGAACTCAGCCGCACAGGTATCAACCATCTTGTAAACAGGAACAATGTTATTTTCCAAACGTGTCGCACGAACTTGGTCAGCTGTTTGATTCCAAAGATCAGCAATCTTACGATCAGAGAAACCGTTACGTTTAGCTTCTTTCAAAACATCAACATCGCCTACGTGAGTAGCCAATTCTTGTTCCAATTCGAAGATATGGAGCAATTTGTCGAGGAAGAAGATATCAATCTTAGTCAACTCTGACAATTCTTCAATAGTATAACCACGACGGATGGCTTCAGAAAGGTAGAAGAGACGGTCGTCTTGAGCTTTGACAATCTTTTCAACCAAGGCGTCGTCTGTGACGTCCGCAAGTTCAGGCATTTCATTGTGGTAAACACCGATTTCAAGTGAACGGCAGGCTTTAAGAAGTGACTCTTCGATGTTACGACCGATAGCCATAACTTCACCTGTTGCTTTCATTTGAGTACCAAGACGACGTTCACCGTGTTCAAATTTATCAAATGGGAAACGTGGAATCTTAGCAACCACATAGTCAAGAGCTGGTTCAAACATGGCATAAGTTGTACCAGTGACTGGGTTAATCATTTCATCAAGTGTCAAACCAACAGCGATCTTGGCTGCCAATTTGGCGATTGGGTAACCAGTTGCTTTTGAGGCAAGGGCTGATGAACGTGATACACGTGGGTTTACTTCGATAACATAGTACTTGAAGCTATGTGGGTCAAGAGCCAACTGTACGTTACAGCCACCCTCAATTTTAAGAGCACGGATAATCTTCAAGCTAGCATCACGAAGCATTTGGTTTTCAATATCTGACAAGGTTTGCGTTGGGGCAAATACGATTGAGTCCCCTGTGTGGATACCAACTGGGTCAAAGTTTTCCATGTTACATACCACAAGAGCATTGTCTGCGGCATCACGCATAACTTCATATTCTATTTCCTTGAAACCAGCGATAGAACGTTCAATCAAACATTGTGTTACTGGTGACAATTTCAAGCCATTTTCAGCGATTTCACGAAGTTCCTCTTCGTTGGCACACATACCACCACCAGTACCACCAAGGGTAAAGGCAGGACGCACGATAACTGGGTAACCAATTTCTGTCGCAAAGGCAACTGCTTCTTCAACCGTATTGACGATTTCAGATTCTGGAATAGGTTGTTCCAAATCTTCCATCAATTGTTTGAAGAGGTCACGGTCTTCGGCTTGGTCAATGGCAGACAATTTTGTTCCCAAAAGCTCTACTCCAAGCTCTTCAAGAATACCAGCTTTTGACAATTCCATTGCCATGTTCAAACCAGTTTGTCCCCCAAGTGTTGGCAAGAGAGCATCAGGACGCTCTTTACGAAGAATACGTGTAACAAATTCAAGCGTAATTGGTTCAATGTAAACCTTATCTGCGATTTCTTTATCAGTCATGATTGTCGCAGGGTTAGAGTTGACAAGGACAACACTGTAACCTTCTTCTTTCAAGGCCAAGCAGGCTTGCGTACCAGCGTAGTCGAACTCAGCAGCCTGACCAATGATGATAGGACCAGACCCGATAACCATAATTTTTTTAATATCAGAACGTTTAGGCATAATTTATGATACAAAGCCCGTTAAGGACCCAGTGAAAATAGGAAACGTGACGACGACGCCCAAGCGTCTAGTCACCGTTTATCTTTTTCACACAGTCCTTAGGGCGTGTTCACTTCCGTGAACCTGTATCTTCTCCTTTCTATTTGACAACTCTCTGGTTGTCATTAAATAAGGTAGTAGACTGGGGAGAACAAGAGTCACACCCCACTATAGTCACTAGACAGTTGCAATTAACGACGTGCTTTTTCAGCTTGGAAAGCATCAATCAATTCCAAGAACTCATCAAAGAGATAGCTAGCATCGTGTGGACCAGGTGCTGCATCTGGGTGGAATTGCACTGAGAATGCAGGGAAGTCACGGTGACGAACACCTTCAACTGACTTATCGTTAATTTCTTCGTGTGTTACCATGAGGCAATCTGGAAGTGACTCACGGTCAATGGCATAACCATGGTTTTGGCTGGTGAAATCAACACGACCAGTCGCAATTTCACGAACCGCATGGTTAAATCCACGGTGACCAAACTTCATCTTGTAGGCCTTGGCACCATTCGCCAAACTAAACAATTGGTGACCCATACAAATACCAAAAATTGGAATTTTACCTTGGATGCCACGAATCATATCAAGTGCATACGGTACATCTTCAGGGTTACCTGGACCATTTGACAACATCACACCATCTGGATTAAGGTGGAGAATTTCTTCAGCAGTGATATCATGTGGCACAACAGTCACGTTACAATCACGTTTTGAAAACTCACGCAAGATAGAGTGCTTGAGACCAAAGTCAACCAAAACGATATTTTTACCAACACCTGGTGCTGGGTAGGCTGTCTTAGTTGATACCTGCTCAATATTGTTGGTTGGCAAAACAGTCGCACGCAATTGGTCTTGCAAGTGCTCGATACTGTCACCAGGGTTGGCCAAAGTGGCTTTCATGGTACCGTGTTGACGGATAATCTTAGTCAAGGCACGTGTATCAATACCAGAGATACCAGGGATGTTTTTCGCTTTCAAAAACTCATCCAAGGTCATTTGGTTACGCCAGTTGCTGGCACGACGGCTAGCCTCTGACACAACGACACCCTTAGTCGTTGGCTTAATTGACTCATAGTCGTCACGGTTAACACCATAGTTACCAACAAGTGGATAAGTAAAAGTCAAAATTTGACCATTGTAAGACTGGTCTGTGATAGATTCTTGATAACCTGTCATACCAGTATTAAAGACGATTTCACCCGTCACATCCACATCAGCACCGAAGGCCTGACCTTCAAAAATAGTGCCGTCTTCCAAAATAAGTAAACGTTTTGCCATTATAGTAAATTGTTCCTTTCACTAAGATACAAGGGCGTTAAAATCTGAATGAAAATCAAATCTGACAGAGAGGCTCTAGCCTCTAGGAAGATATGTCTCTTTTCAAAGATTTAGCCCATGTTCTTTTTCGTCTGATTCTCTCAGGAATCGGTTAACGTTGTTTACGCTTTGCCATTTAAAATAGCTTCAATAATTGCCATACGGACAAAGACCCCGTTTTGCATCTGAGCAACGATACGAGCCTTAGGCGCCTCAACCAGACTATCAGCAATCTCCACATCACGATTAACCGGAGCAGGGTGCATGATAATCGCCTGATCAGCTAACTTGGCATAACGTTCTTCAGTCAAACCATAGAGAGCATGGTAGTCTTCTTTTGAAAATCCTTTGTCATCCCCATGACGCTCGTGCTGAACACGAAGCAACATGAGAACATCCAAGTCCTCAATGACGTCGTCAATGGCCACATGCTGACCATAAACATCAAACTCATTCGAGTACCACTCTGCCGGACCAGCAAAATAAAGCTGAGCTCCCAAACGCTTGAGAATCTGCATATTTGACTTAGCGACACGCGAATGCGTAATGTCACCTGCAATACAAATCTTAAGATTTTCAAAGGTTCCGAACTCTTCGTAAATGGTCATCAAGTCAAGCAAACACTGACTTGGGTGTTGCCCTGAACCATCACCACCATTGACAATAGAGGTCTGAATAGTTCTACTATCAATCAACTGCTTGTAATAATCGACTTCCGAGTGGCGGACCACACAGATGTCAACGCCCAAAGCAGACATGGTTAAGATCGTATCATAGAGGGTCTCACCCTTGTTCACCGAGCTAGTTCCAGCATCGAACTCAATCACATCCAAGCCTAGTTTTTTCTCAGCCACTTCGAAGGACTTGTGCGTTCGTGTTGAATTTTCAAAAAAGAGATTGGCAGTGAAATACTGTCGATCCAGCTGGAAATCAGCTCTGCCATTTTTAAAATCTCCACCTCGACGAATCAGGCCTAAGACCTCTTCATTCGTGAGGGTTTCCATTGTCACCAAATGTTTCAGTGACACTTTTCCATCTGCAATCGCCATAGTTTTTCCTTTTAAATTGATTGACTAATCTTTGCTACCTTTTTTAGGATCTGGCAAGATTTGATAGAGCAAGATACCAAGAATGGTTGAACTTGCCACACCCGTGATTTGAAGACCACCAAGGTCAATCATCAAACCACCGATACCAGATACCAAGATAACACTAGCAATCAAGAGATTCTTTTTATTATCAAAATCAATCTTATGTTCAACTAAAATTTTCAAACCGCTAGCAGCGATAACTCCAAAGAGGGCAATAGATAATCCGCCCAATACAGGAGTTGGAATAGAATGCAAGAGTGCTGATAGCTTACCAATAAAGCTCATCAAGACCGCAATCACTGCTGCGCCCGCAATAACGTAAACTGAGTAGACCTTACTGAGGGCCATAACCCCAATATTTTCACCATAAGAAGTTACCGGAGGAGCTCCAAAGAAACCAGCGATAATCTGTGCCAAACCATCACCAGTAAGGGTGTGGTCAAGTCCTGGATCTTTGAAGTAATCACGCTCAGTCAAACTGTTTAGAACCATGACGTGACCAAAGTGTTCAGTCATCGTCACAAAGGCAATCGGAGCCATGGTCAAAATCGCACTTGGGTAGAGCTTAAAGCTATAATCCACAAATGGAATGTCAAAGTTTGGAACTTGAATCCAATGTGCCGCAGCTACCTCTGAGAAATTGATAAAACTATGTCCTGTCAGCAAACCAAGAACCGCTGAGAAAATATAGCCCACAACTAAACCAAGCAAAATTGGGATAACACCGACAATCTTCTTGCCATACATGTTAAAGAGGATAACCGCAAAGAGGGTGACCATCGAAATCAATAGAGCATAGATACTATAGCTTTTATTTAAAGTTGTCGCATCATTGACTGCATTGGCTGCAAGGTTCAAACCAATCACCACGATAATGGGACCAACCACGATTGGTGGAAGGACCTTATCAATCCAGTCTTTACCCGCATACTTAACAATCAGAGCCACAAGCAAGTAAACCAAACCACCTGCCATGGCACCTTGAGCCACCGCTGCAATTCCATCCGTCTTCATAAGTGTCTGCATAGCCGCAATATAGGCAAAGCTAGACCCCATGTAAGCTGGAATTTTGTACTTGGTCACCGTCAAGTGAGCCAAAGTTCCCAAACCAGATGAGAAAAGAGCAATAGCGGGATCAATCCCAACCAAAATCGGCACAAGCACCGTCGCACCAAACATGGCAAACAAGTGCTGGAATGACAAACCAACCAATAAACCAGGTTTTGGCATATCATTCACATCATATTTTACGTTATTCACGATATCAAAGGACTCCTTAAATTAAGATACAAAGGGACGTTTTAGCGTAGCTAAACATTTCTGTAGAAAAATAGGAAGTCGACAAGGCACTCCAAAGAGTGCTAGGAGACTTATCTTTTTTCCTAAGAAATGAGTCCCGTGTTCAATTAACAAGATACAAAGCCCGTATAAAGCCTAAAGCAAAAATAGGAAATATAATGACGGAGCGCCAGCTCCTAAGAATATTTATCTTTTTTGCACAAGGCTTAGGGCGCGTTCAATTAACAAGATACGAAGGGCGTTTCATACTATCTGTCAGCCAACTTAGCTTGGATCGATAATGTTGACACTATCTTTACCATCAACTTCTGCGACCAAAACTTCGATTTCTTCTGACTCACTAGTTGGGATATTTTTACCAACATAGTCCGCACGGATTGGCAATTCACGGTGACCACGGTCAACCAAAACAGCCAAACCAACACGCGCCGGACGTCCATGGCTAACGATATTGTCAATAGCTGCACGGATAGTACGACCTGTGTAAAGCACATCGTCCACAAGGATAACATCTGTTCCATCAATTTCAATAGGGAAAACAGATGTGTCTTGTTCAGCCTTAACATCATCACGGAAAGCCTTAGTATCAAGCTCAATCAATGGCACATCAAGGTTTTCCAACTGTTTCAAGCGCTCTTGGATACGCTGAGCAATATAAACACCACGTGTCTTAATACCAGCCAAGACAATCTTGTCGAGATTTTTGTTACGCTCAATAATCTCATAAGTGATACGTGTAATGGCACGTTTCATGGTTACGTCATCGACGATCTCTTTTTTCTTCATAAAAAGAACCTTTCTAAATACAAAAAAATCCCCTCGAAAACAAGGAGATACACAAAAATATGAGTACAGTTCACCCGTACACTTCTCATGGCTCCTTGCCTGCCTCTCTGGACAGTGATTAAAGGACTTATTTAATTAGGTAAATTATAGCAAATTTCAGACTCTTTTACAAGAAAAAAACGGACGCCTCTCCCAAGAAAGACTATCCGTTTAATAACTGTTAAGCTTCTCTCAGCTTCTCCAAGGTTTCCTTGAAAATAGCAGGTTCTTCCGCTGTAAATTCGACCAATTCTCCAGTCGTAGGATGCGTGAAACCAAGGGTCTTGGCATGTAGAAATTGGCCATGGCCCTTGAGGGTCTTGCGTGGCCCATAAAGAGGATCTCCCGCCACTGGGTGACCGATATAAGCCATGTGCACACGAATCTGGTGCGTGCGACCTGTTTCCAGTTGCAACTCTACCAAGGTATAGTTGCCAAAACGTTCAAGAACGGTAAATCGTGTAACTGCAGGTTTTCCTTTAGCTGTAACCGCCTGCTTCTTGCGGTCCTTGTCTGAGCGCCCAATCGGAGCCTCAATCACGCCTCGATCGTTAGGCAGATTGCCATGCACGATAGCCACATACTTACGAAGGGACTTCTTATCCTTAAGCTCCGCCGCCAAAGCATTGTGGGCCTTATCATTCTTAGCGATCATAAGGAGACCTGACGTGTCCTTATCGATACGGTGGACAATTCCTGGACGAACCACACCATTGATAGAAGAGAGGTCCTTGACATGATACATCAGGGCATTGACCAAGGTACCAGACGTGTGACCAGCTGAGGGATGGACCACCATACCTTGAGGTTTGTTGACCACTGCCACATCCGCATCTTCGTAGATAATATCCAAAGGAATATCCTCAGCCTTGTACTCCAAGACCTCTTCTTCTGGCAATTCATAGGTAATGACATCACCCTCTTTAACCGCATACTTGGCCTTTGCCGACTTACCATTAACCAAGACTGTCCCAGCCTTGATTGCTTCATTGGCCTGACTACGTGACAATTCTGTCAAATCTGCCAAAGCCTTGTCCAGACGGTTTCCCGCCTCTTTAATGATGACTTTCATTTTCCTCTTTCCATAAGATTAAAATCAAGAGCAGCACGCCCACCGTTAGATAGGAGTCTGCCACGTTAAATATCGCAAAATCAATAAAATCAAGCTGAACCATATCAACCACGTAACCCAAGTGCAGACGGTCAATAAAGTTACCAATACCACCTGAGATAATCAACACCAAAGATAGCACCAGCCAAAGACTCTTCTGATAATTCTTAACCAGATAAACCAGAGCCGCACCAATCACTAGAACCGTCAAAATCACAAAGAAATATTTCTGATCCTGTAAAATCGAAAAGGCAGCACCACGGTTCTGTAGATAGGTCAAGCTGAAAAATCCAGGAATAGCCTTGATAACTTGGTTAAGGGCAATATTTGCCACAACCCAATGCTTGACCCACTGATCCAAACCAATCAGAGCTAGAATAGCCAAAGGAATCGCAACCTTACGCATAAATCCTCCTATGGTTTGTATGTATCAAAGTAGTCAAACATAACATTGACAAACTTGAGAGCACAAGACGACAAGTTAATCCCCTTACGACGGACATAAACCATCTTGTTATCCAAATTATCCTCAAGCGGAATCACCGTAATCCCATTCACACTTTGTGCATCCAAGAAGCCAGACCCCGTCGCATAAGCATCCGTACGTTCCAAGATACCGTTCAAAGTCGCACGGTCTGTCACGTTAAACATAAGAGACGAATCTGACGTATCCACAAAGTTCTCAGAATAGTAAAGGTACTCGTCCTTCTCCTGAGTGAAACGCACCGTAGGCAAGGCCGCCAAGTCCTCCATGACCAGACTTTCTTTTTTAGCCAGAGGATGCCCCTTACGGAGATAAATGTGCGTCTTAAACGGAATCAAATCAATAGCCTCAAGCCCAAGCTTGTCCATATTTTGCTGGATTCCCTTGCTATTTTGACGATTCAAATAGATAATCCCAATCTCACTGTGTCCCTTGGCTACCTCATCCAAAATCTGAATGGTCGTAGACTCAAAGATACGGAAATCCTTGTAATCAGGGTAACGCTCTGAAAAAGTCGTAATCAAAGGTGGCAAAAAGTCATAGTGCTGGCTGGCAATCGAATACTGGTTACCCTTTTCAGAAGCATTGAGATAGCGATTTTCAAAACTATCAAAACTGCGTACCACCTCAAGCGCACGCTCATAAAAGGTCATACCCTGACTGGTCAAGACAGCCCCCGTCGTTGTACGGGTGAAAATTTGAAAATTCAGCTCCTGCTCCAAATCCTTGATAGCCACTGATAGGCTAGGCTGGCTCACAAAGAGCTTGCTGGCTGCCTCACGGAAGGTTCCGCTGTTGGCAATGGCTACGACATAACGTAGTTGTTGTATGTTCATCTGTGACACTTCTTTCTTGAAAAATCAATCAATTTTATTATACCAGATTTTATCCTCTTTTGTTGATACTAAAAAGCCCAGGCAACCCTGAGCTTGAATGACTAACAAAGTAGTCCTATTCGTCTGATTTATCTGTCAAGAAGTACTCGTTTTCACGTTTGTCATAGTCGAAGGTCAAACGAACAGTATCTACCTTACCATTTTCTGGATTATAATCACGGTAGCTAAGACTCACTGACTGAGTGAGATCGCCCTGTTCAGTTTGTGTCATTTCATGATAAGTGAAGCTAGCCTCTGGGTGTTTTTCAACCACTTCAGAAAGTCGTGTCCCCTTAAGCAAATCAGCTTGTGTACCTACAGCCAACTTTTCATAGTCATCTTTTGTCCAGTTGCTATGATAGTCATCGACTTCTTTGACCTTATCATAGTCGAAGGTTGCTGAGGCAGATTTCAAAACATAGACACCGTCTTTTATCTCAAAAGTCAAACGAACATAGTTGTTTCCATCTGTATTTTCTTTTCTATAGGTAAGATCTAGTAAATCTGGTTTATCTTCCTCGTAAGCATCACTATACTCGGCATCAGTCGCCTTACCGTGAGCATCCAAGACCTCGTCCAATGTCAAAGTACCAACCTTCAACTCCTTAAACTGATCCTCAGTCCAGTCAAACTTATAATTCTCATCAATGTACTGATAAGCTCTGTTGCGACCGTCACTTTGGAACTGTTCAGCATGGTTCATGACATATTTCACCGCTTGATAACCTGCTCCAGCAAGCGAAGTCATAAAGAAGATGATTGACATGACTAGGGCAATAATAGATAGTGCCTTGCGTGTCGATTTCAGACTCAAAACCAAAGTCACAATAGCCAAAATGATAAGGAAGAAAGCAAGGAAGGTAAAGACAAAACCGATAGGAAGTGTCCAAGACAAAATGACAAATAGAATCCCCAAAACTAGAATAATGATTGGCAAAGCAATATTAACAAAAGCATTGTTCTTGGTTACTTTTGGCTTGTAATAAGGGTTTTCCAAAGGTATCTGACTTGTCTTTGGGGTTTCTTTTTCTTGCTCTTTCTCCATATTCAACTCAGGCATTGGCTTAGGAGCTTCCTCCTCTAATGCCACCTGAGCTTCGTCTAGTTGCGTATCTGCTACTGAGTCAGCAGACACCTCTTCAGTAGCTTCAGAGCTATCCACCTGCTGAGCCTCAACCTGCTCAGACACTTGGACAGTTGATTCCTCCGAAGCGATGACAAAGCCCTCTTTCTTAGCTTCCATAAACTCCTCAGGACTTGGTTTACGACCATTGACGTCCTCAAAGTGACGCACCCATTCTTCTCTAGTTGCCATAGCTGACTCCTTTATCTCTTTTTCTTTATTTTATCATACTTTAATCTGGTCTTATGAAAATAAGGTCGGATATAAGAGATAATTTTTTTAGACTGCCTTAGGTGCTTAAGTGACAAGCTATCTCATAGAAAATGGATGAAAGTCGAAAAAAAACTGCATCCTAAAGTTTGATTTTCTCTGTCACACTTTTTGGGGCAGTTCACTTCTAGTGAATTATAGTATTTTCACTGTCCACTGTAAGTGGGAGTATATCACCTTCACCGTCTCAGAGGATAGGAATTAAAAGAAGATTTCAATAGAAAAAGGACTCTGCATTGAAAAAGAATCCTTAATTTCTTATAATCCCATCAAATAATTTCTTCAAATTCCCAAAACTCACCACTGGAAAGACGAGTCCTGAGTAGAATAAGAGCACGGTGTTTAGAAAATCTACCAAGACTGAAATTCGTTGGAAGCGGATAGTCAGTCGAATCATGACAAGATAATAGCCGAGGAAAATCAGGAAACCAATCAGTACCACGAACAGTCCTTGGAAACTGATGACCTTCAAAGAAAAGCGAGTTGGTAAACCCTGATGAATCAAAAGCAGAGCAATCCAGAAGATCAAAGACAACCAAACAAAGTAAATCACTGCTCGTTGCAGGTAAATTCTATACACTGATTGCAAAGCATACTGGGTGCCAAAAGATTGCCCAGACCGAATCTCGTACTCCAACTCTTCATTACCCAAGGAGACCACATGGGTCAAGATGAAATAATAATAGAAATAGGACAACTGAAAGTCAGAATTTCCCCTCAAAAGGCTATAAAAACCAAGAATGAAAATGACGTGGTAGAGGGTGTCAAACAGGGTATCCGCCCAGCGTCTCCTGCGAAAGAGATAAAATCGCTTCACTTCATTATACATGGAACAAACTTCCCTTCTTTTTGGCATAGGTCAAACAAGTTTGAAAGCACAAGTAACCCAAGAGCCAGTAAATCAAACCGTATCCCAGTAATAATAAAAGAACGAACCAACTTGGCTGGCGGATAAAACTCACCAAGAGATGGAAAGGCAAGAAACGAGTTAAAGTAGCAATCAAATGACTCGATTGTTCCTGAAAACCAACCAAAAAGAGAATCCCGTAAGCAAGGAGGCTAGTAATACTGGAAATTTTTGTAAAGACAAAGGAAAAACTGGCAAAGAGAAAGCCTAGACCATAAAGGGACGCAATAACCACAAAGGACAGAAGAAAGGTAACAAATGTATCGACCCAGTCAGTAGGAAAGGCAATCTGCTGAACCAAGGCAACCAAGCAAAACAAAGGAATGGCCTTGACCAAGTCCAACAAAATCTGTACGATAATTTTGATAAAAAGCATGCCAAATATGCTCCGCCGACTCTGAATCACGTTGATAACGGTGCGGTCTGCAATCTCATCCTCGATAAAATAGGTTGGATGGGTGATACTGTGGCTAGAAAAATACCAAGTAAAAAGCAAGATAAACAGCTCAAAAGTATCTTGCTGGCTGTCAAAATAGGTCAGAAAACCCGTAATTAGAAAGAAAATTCCCAGATTGGCAAAGAGAAGATTGACTTTGAACTGTTTGTATTCACTGAGTTGGCGACTAAACTCTCGCCCAATAGCTGCTAGCATCATTTGAGCACCTCATAAAGCAAATCTTCCAAAGAGGCAGGTTCTCGGGTGAACTGCAAGACTTCTGTTTCTTCCAGCAATAGCCGATAAAGGTCTGGATTTCTGGTCTCTACCGAAATCCCACCGTCAAGCACCTTGTAGTCCAGCTCAGGGAATCTTTGTTTCAGTACACTTTCTGCACTCTTATCTAACAGCAAGTGATAGACTTCATGCTGGTGGACATTGCCAAAAATCTCTTCAAAGGTTCCTTCACGATAAAGCCGCCCCTCCTGAATTACCACCACCCGAGTGCTGACCTTCTCGATAAAACTAGCATCATGACTGGTGATAAAAATACTGGCTTGATGGTGACGAGCATAATCCTGCAAAAGAGTCATCAGCTGTTTTTTTGCTAGCAAATCTAGCCCATTGGTCGGCTCATCCAAACAGAGTACTTTCGGTTTTTGCACCAAGGCTAAGATTAAGGTCAATTTTTGACGGTTGCCCTGGGACAGTTCTGAAACCAGCGTGTCCTTATAAGGGGTAAAAGCCAGCTGGTCACACAAGACATCCACCTCTGCCTTGATATGAGACAAGGCAATCCCATTCAAGCTTAGAAAATATTGGAGATTCTCCATAGCTGTCAAATAACTGTACAACCCCTGCCCGCTCTCCAAGACAAACTTGACCAGCGAGTGGATTTTCTTGGAGCGATTAGAAACGTCATAGACACGAACCTCGCCCTTATCCTGCAAAAAAATCCCTGCCAAGAGCTTGATAAAAGTCGACTTACCGGCACCATTGCCACCAACGATGGAGAAGATTTCACCTGAATCTGCTTGAAAATCAGGAATGTCTAACACCAACTTCTTGTGAAAACTCTTTTGAACTTGTGAAAATGTTATGTTAGTCATTTAAGATTACCCCTTGATTTGGAAGATTCCCTTTAATTTGTTCAATTATTTTTTCAATATCTATAATTTCAGTATTATTAGGAAAATTATATTGCTTTGGAATATAGAGATTGTAGATATACTCATTTTTCCCCTCTTCATTAACACTCTGAGCAATCTCACGAATTTTTTCATTAATTTGTTTTTCCATTTTATCCTCCAATACGGTTTAAAATTGTTTTAACTTCAAGCATTTTGCCAGCAATTTCATACATTACTTTAACCACAACTTAGCCCTGTATCCTCCTATACTCCTTCGACTTCTCTCCATACCAATCCTTAGCTGAGTAGCCAAACTGCTCTCTATATTGCTCAGAGTATTTGAAGAGGTAATAACCTCGTAGCAAATCAATGGAAAAGACATAAGTCGCAAAGACAAATATGGCAGGTATAATAGGCATCAACACCGCATCAATGCTCCCTCTAGTATCACTTCCAGTGGAGCGGTCAAAGAGCACAAGGGCACCTGTAATCCCGGTTCCACCTAAAAAGACTAAACCATCCGAAATCTTTTCAGTCACAAGTGCTACCATGGGGCTAAACTCTGTCTGATTTTGAACAGCTTCTTTCAGTTTACGGGGAACCGTTCGAATCAAGTAATAAATGGAAAGAAGAAACATAGCTCCCGATAGTATACTGACAATATTTCGTCGTGTCATCATCATTATTCCGGCACATACTGTAAAGATAGCGAGTAAGACTACCATGTAAAAGTAGGTGCAAAATTTTAGTTTCATCGGGCTTCTTCTGTTCTTAATTGAAAAGAAAAGATAGACCAAATACATGACTACATAGAAAAGAATGATTGGCCACTGAATCCAAGAAAATGTTGGATTTTGATCAAGCGTCAATCCTTTTATAAACATGGGTGTGATAATAGAGAAGAAATAAATAACAATTGAAGTGATAAACAAGCCAATAAATCGTTTCCAGCTTCCTTTTTGATTGAGCTTTTCTACGGTCTCCTTAGTGACAAGAGACTGACTTTGCTCGAATGTATAATTTAAAAATCTCAATAGTTTTCTCCTTTTATCAAGAAAAAACAGGAAGGTTTCCCCTCCTGTTCCTTAATTAATCCTCGCCATCTGGACCTGATTTATAAGTAAGGTAGAACGTATCGTCATCTTCTTTGGTATCAAATGACAAGTAAACACTCTTGAGTTTACCATCTCCAGCCTCATAGTCACTATAAGAAATGCTCATTTCTTTTTTGAATTCACCTTGACGAGATGTTGAGATTGTGTATTCTGCACTTGAAGCTTTAGGGTGATCCTTAACGATATCTTCAAGTTTCGTACCGTTTGATGGATCAGTGTAATCACCCTTAGTGAGAGCATCAAACTGTTCTTTTGTCCAATCAGCTTTGTAAGAGCGATCAACTTCTACCTTATCTTGAGGGAATCTACCTGAAGCATATGACAAGATAAATGTACCGTCATATTGTTTCTTAAAGTTTAGGTAAACACTTTCACCATAGTCTTTACCAGAGTAATTCAACTTCATCTCATCGCCAGAGATTTGTGCATCAGAAGCCTTACCATAAGTCTTGATGATAGACTTAACGGTATCCTTACCTGCTTTCAACTTCTTGAACTTAGATTCATTCCAATCAAATTTAGCATTTTTGTCAATGTAGTCGTTGACATCAGTACTGTCACCTTTTGAATCAGATTTAGAATCTGATTTTGAATCTGATTTTGAATCGCTGTCATCATCTTTTTTGTCATCATCATCTTTATCAGCAACTTTTGATGTCTTGCTTGAGCTTGTGTTGTCACTAGCGTTTTGAGAGATTTGGAAAATCAAACCACCAATAGAAACAAAGAGCATGAGACCAGCAACACCTGTTGCGATGATTGAAAGCAATTTCTTGCTTGATTTAAGGCTAAAGACAAGTGAAACAACTGCCACTGCAACTGCGAGAACTGTCAAGATGATAAAGAACCAAGCAGGACTTACGAACCATGCCAAGATTGCAAAGATTACTGAAAGTGCAATCGCAACGATTGGCAAGATAAGATTGAAGAGAGGTTTATCTGCTGAGCCAGCTGCTGCTGGATTAGGAACTGTTCCAAATCCTTGAGCTGAAGAGATAGGTGCCTTTTCAAACATGCTTGAATCAAACTGTGGGGTTGGCTGTTGCACAGGTACTTCTGAGAAAGCTTCTGCACCAACTGGTGATTCACTGCTTGCTTGTTCTGCGACAGCATCTTCAGCTGTTTCAGCCACATCTGCGATGTCATCTTGTTCTGTGACTTTTTCAGTAGCGACAGGTTCATTAGCTGGTGCTTCTACAGATGCTGTTTGAGCAGTCAAAGCGCTAGTATCAAAGTCAGCTGCTTTAGCATCCAAAAATTCTTGGGGGCTAGGCTTACGCCCATGTACCGACTCAAAGAGTTCAGCCCATTCTGCTTTAGTTGACATAAAAATCTCCTTTTTTCAAGAAATCCAAACAAGAGGTCCCTTCAGCTTAGCAAAGTTTTCTATAGTTAGGATTTAGACACCTATCTCTGATAAGAGCAAGTAGCATGCGTCCTTCCAAAAGTCAGCCCTCACCTTTTAGCCTGAGGCAACCTTTTTCCTATATCTAGTCCCATTGTTCATCTTCTTGTTGATAATCCCATTCTACCATATTTAAAGACCTCTGTTAACCGTTTCCCAAAAGGTTTTTTTCTGCTACAATAGTAGGTATAATGCACCAAAGGAGTTATATATGAAAAACATTAAAAAGTACATTCCATTAATTATTGTACTTGTTATCGCAGGCCTAGGTTTTGCCTTTCGTGAGAACATCGCACGCGCCGTTCGTGGAGATGCTTATGTTGATAATAAGATATTCACTAAACAATTAGAAAAAGCCCAAAAATCTGGAAAAGATGCCTTTCCACAGTTGTCTGACAAGGTCGGTAAGGACGAAGCTGAAGTTATTCTCCATACTTCAAAGGGTGATATCACAGTCAAACTCTTCCCTACACTTGCTCCAAAGGCTTCTGAAAACTTCTTGAAACATGCCAAGGACAAATACTACGATGGTCTTACCTTCCACCGTGTCATCAAGGACTTCATGATTCAAAGTGGTGACCCTAAGGGTGACGGTACTGGTGGAGAATCTATCTGGAAGAAAGGTTTCGCTGTTGAGCCTACACCATTCCTATACAACATCCGTGGCGCACTTGCTATGGCTAATACCGGTGCTAAAGAGTCAAACGGCAGCCAATTCTACATTGTTCAAAACAAGGATGATCAAAGCAAACAGCTAGGAAATGCTGGCTATCCAAAACCTATCATTGACGCCTACAAAAAAGGTGGTTACCCAGCTGGTGATACCAAATATACCGTCTTTGGTCAAGTCATCAAAGGCATGGATGTCGTTGATACTATTGCTAACCTTGAAGTTGATGACAATAGCAAACCAAAAGAAAATGTAACGGTCAATTCCGTTGAAGTCGTTAAAGACTACAAATTCAAATAAACAAAAATCCGAGAAGCTGATTCTCGGATTTCTTTTTTATTTAACAGCGGTGAGGAGATAATCACCAGTGTTAACACGAGCTTCTTTAGTTGTTAAGACATCATCAAAGTCAGCTGTATTGGTTACAATGACTGGTGTGATAACTGGTAATTTAGCGTCTCGGATAGTTGCTAGGTCAAATTCTATAAGTTTTTGACCCGCTTCTACGACATCCCCTGCTTCTACATAGGTCTTGAACCCTTTTCCAGCAAGAGAAACAGTATCCATACCAATATGGATGAGAAGTTCTGCACCATTTTCAGTTGTCAAACCAATCGCATGACCAGTAGGAAAGACTAAATTCACCGTTGCCTTAGTTGGTGCGACCACTACCCCATCAGTAGGATCAATAGCGATACCTTTACCCATAGCTCCTGAAGCAAAGACTTGGTCAGGCACTTGGTCAAGTGGTACGACATTCCCGATGAGTGGGCTTGCAATAATTTTTTGTTGCATTTCTTTAGGAGCAGGTGCAGCTTCCTCAGCTTTTTCTTCAACCTTAGCTGCTCCACCACCGTATAGATTTGGTACTCGTACAAAGAGTTGGATAAGAAAGGCAAGAACACCACCCACAATGGCAATGATAATGGCAATGATAACTTTAGAAAGATTACCGTCAGGTCCAATAAGGCTTGGGAAGACAAAGACACCCAGACCACCTATTGAATACGTCTTAATATCTAGGGCCATCATGGCAGCCCCCATAAGTCCTGAAACACCACATGAAATGTAGAATGGCGTTTTCATTGGAAGGGTTACCCCATAGATAGCAGGTTCTGTAACCCCAAAAATAGATGAAATGAAGGCTGGCATAGAGATGGTACGGACTTTTTCTTCTCTCGTTTTAAGCATGATAGCTCCCAACACACCTGTTTGCGTGAAACATGGAAGGATAGCCGCTGAAAGAATAGTAGAACTTCCGTTTGTTGCCACATCTAAGATAGCAAGAGGAACAAGCGCCCAGTGCATTCCGAACATAACCAAGACTTGCCACAAAATACCAAGTATAAGACCAAAGACAATCGGACTAAAATTCATGATTGCTTGGAAAAGGCTTGTCAATCCATCAGAGAAAGTATTGGCAACTGGTCCTACCACCAAGAATGTTAATGGGACAGTAATGAGTAATGTAAAGAAAGGCACTACGAAGACTTTAATGACATCTGGAGTAATCTTGGTAAAGAATTTTTGAATGTATGAAGCCACCCAAACGGCCAAGATAGAAGGCATTACAGTTGAGAGATAGCCACCTGCAGGAAGCGCAAATGGAATAACTCCTAGAACATGACCTTGACCAGCTTTCTGAAGAGCAGTCACCAGCGTAGCAATATCAGGATAAACAAGTGCCGCTGCAATCGCAATAGCTGTAAACTCATTAACCTTGAAACGACGAGCAGATGTCAAAGCAATTAAGATTGGCAAGAACTGGAAGAAACCATCTCCTGCTGCATTAAAGATGACATACATAGGACTCGTTGCAGCTGACAAGCCACAAGCTGCCATGATAGCAACTATCCCTTTGATAATCCCCGCTGCAGCTAAAGGTCCAAGGAAAGGTTGGAAAATACTTGAAACCAAAGATACAAAGCGGTCAAAGAGATTCCCTTTAGGCGCATCACCTTCATCAATATCAAGACTACCACCTGCTGGAAGACCGCCAACTTGGAGAACCTCCGCATAAACATCAGGGACATGGTTACCGATAACCACCTGATATTGACCACCTGCCTTAACAACAGTAACAACACCGTCACGGTTCTTAAGGTAGTCATCATCTGCTTTAGACTCATCTTTCAAATCAAAGCGCAAACGTGTCACACAATGTTTTAAGCTATTGACATTTTGCTTACCACCAACGTGTTTGAGAATGTCTTCAGCTAATTCAGTATATTTAGCCATAAGGGCTCCTTTCTTTTCTAGGATTTTAGTTCTTTCGAGGCTTTTTCAACGAAAAAAACCTAAATAAATACCAAGAACCAATTAGGATGAGTATACACTACTCCCATTAGTTTTTCGTATTTATCTAGGTTTTGCCTGCTGACCAGTAACAATCCTTTTGCTATGGTTATATAATATCAGAGTTCAAATATTTTTGCAAACCCTTACAAAAATATTTTTTGTTTTTTGAGGTAAAATCTTGACCAAGATAATAAGTCATGATAAACTATTGTTAGTTTATAAACTAACAGAAAGAGAGTTACACGATGAAAACAAGTGCAATTATTGAATTTAAAGATACATACGCTAGCATGGAATGCCACGAGCTTGGTTACCAAACCAAGGAAACTGCCTTAGCTATTATTTCTCCTACTGGACATATTCTATCAAGTACACCGCTTTTCAGAAAGGTATATGGTTCAAATACTGCTCACATCGACCAACTTCCTTTCAATATAGATAACCTCAGTATCACAGCAAGAGGTCTTAGTAAAAAGGCTAAAGCCAACTTGGAAGATTGGATTGCCCATACTATAATTCTTCCAATGGACTATGATAAGTCCTTTACTAAGCATCAAGAACTTTTGCATCTCTTAGCAGAGTCACCTATCGTTGAGTCTGTCCAAGCTTTAACTTATAAGACAGTTAAGATTCATTTTTCCGAAACACTCAATGATGAACATATTCGCCAACTGCAAGGTTTTATTCTCGCTCAAGCAGGCATCTATAGCTATATTGGGACATCTACAGTCTCAGACCGAAATGCCCACCAGGCTCTTGAATGGGCTAAACTTGATGTTAATGGTCGTTCGCACAACGATCACAAGCCTGCTATTTTCCATCGTAGTAAGGGCCTCTTAAGTGGTTTCTTTCACCATGGAAGCCAAGAAAGTATTGCATAGATAATAATTGGGACACCTTGTATCCTTTTTTTGACAACAAAAAACTCACCATAAAGGTGAGCTAAATTGATTTATTTACTGTGTTTCCAGTTACTATAGATACTAAATACGACAATCCAGATGGCTGCCCCAATAGCTCCGACAACTGTTGACTTTTGCAAGAAGAGACAAACAAAGACGAAGATGAAGAAAAGGATAGTCAATGGATTAAGAATCTTATAGGCTGGCATAAGGAAGCCATCTGCCATAAACTCTTGAGACTTACGGTACTTGAGATGAGCAAGCATGGTCAAAATATAGATGGCAATGTAGACACCTGATGAAGATGCGGTAATCAAAGCGAAGGCGTCAGATACACCGGGTAAGACGTTGATGAAGGCTGAAACACATACTACAATGGCTGAAACAATGATAGCACGTGAAGGAATACCATTGCGGGCCAAGGTATCAAGTTTCAAAGCTTTCATAACCTTACTGTTTGGTGTTTCCCTAGCAATTTGGAAAAGGTGACGACCTGTAGAATAAAGCGTTGAGTTCAATGATGAAGCCGCTGCTGTCAAAACAACAAAGTTAATGAAAGCCGCTGCCCACTTGATACCAGCCATTTGGAAGACCGTTACGAAGGGTGATTCATTAACTGGAAGTTTTTGCCATGGGAAGATAGCCATGATGGCAATGAGGGCACCCACATAGAAAATGACAATACGAATCGGAATTTCCTTAATTGCCTTTGGTAAAACCTTACGTGGATTTGCTGTCTCAGATGTTGTAATCCCTACAAATTCGATGGCTTGGTAGGCAAAGAAGACCATTTGGAAGGTCATGACAAAGCTCACCCAACCTTTAGGGAACATCTGGAAACCTTGTGTGATATTGTTAAGACTAGCATGTCCAGCTGGCGTTTCAAAGTTAGTTGCCACCATAAATATCCCTGTAGCTATCAAGGCAAGAATGGTGACAATCTTGATCATCCCAAACCAAAACTCAACTTCCCCGAAGATCTTAACCGCAATCAAGTTAACCGAACTTAGGATAATCAAGAAGACAATCTGAATCTGCCAGGCAGGCCAACTTGGGAACCAATATTGCACATAGGTTGATACTGCCGTAATTTCTGCCATCCCGAGGAATATCAGTGATACCCAGTAAGACCAACCCGAGAAGAATCCCCAGCCCTTACCAAGGTATTTGGTAATAAAGTTGATAAAGGTGTGCTGGTCAGGATCCATATAGAGCATCTCACCGATCGCTCGCATCATAAGATACATGAAGATACCAGTTAGTATATATACTAAGATGATTGAAGGTCCTGTTAGGGAGAGAGAACGCCCTGCCCCGAGGAAGAGACCTGTACCGATTGTACCAGCGATGGCAATCAGCTGGACGTGACGGTTTTGAAGACCACGCACCATCCCATTCTCAGTCTGGTTGTCGTCGTCTTTATGATGTTGCTTTTGCGACATTTTTTTCACTCCAATTCTATTGAGCACGACTCATTGAATCATGCCATTTTTTAACATAACTTATATTTTACCATTTTTGAAATAATTGGTCAATTTTATACAGAATATTCAGAATTTTATACTTCAAAACAAGGGCTTGGAAAAATTCCAAACCCTTGTACATCGTTATTATGATTCAGGATCATCGAGGCTACGGCCATGCAAACCTTTTTCACGTTGTACTTGACGTAGTTTTTCAGGTGTCACATCGTTACCTTCTTCGTCAACCACTTTAATTCCTTCGATATGGTGACGAACTGAGCGACGGTAACCTTCAATGTATTCTTCACGAAGTTTTGCTTGCTCCACTTCTTCTTCTGGAGTCAAACCTTCGGTTTTTTTCTTTTTAGCAAGCTCATTGATACGAGCGATTTTTTCAGGTGTCATAATAAAACCTACTTCCTACCTGTTACCAGATCATTATTTTGTGTTCAATTGGTTGAAAGCTGCAACAGCTTTGGCTTTGGCTACAAGACCTGCAAGAAGGGCCAAACGGTTGTTTTTAACCGCTTCATCTTCTGCCATGACCATAGTGTTGTCAAAAAAGGCATCGATGACTGGGCTAAGAGCAAAGAGCTTAGCCAATTTGTCACTAGCTGAACCAGTCAATTCAAGCTCTTCAATCGCTTTAGAAAGGGCTTTTTCTTGGTCATTTTCAAAGAGACTGGCATCGACTGCTACTGAAGCATCTGCTTTTTCTGCCAAGTTGAAGGCACGTGAGAGTGATTCAACAGCTGCCTTGTAACCATCAGCCTTAGCAGCTTCTGAGAGGGCGTCAGCTGCTTCAAGCATATCCGCAACCACGAAGTTTGAACCAGCAAGAACGGCTTCTTTGATATCTTTTGATGTGCGTCCCATCATCTTGTCCACACGCGCTTTGATGAAGTTGATTACTTCTGCTTGATTGTCATAAGAAAGACTATCAAATGAAAGGGCGTAAAGGCTGTCGATCAACTCATCCATAGGGATGTGCCAACCAAAAGCATCCAAGATACGAACAATCCCTTGCGTTGCACGACGAAGCGCATAAGGGTCATTAGAACCTGATGGAATCAAGCCAACTGAGAAGAAGGAAAGGAGAGTATCCAATTTATCTGCAAGCGCAAGGATAGCACCAACCTTAGTCTCTGGAAGAGCTCCGTCTGCTGAATCAGGAAGGTAGTGCTCACGGATAGCTGTCGCAACCGCAGCATCCTCATCAGCAAGGAGGGCGTATTTTTCACCCATGATTCCTTGCAATTCATCGAACTCTCCGACCATACCAGTCAAGAGGTCAAATTTATAGATTTCAGCTGCACGCGCTACGGCTGCCGTTTCTTCGGCAGTCAAACCAGCTTGCTCAGCCAATGACGCGGCAATGACACCAGCACGGGCCATGTGTTCTGAGAGAGAACCGATTTTTTCATGGAAAGTCACGTTAGCCAATTTAGCAACGAGGTCTTCAATCTTAAGTTTTTGGTCTTCACGCCAGAAGAATTCACCATCTTCAAGACGGGCCACCAATACTTTTTCATTTCCTCGAATAACATTTTCCAAGTGCTCAGCGTTACCATTACGGACTGAGATGAAGTTTGGTTTAAGCTTACCGTCAAGGTCACGTACAACAAAGTAACGTTGGTGCGTTTCCATTGATGTCACCAAGACTTCTTCTGGAACGTCCAAATACTTAGTATCGAAACTTCCCATAAATGCAGTTGGATATTCGACCAAGTTCAAGACTTCATTCAAAAGTCCTTCTTCGATTTGGACTTGAACACCTTGTTCTGCCTCGATAGCTTTGATTTGCTCACGAATCATGTTTTCACGTTCTTTGCTATCCGCAATCACGTAAACGGTACGAAGGTCTTCTTCATAAGAATCCGCATTGGTAATTTCCACTTCATGTCCAAGGAAACGGTGTCCACGACTCACACGACCTGACTGGATATCCAAGAAATCAAGGTCAAGCGCTTCATCACCCAAAAGAACAATCAAGGTGTGAACTGGGCGAATGTATTCAAAGGTGTTGTTAGCCCAGTGCATGCTAACAGGGAAGGTCATTGAAGCAAGCACTTCTGGAACGCCAACCAAAACTTCTTTAGCAGGTTTTCCAGCTTCGTGTTTAGTAACATAAACGTACTCTTCACCTTTGACTTCACGGAATTCGATATCGTCAACAGTCAAGCCTTTCCCACGGACAAATCCTTGCGCCGCTTTTGAGAAGTTACCTTCTGCATCCAAAGCGATTTTCTTAGAAGGGCCTTTAAAATCTTCGGTCAAATCGGATTGTTGATCAGCCAAACCAATCACACGGACTGCCAAACGGCGTGGTGTTGAGAAGGTTTGAATGCTTTCGTATGAGAGACGGTTGTCATCCAAGAAGGCTGCCATTTTCTCCCCGAGTTGTTTTTCACTTGGTGTGACAACGTAGGCTGGCAACTCTTCAAGTCCAAGTTCTACTAATAAGTTTTTTGTCATGTTTCTTCCTTTACAAAATTCTTTTTTTGATAGGCGCCTTAGGTACTGGGGACGTTGCTAACTAACTTTGTGAGGCTGTATGGAAATCTGGTGTCTCCTTGACAGCGATTTCCAACAGTCTCATCAAAGTGGATTTAGCTAACTGATTTTTGAACCTAACGTTTCAAAAATCCCCATATACCATTACGGCAGTGCCTATCCCTTTAGCAAGTCTTCAACTTGCCTCTGGGTAGCCATGTGGGCTCACTTTGTTTGCCCATTTTCCATTCTTGTAACGCTTATTATTCTTCCTCTTCTGCTAGGAGTTTTGCGCGTGTGGCTTCGTCAAGAAGTGGGTAACCAAGTTTCTTACGTTCTGCGACGAAGGTTTTGGCCACAACACGGGCCAAGTTACGGATGCGGGCAATGTAACCGGCACGTTCTGTAACAGAAACAGCGCCACGAGCATCTAGCAAGTTAAAAGTATGTGAACATTTCAAAACGTAGTCATAGGCAGGGTGAACAAGACCCAATTCCAAGGCACGTCCTGCTTCTTTTTCAAATTTTTCGAAGTTTTCAAGAAGCATGTCTTGGTCAGAAACTTCAAAGCTGTATTTTGAGTGTTCGTATTCTGGTTGAAGGAAGATTTCCCCGTATTTAACGCCTGGAGCCCACTCAATATCGTAAACAGAATCTACTTCTTGGATGTAAGAAGCCAAACGTTCCAAACCGTAAGTGACCTCAGAAGTTACCGGACCAGTTGCCAAACCACCAACTTGTTGGAAGTAGGTGAACTGAGTGATTTCCATACCGTCCAACCAAACTTCCCAACCAAGACCAGCTGAACCAGTTGATGGGTTTTCCCAGTTATCTTCCACGAAACGAATATCGTGTTCCAAAGGATTGATACCCAATTTTTCCAATGACTCAAGGTAGAGTTCTTGGATGTTTGATGGTGATGGTTTCATCACCACTTGGAATTGGTGGTGCTGGTAAAGGCGGTTTGGGTTTTCCCCGTAACGTCCATCTGCTGGACGACGTGATGGCTCTACATAAGCCGCATTCCATGGTTCAGGACCAATGGCACGAAGGAAAGTGTATGGACTCATTGTTCCCGCACCTTTTTCATTATCATAAGCCTGCATGAGCATACAACCCTGGTCATTCCAGTATTGTTGCAAAGTCAAAATGATTTCTTGAAATGTTAATTTCTTAGACATTAAATACTCCTTGATTTAAATGATTTCTTGCGACACGAGTCTGCCCCGTCGATTATACGAGGCAAGACGAGTTAGTACTGCGTCTAGCTCAGGCATCCTAGTGCTGAGCGTGGGGCAGTCCGACTATAAGGAGGTATCTGCCACTGACGCAGTGAAAGGTTAATTTCTTAGGCATTGATACTCCTTAATTTAATATTAAATCCGTGACTTAGAATACAAAAAGAACCGTGTCTCTGCTCCTAAGTCGTTTGACCTAGGGGCGTCAGAAACGCGGTTCCACCCTAATTTATTACTTCATTTTATCTGTTGTACTCAGCTCTTTGCTGAGAGAAAGCGCCACTTACTTACTTTGCTCTACCTGGCTCTCACTATCCCAAGCTCGCTAGAAAAACGCCATAAGCCCTTCTTTCTTGTCAGTATTATAGCAGAAATAGGGAAACTTGTAAAATAAAATTCTAATCCTTCTTACTGATTCCCATTTCCTGACGAACATGTGCATGGGAATCTTTATGGAGAATGTCATTATCAATAATTGAGGCTTCTCGAAGTTCTTCGGCCTTTTTCTTGTCTTGATGGGTCAAGTCTTGGTTGGAATCATAAGACTTCTCAACGATAGACAAGAGATGATTTCGAATTTCCTTTTCCTTACGAATTTTGGCTTTTTCGCGGTAGCTAGCCACAACTAGCACGACCAACATCAGCATTCCCAGATAACCAATAATAGGATACATAACCGCTACCAGTTGACGGAAGCCCATGAAGGAAATAGCAAAACCGGCAAGGGCAAATGCAGCCACAAAGAACTTGAAGCGCTTCTCACTACCTGCTGAGAAGCGTTTCCCAAGGGCATAGTAGAGACTAAAGACAGTATTAAAAATCAATCCAAAGATCACCAAGGCGTAAAGTGTTGCAAAGATAGGGTTCACTTCCTTAGCAATAGCCAATATTGGAACATCTGAGCTAGCAATTTTATCACTATTAGCAAAGAGAATCAAGGTCGTGACGAAGAAAATCACACCAACCATAAATCCTCCCCAGGCTCCACTCTTTTCAGCTTCATTGATTTTGAGAATAGAGCCACCCATGACAAAGGCCATGGCTATGGCTGACATGACACAAACGGCAAAATAGTTAACCACAGATAGCCAAATACTCGGAAAAGGAGATTGAATGGTTTGCGACACCTTATCCATCTCAGCAAAATCCCAATGACGACCTAAAACATTGGTCACGAATATCATGGCAATCATAACCAAAATCATAGGGGTGAAAACTCCAATAACACCGATGATTTTTTTGAAATCTAGGAAACTCACAAAGATAGTCAGAGCTGTACACAGGAAAGCACCTACCCAAATCGGAAAGCCGAACTGTTGATTTAGGTTAGCCCCTGCACCTGCCGTCATCACAAAACCAAACAGGAAACAAGTGATAATCAAAGCAATATCCAAAATACGGTAAATCACAGGATGACTGATTTCTGCCAGGACTACCGAATGATCATCTGAGCGGTAATAACTTCCCAGAGCAATCATGAGTCGCCCAAAGCCAACATGCAAGATTCCTAGAACTATGACACCTATCAGTCCCCAAGCTCCAAAACTAACAAAATACTGTAAGAGGTCCTGTCCTGAAGATACCCCCGCACCAATCATTACACCGACATAGGCCAGGGCAATGCTCCAAATACGTTTTGACATATTACCTCCTGTAAAATACAAAGTATTTCTATTTTACACTACTCTGACACCTTTGTAAAAATCAATAAAAAACAGCACCTTCATAAGAAAGTGCTACTCATACTCTTATTTTTCCCAACCTTTTCGTCCATCAACAAAGGTTGCTTGTAATTCCAAGGAGTCATCTAATACAATAAAATCAGCTGGTAAACCTGCTTTTAGGCTTCCGCAAGTATTTTCAAGCCCAACCGATTTGGCTGGAACACTAGTGGCCATTTGTAAGGCTTGAGCAACTGTCACAAGTCCCCAATCAACCACATGTTTGACACCGTCTTTAAGTTGTAAGATAGATCCAGCTAGATTACCACCTTCTTTGAGGCGGGCGGTACCATTTTCAACAATAACAGGAAGTTCGCCTAACATATAGTCGCCGTCCGGACAGCCTCCCGCTGACATACAGTCTGTAATTAGGGCAACTCCTTGAGGTGTCTTTTGCTTGATAAGAACCCTACAAGCTGCAGGGACCACGTGATGACCATCTGCAATCAGCTCACCAATAGTTTCTGGACTATCGAAGGCTGCACCAACCATACCTGGCTCACGGTGGGTAAAGCCACGCATCCCGTTGTAGACGTGAACCCAAACGGACGCCCCGGCTTCCACTGCTGCCACGGCTTCTTCATATGTGGCATTGGAATGACCTAGAGCGATTGTCACACCTTGCTTGGTTGCTTCTTGGATAAATTCAGCTACTCCCTCACGTTCAGGAGCAAGAGCCAATTTAATCAGTTTTCCTTGAGCCGCCTCCTGCCATTCCTTCAATTGTTCCACACTTGGATTGCCCATATACTTAGGATTTTGAGCTCCCTTGTAGGTTTCAGTGAAATAAGGTCCTTCAAAGAAGAGCCCTTGAATTTTTGCACCAGTCTCCTTACCAACCGTATTAGCTGTTGTTTGGCAAATATCCTTCAACTCTTCAAATGGCGCTGTTAAAGCTGTCGGTAAGAAGGAGGTCACACCTGCTGAAAGCAAGGCTTGACTCATGCCTAGAAGACTTTCCTCAGAATTATCCATGACATCATAACCCGCAAATCCATGAATGTGAGTATCTACAAGACCCGGAGAAATCTGATAATCACTGTAATCTAGCACCTCTGCACCTTCTGGTACATTTTCCGTCCAGTCACCAAAACAACTATCCTCAACCGCTAGGTAGCCACCTTCCTTGATTTTATGTTCAAAGTAAAAACGTTTGGCTGAAATATAATAGGTCATAGGACCACCTCTCATCATTTTTCTATGTTTTTAATACGCTTTCATTATAACAAAAAAGCCGAGAAATTTTCTCGACTTTCTCTATTAAATCACACCTTCTGTAACCTTTTCAACAAGGTTAATCGCATGGTCTGCGATACGTGTGTAATGTGAGAGGTAATCAACATAGTTGATACCTGCTTGCGCAGTACACTCACCATTGTTAAGACGTTTGGTATGTATTTTACGCAATTGTTTTTCAAGTTTTTCCAACTCTTCATGGCGAAGGATGACTTGACCTGCAAGTACCTTATCGTCATCTACAACAACACGAATACTATCAAGGGCGATACGGTGAGTACGGTTGTAAACATCCGCAAGCTCAGCCTTGGCAGTATCAGAAAATTCAATTCCCTTATTATGAATGTGTTGTGAAAGGTTTGCACTTGCAACTGCAAGGTCACCAATACGCTCCAAGTCACGAACAGAGTCAAGCACACTTGCCAACACTTCATTTTCAGAAACGCTTAGAGATTCGTTAGAGATGTCAATCAAATAAGTTGTCAACTCTTCGTCAATACTATTAACTGCTGTTTCATACTTCTCAACCTTATCGAAGTATTTTTCATCTCCCTTAGCAAAGAAAGCATAGGAAGCTTCCAAAGACTGGATGGCGTACGATGCCAAGTGCACCAATTCTTTCTTAGCATTACCAAGGGCAATAGCTGGTGCTTGTGTGATAAGCAAACGGTCCAAGTAAAGTGCTTCGTACTTGTTAACCTCATCTTCACCAGGAATAATCTTAGTCACAAGGTAAGCCAAGAGTCCGATGAATGGGAATTGAACAATAGTATTTGCGATGTTAAAAGTACCGTGAGCAAAGGCGATAGTCATCTCAGGTGTCAAACCAAGCACAGACTTAAACCATTGAATCAAGGCTGTGAATGGTACCAAGAGAATCAAACACAAGACCGTCCCAATGACGTTGAACAGTACGTGAGCCCCTGCCACACGTTTAGCTGCAATGTTCGAACCAAGAGCAGCTAGAACCGCTGTAATAGTTGTTCCGATATTATCCCCAAAGAGGATTGGAAGGGCACCTTGCAGGTCAAGCAAACCACCTGAATAGAGACTCTGAAGAATACCGATGGTCGCTGCTGACGATTGAATCAACATGGTCAAGCCAGCACCGATGATAACCCCCATGACTGGGCGATCACCCAAGGTTGCCAAGTAGTCCTTAAAGGCTGTAACTGACTTCAAAGGTTCTACCGCATCTCCCATAAGGTTAAGGGCAAAGAAAATCCCCCCCACACCAAACAAGATACGACCTAGGTTATTAAGCTTCTTATTGCTTGTAAAGAAGAGAAGCGCAGCCCCCAGGAAAATCACTGGAAGGGCATAATCACCTAGCTTGAAACCAATCATGAAGGAAGTTACGGTTGTCCCGATGTTTGCCCCCATGACAATCCCAATAGCCTGACGAAGACTCAAGAGCCCTGCCGAAACCAGACCAACGACAATAACGGTAACCCCTGAACTCGACTGAATCAAAGCCGTCATGACAATACCAATCAAAACCCCTAAAAACGGATTGCTGGTATACTTATCGATGTAAAAGCGCAACTTATCTCCGGCTGCTTGTTGAAGACCATCTCCCATATACTTGATACTAAAGAGGAAAAGCCCCAAACCACCGAGGAAAGAAAACGCAATATCTTGCCAATTTACTGACACATTTTTGTCCTCATTATTTAAAAATTTTCGGTAAAACCGACCTTTCTATTGTATCTATTTATTAAGGAATAGACAAGACTTTTTCCACAAAATAATAGAAAGATCAGAAGAAAATCTGACCTTTCTAGATGTCTCATTTAATCCACTTGAACATAACGGCGAACACCACTATAGCTGATGTAAGAAATCCAACTATGACCGTCTTGAGTAACCTTCATATCAAAGTTAATCTTATCGCCTGCTTCTAAGTAAAATTCAACTGGAGCTGTATCACTAGGAGTATTTTTGACAGCTGTACGTTTGGTAAGCGTGTAGCTACCCGATTCTGCTATACCACCATCAATTGGAAGTTGATTGTCAGTAACTGTCACGTCTTTAGGTAGCGTCACATTATCTGATTCTTTAAGGTAGACTTTTGTTCCACCAGTACTGGTTACTTGAATGGTATCTTGTTCGTAGCTTGGACCAGAAACAGCTACCTTTTTAGAGACAAAGCTAATATCTCCAACAATACCAGAGGTGTCACCCCTATCTCTTGAAAGGGTAGCATCATACTTACCTGAACCCTCTTGATAATTATCTTTCGGATGCACATAATTGTGAACTGTCGCTTGGCCTTGGGCAGTGATATCTCCTACTAGGCTGGTGTTATTAAAGACCAGACGACTGCCATCACTGGACTTCCAAGTTCCAGCAATACTATCAAACTGACCACGCGCTACCGCACTCACATCCATATCCACGGTGGTTACTTGCGTATCCGTTTTAGCTTGAGCTTGACTGCTAGATTGACTACTTGAAGCTTGACTATCACTTGAGCTCTTTGGCGATTGGGATTGACTGGCTGAAGATTGACTCTCGTTTGATGATTTAGGTGCTTGGGACTGGCTGCTTGAGGGAACTGATGAACTCTTTGAAGATGATGACTGAGCCTGACTACTACTCGAACTTGGGGCAGAAGCCTTTTGACTACTTTGCGTGCTTGAAGACTCCGTCTTTGCACCCGAAGATTCCTTGACCTTAGCGCTAGACTTGCTAGTCTTACCGCTATCTTTACTGGATGTTTTAGCCTTACTTGATGAGGTCACCTGGCTGCTCTTAGGCGTCTTATCTGCTGAACTCGATTCCTTATGGCTGGAACAGGCCGTCAGCAAAGCCATTGAGTAAAGGGTAACCATGGAAAGCACGATTGCTTGAGAAAATTTGTTTTTCATAATTATTTCCTCATTTCTAGTCTATCGTAAAAAGTAAAGATAGGACCTATGTCACAAGGCAACATCGGGTTCTCTCTACTTTTAAAGGAACAATCATTTCTACACTTTTATTATATCATTTTCTAATGTAAACGCTAATATATTAGGATTGTAAATTCTAAAAAAGAGATGAAAATCTCTTGAATCCTTGTGATATAATGGAGACAAAAATTGAAAGTTATATCATGACAATCTATCTTCTAGCACAAATATTCTCAGCCATCGGAGCTCTCTGTGTCGCTATTTCCTCTTTTGCAAAATCAAAACATAAAATGCTCGTCTGGCAAATTACCGACTACATTTTTACTGCTATTGCCAACCTCTTATTGGGTGGCTATACCGGTGCTTTAACCATTAGTATTTCCATCATACGTAATAGCTTGATGGTCAAAAAGAAGATGACCAAGACTATCTTGACCATCCTCATCGTTATTCAAATCATTGTAGGAACCTATCTCAATCAACTTGGACTTATTGGCTATCTGCCAATCATCTCTTCAGTCTCTTATAGTTTAGCCATTGCCATCACACGAAACCTTCAGTGGCTTCGCTGGGTCATTATTGAAAATATGTTACTTTGGCTGATTTACGATTTGACCATTAAGGCCTACCCAGCTGCCGTCACTGATGTCACCATCACACTGACTACTCTTGTTGCCATTATTAAAAATCGAAAAACCTTTAGCAAATAATAAAGCTAAAGGTCTTTTTCTTATAGAGCCCAGGTACGAATGGCGTGCGCCACACCTGCCTCGTCATTAGTCAAGGTAACATACTTACACAAATCTTTAATGTCGTCACTAGCATTTCCCATGGCAACACTTTGACCGACGAATTGAAGCATTTCAAGGTCATTAGCAGCATCACCCAGAGCCATGATTTGATCTGGAGCAATTCCAAGTTTTTCCGCTAAATGCTTAAGTCCACTGGCCTTAGTTGCCCCCTGTGGCATGATTTCAAAGATATAGTCTTGACTACGAACTGTGCTATAGCTCTGACTAAGTCCATCTTGCACGACGTTTTGGAAGGCGTCCAAAGGTTCAGAATCTGCCATATACATGGCTTGGAAAATCACTTGCCCTTCCGCAAAGATTTCTTCCAAACTCCTAGCTTTCGCTTCTGTGAAGACAGTGCCAGCATCATAAGCTACTAACTCAGGCACCTCATCGCCCACAACATAGTAAGTCTTTTCTCCAGTCAAGGTTAGAGCCACCTCTGGAAAGTCTTCGCAAGCCTGCAAGAGTTCTTCCATCTCAGTGCGAGATAAACTTTCATATTGTAGCAAGGTCCAATTTTTTGTCTCATAAGTTGAACAACCATTGTTCATGATAATATACTCTTCTTCACTCAATCCTAATTTCTCAAAATGTGGAAGAATGCCTGAACGTGGGCGTCCTGTACAAAGTACGATTTTAATGCCTGCCGCAGCTGCTTCTTGAATAGCCTTAATATTCTCTTCAGGAATCTCTTTTTGGCTATTTAAGAGCGTCCCGTCCATATCTATTGCAATCAATTTAATCATACTATCTAACCTTCTCTCTTTCAAGGGAGTGCAAAAATCCATCGAGGTGTGCATCTCAATTCCTAATGTAACTACCTCCATTATAACACATAAAAATCAAAAAAGACGTGCCGAATCGACACATCATGTTGTCTATAAACCATTCCGTAGGGGGCCAATTGATATTATAAATATAAGCCCTTTTCTACACTTTCCTGAACCAACTCTTCAGTCAGTTTCCATAACTCTTTAGATTCACCTTTTATAAATTTTTTCTTTTCTAATACCATGTCTGAACTAATATTATCTGGATTATAATTACATTCTGACACTTCCAAGTGATTTATTAATGGTACCAATGCGTCAATGACTCTTGCATATCTTGCCTCAACACTCTGCCCTTTTTCAAATTCTAGCCAAGATTTTTTCATATTCAAATATTTTTCTTCTGGAAGGATGCTCATTGTTTTTTTAATAGATTCTAGCTCTCTATCATGAGAGTGAACCTTTTTTTTATCGTCAAAAACCCAAGTATCTCCAGCATAAATCTCACCTAGATCATGAATCAGTAACATAGAAATGACCTTTTCCATATTCAATTTTTCAGGATAATAATCTTGAAAAACCATCGCAGCTATCGCACCCTGCCAGGAATGCTCAGCGCTATTTTCAAATCTTCCATCAAGGGTTCTATTAAATCTTGTTACGGACTTCAATTTCTCTATTTCTTTAATAAAATCAACTGTTTTATCTAAATCACTCATTGTCGCTCTCACCTTCCTAATAAGTGTCATAAATGGTTAACTGGTATTGTTCAATGATGCTGTTTAATTTTTCTCCATAGGTTGTATCCGTAGCGTAGACCCCTGTTAGGGCAGCTGTGGCATCCTTATAATTCTTAGTCTTGGAACGGTGTACCCCTACATAGTAGCTGCCCTCAAGGAAGTCTACGTAGTCCTGTAAAGAATTTTCCACAGAGCCATAAGAACGAAAAGCTGCATCAATGTAGTAAGGATTGCCCTTACCATCATCCTCCCAGGTTGGTAGGGTCACACTTTGACCATTGTAGTCCCCCTTAATTCCAAAGAAGTTATAGGACGGCTTCTGACTCAAAGTAGATTGTCCAGAGTCAGATTCCAAGATGGCCTGAGCAATCATGACAGATGCATAAAGATCGTTTCTAGCCGCCAAATAGCGGGACGTCTCGCCAATCTCGGCAATAAAAGCAACCGTCGTCTCATCCGTAGATGTCATGTTCTTTTCCATGGTCAACCTTGGAAAATTCAAACTAGCAAGGAGTCCCAATAAGGCAAATAGCCCAATAAAAATCAGACTCCACTTCTGGAAAAATTTAGGAAAGAGCAAGAAAGACTTCTTTTTCTTTTTAGTTTTCTTAGGTCTAGCTTTCGACTTGCTTTTCTTTTTTCCTTTTGCCAATTGGTCACCCCCTCAATCATACTAACTTCTCTAAGTATATCAAAATTCACTAAAAAAGACCCAAACTAACCGGTTTAAGCCTCCATTATATTATATGGCGTCTCCACCGCGTTCACCAGTACGAATACGGATAACACTCCAAATTGAAACAAAACCTGCTCCAGGTGTGATTGCAACTAGACCTGCTACTAAACCGGTTGAACCACCAACCAAGGATGGATGTCCTGTGACATGTTTTTCAATTGCCAACCATGAAAACATGGCTGCAGCAGCTGACACATGAGCGGTTACTAGCGTGTGAACTGCCAACCATTAGCAGCCAAGGCTGATCCTGCATAAAAGCCAAACCAACCAAACCATATGTGCAAAATATTTTATGTCAGATAATATAACACAAAATCATGAGACAAACAAGTGTATTTACGGAATTTTTTGATAATTCTTTCTTTTCTAACATCTTGTGTTGCCACAAAAAAAGAGCCTCTTAAACCCCATGAAAAAGGTTATAAAGCTCTTGTCTATTCATTTTTCGCTCTTTAGCAACGGTTTTTATAGCCTGATTAGGTTTCATTCCAGAGGCAATTAAAGCTTCTACAGCCTCTACCGGGGTAACATTTGATGTTAGATTTTCTTCCTTATCATTTTCAGAAGCTCCGGCCACAATCAGTAAACATTCACCCTTGAGAGGATTACTAGCAATATAATCTAAAACTTCTGAAATAGATCCTCGTTGGTACTCTTCATAAAGCTTGGTCAATTCTCGAACTAAAGTTACTTGACGATTGCCATAGACCTCATGCATATTTTCGAGAGTATCCGCCACACGGTAAGGTGACTCGTAAAAAATCTGTGTCTCAGGATAAGACAGTTTTTCCTTGAAGAAATCAATCTGCTGTCCTTTTTTACGGGGTAGGAAGCCATAAAAAATATGAGGTTGGGGTGCTAAACCACTGGCAATCAAGGCTGTAATACCAGCCGATGCTCCCGGTAAGGCCACCACTGGAATATCCTCAGCAATGGCAGCCTTGACCAAATCATGCCCAGGATCCGAAATAGAAGGCATCCCCGCATCAGAAACCTGAGCCAAAGAAAGACCTGACTTCAAGCGCTCCAGTAAATCTGGAATTTTCTCATAAGCATTGTGCTCATGAAAAGAATACTGCTTCGTTTCAATCTCAAAATGCTTGAGCAAGAGACCCGTATTGCGCGTGTCCTCCGCACAAATAAGATCCACCTCTTTCAGGATTTGCACACTACGAAAAGTCATATCCTGCAAATTCCCAATAGGTGTGGGAACCAGATAGAGGGTACCGTAGCTAGATTGCCCCTTAAAACTCTTTTGAACCTGCATGTTTAGTCTCCGTACAACAATTCTGCACAGAAGCCACAAGCTTCATTATTATCACGACGTTGGCCATAAAAATCTGGACAAATATGGAATCCATCATCGTAAATAGCCTCGAGGTTCACCTTACCATGAGACATTTTAGTTCCTGTCTCCTCTTGAACCACTTGACTCAAGTGCTCACGCAACTTGTCGTTTTCCAACTTGAGGGCCGTATTTTCATCAAGAATCCCTGAGAAGTTCGCCTTAATCGCTTCCACTTCTGCCAACATCGACATCAAATTTTGTGATAATTCCTCGAATTTATCATACAATTCACGCTTTTCCATTTAGCTGAACTTCCTCCACTCCATAAGTTAGGGGCGCACGCCCTTTTTCAAATACAACCTTAATGGTCCCTGCAATTACATCAATGGCAACGACCTGACCTGTGCCATCCTTGGTTTCAATGTCATCACCCAAGTCAGGATAACTAGCCTTGCTATCTCGGTAAAAGTCATCTTCATAACTGAGACAACACATAAGTCGACCACAGACCCCATTCATCTTACCAGAATTCAAAGATAAACTTTGGTTTTTGGCCATCTTAATTGATACTGGTGGGAATTCACCCAAAAAACTAGAACAACAAAGTGCCCGCCCACAAGGTCCTAAGCCACCATAAATCTTTGATTCCTCACGACTCGAAATTTGGCGCAACTCAATACGTGTCTTAAAGTAAGAAGCCAGATCTTTGAGCAATTGACGAAAATCTACCCGTTTTTCAGCAACAAAACTGATTAGCACATAAGAGCAATTTAGCGGAAAGACAATGTCAACGACCTTCATTTCTAGCTGATTTTGAGCAATTAAATCAGCTACTACTCCCATACTCTTTTCAGCCTTCAAAAGATTTTCATCATATCTAGCGAAATCTTTCTCTCCTGCCAATCCTTCAACCCGATTCAAATCCGCAGGCAAACTAACCTCAGGAAAATCAGTGTTTTCCATGACAACCTGGGCTAGGCGTTTATCTTTTTTCTCCAAAACGACTACAAAGTCATCTTTGGCGTAATTTTTATCAGGAACAACATATTCTACTGCTCCAGTTTCCTCAAATTTTATTCCAATGACTTCTGTCATGATAATACCATATACTCCATCGCATTTTGAAAGCTGACATTAGCTAGCCACATTTTTCGTGCCTCATAAACCAAGTCTAGCCATCGTCTTGCTTGTGGATTTTGTATATCCTTCCCCAATTGATAAGTTAAAAAAGCCCAGACCATCTCTTGTTCCGACTTTTCACTACACTGGACAGCCAGTTTTGCAACATCCAAATAAAGCAGGTCCTGATTAGATAGCAGGGACTGTGTGAAACGCTCTACTGTATTAATCAGATCAAGAATCCTATTATCCTTAGCTAAGTCTAAAGCCTGAACATCATCTTTGGCAAAATCCGCCAACACTTTGGCTTGTGTCAGCAACAAGCCTTCCTTCTGCAGCAATTCTTCTAGATAAGCCCGATTCTTAGGAAAATAAAAGAGTTGAGATCGACTTTTAATCGTCGGTAACATACGACTATCATCAGCTGTCAAAAGAAAAATATAAATCTGACTTTGAGGTTCTTCAATAAACTTTAATAGACTATTGGCAGCATTGACATGCATCTTATCTGCATCACGAATGATAAACACCTGAGCCTGCCCCTCAAAACTCGATTGACTAAACTCTCTGGTCAACTGACGAATCGTGTCCGTCTTAATAATCTGTCCTTGTGGCTCTACTAATTTAACATCAGAAAAGTCCCCCTGTGCAATCAAGCGACAGGGACGACAATGACCACAAGGTAGACTATTCTCAGGAGTCACACAAAATCGACTCTGTGCTAGCCAAATAGCCATGTCGAGACTTCCAAAATCACCCGAAAACAAATAAGCATGACTCAAACGATTTTCCCTGATAATTTGTGAAAACTCTTCAAATAGTTTGCTTTGACTTTCAGCTAACTTCATCTTGCTCCTTATAAATAGCCTTTAATTACTTTCCAAGCGTCCTCTACAACATCTTCAAAAGCCTGTGAGGCATCGATTAGCTTGATACGTTCTGGTTCAGCCTGTGCTAAATCTAAATAACCTTGACGTACACGCTGATGCAAGTCAAGCTTCTCTAAATCCAACCGATTGACTTCACGTTCACCGCTGGCTGCAATGCGGGCCAAACCAGTCTCAGAATCCACATCAAACAATAGGGTCACATCAGGTTTATAACCATCGGTCGCATAGGCATTTAACCAGGCAATCTCATCCTGATTCAAGCCACGACCAGTACCTTGATAGGCAACTGATGAATCAATAAAACGATCCATTATAACCATACTGCCTTTTTCAAGCTCTGGCAAAACCTTCTCAACCAGATGTTGACGACGAGCCGCAATATAGAGCAAGAGCTCTGTCTTAGCATCCATAGCCGTATTATTCACATCCAAAATAACCTCTCGGATTTGCTCTGCAATAGCTACTCCGCCTGGTTCACGTGTCGTCACAACCTGAGCTGGATAAACCTCTCTTAAACGTGGCAAAAGTGCCTCCAAAACTGTAGTCTTTCCAGCACCGTCCGGCCCTTCGATTGAGATTAATAACCCTTTTGACATGATACTTCCTTTTTTATTTCTTTACCTTCTATTTTATCAAATTTTAGCTTAAAAGCACAATCTCAATTGAAATATAGGTTATCTAAAAGGATAAGAAAAAAGATTCCTAAAAATCTCTTTTTACTATCTTAATGCTTTTGACCATGCCGATTGCAGGTTTCGAACCTGTGACCTACGCGTTACGAGTGCGTTGCTCTACCAACTGAGCTAAATCGGCTGACACAGTCATTCTAACATTATACCCTAAAAAGTCAAGTTCTGTATGAAATTTACAAAAAAGAACTTGGACGAACCAAGCTCTTTCTTTTCTTACAATGATTTGTAAAGTTGACTTGCATTTTCAACAGTGAAACCATATTCTTTAAAGATACGGTCACCAGGTGCTGAGGCACCCCAAGTATCAATAGTAAGTATTTTACCTGCAAGACCAACGTATTTGCCCCAACCAAAGCTAGTTCCAGCTTCGATAGCCAAACGTTTTGTCACAGCTGCTGGAAGGACTTCTTCTTTATATGCAGCATCTTGTTCATCAAAGAGGTTTTGTGATGGCATTGAAACAACACGAACATGCACACCTTCAGCTTCAAGAGCAGCCTGCGTATCAAGAGCCAATTTCACTTCAGAACCAGTTGCAATGATGATACCATCAAGATCACCGTTTGCTTCTGAGATGATGTAAGCTCCTTTATTGACACCAGTTTCAGCATTTTCAGCAGTACCATCAAGGACTGGCAAGTTTTGACGTGTCAAGACTAGCATTGTTGGACGTTCAGTCTCAGCCAAGGCACGTTTCCATGCAGCATTAGTTTCATTACCATCTGCAGGACGGATAACGTTAAGGTTAGGCATTGAACGCACACTTGCCAATTGTTCGATTGGTTCGTGAGTAGGTCCATCTTCACCAACTGCTACTGAGTCGTGTGTCATTACATAAGTTACTGGCAGGTTTTGAAGAGCTGCCATACGTACTGCTGGAAGCAAGTAGTTTGAGAAGACGAAGAAGGTACCACCATAAACACGAGTACCACCATGAAGAGCAATACCATTCATCGCTGCAGCCATAGCAAATTCACGCACACCAAACCAAATATTACGTCCAGCATAGTTGTCTGCTTGGAAATCAGACTCAGCCTTAACCATAGTATTGTTAGAAGCTGAAAGGTCTGCTGAACCTCCCCAGAATGAAGGAACTTGCTCAGAAATCTGTTGGATAGCTTGTTGGCTTGATACACGGCTAGCTACTGCTGAACCCAATTCATGAGCATTCAAGTCAACGTGTACAGGTTCATTTGCAAAGGCAGCCTTGTATTCAGCAGCCAATTCTGGGTAAGCACTTTCATATTCTGCAAATTTAGTTTGCCAAGCATTTTCAGCAGCTTCACCACGGAATTTAATACCAGCTTCAAAACGACGAGCAACTTCATCTGGAACTGTAAATGCCGGTGCATCATAACCGTACACACCTTTTGCGTGATCAATGCCATCTTGACCGATTGGAGCACCGTGGACAGCTGATGTTCCTTGTCCTTCAGCTCCATAACCAATGATTGTCTTAACTTCAATGATAGATGGTTTATCTGTCTCAGCCTTAGCTTCTTCGATGGCTTTAGCAATAGCTTCCAAATCATTCCCATCCTTGACAAGAATGTGTTGCCAACCATAAGCTTCAAACTTAGCCTTAACATCTTCTGTGAAAGCCATTGAAGTTGGTCCATCAAGTGAGATATCATTTGAATCGTAAAGAAGTACCAACTTACCAAGTTTAAGGTGACCAGCAAGACTGGCAGCTTCTTGAGAAACACCTTCCATCAAACAGCCATCGCCATGGAGGGCATAAGTATAATGGTCAACAATATCAAAACCAGGTTTGTTGAATTTAGCAGCCAAATGCGCTTCAGCCATGGCCATACCAACAGCATTAGCAATCCCTTGACCAAGAGGACCTGATGTTGCTTCAACACCATCAGTATGATTAACTTCAGGGTGTCCTGGAGTCTTAGAGCCCCATTGACGGAAATTCTTCAAGTCCTCCATTGTCACATCATAGCCAGAAAGGTGCAATAGACTATAAAGCAAGGCAGAACCATGACCAGCAGAAAGAACAAAACGGTCACGGTTTGTCCAGTTACGGCTAGTCTTTGGATTAACATTCATCACATGGTTCCAAAGCACATAAGCCATTGGCGCTGCACCCATAGGAAGACCTGGGTGCCCAGAATTCGCGGCTTGAATTGCCTCGATCGAAAGCGAACGAATAGTGCTGACCGCCATTTGGTCAATTGCATCAAAAGTCATGATTCTAACTCTCCTTTTTTGGAAAAAAATGCGGAGCATACAGACTATTAGCGTCTGAGCTCTAGTTATACTATTTTAATTATAGCATATTATCTATCTCTTTGGGCAATCCAATTCTATTTGTGAGATCCTAAACCTATAAAATACAGGACCTAAAGCGTTCGTTTTTACAAACCAATAGCATTTGTCTTATCCCAAGCAATTATTAAATCTATTCATCAAAAAAAGCCGAGGGAAACCCCGACTTTATGTAAAATTATTTAACGAAGTCAAGCAATGCCAAGAAGCTTTCAGCTTCAAGTGATGCACCACCTACAAGAGCTCCGTCAACGTCTGGACAAGCCATGTATTCAGCAACGTTTTCAGGTTTAACTGATCCACCGTATTGAACACGTACTTTGTCAGCAACTTCTTGACCAAAGTCAGCAGCTACAACGTCACGAACAACTTTACACATTTTTTGTGCGTCGTCTTGTGAAGCTGATTTACCAGTACCGATAGCCCAGATTGGTTCGTATGCGATTACTGTTGAAGCTACTTGTTCTGCAGTCAATCCAGCAAGAGCAGCTGAAACTTGAGCTCCTACGAATTCTGCTGCTTTACCAGCTTCGTAAGTTTCAAGTGATTCACCACAACAGATGATTGGAAGCATACCGTTAGCAAAGATTGCTTTTGCTTTTTTATTGATGTCTTCATCAGTTTCGTGGAAGTAGTCACGACGTTCTGAGTGACCGATAACAACGTAGTCAGTACCGATTTCTTTCAAAACTTGTGGGCTAGTTTCACCAGTGAAGGCACCAGCATTTTCAAAGTAAGTGTTTTGTGCAGCAACTTTAAGGTTTGAACCTTTAGCAGCGGCAAGTACAGCTGTCAAGTCAACTGCAGGAGCTGCGATACCAGCTTCAACAAGATCTGATGAAGGAAGTTTTGATGCTACAGCTTCAACGAATGCTTTTGCTTCTTCTGGATTTTTGTTCATTTTCCAGTTACCAGCGATAAATGGTTTACGTGACATTTCACATACCTCTTCTTTTATTTATTTACTCGTTTATTTTATCACAAATCCCTTACTATTACTAGGATTTTAGGAAAATTCCGAAAACTCGACTTCCTTTATGACTTTTTATCACTATCAAAACTTAGCTTAAGCACCTTAAACAGTTTAAAAGTATAGAATCATAAGTATTTTTAAACACCAAAAAGAGCCGAGTAAACTCGACTCTCTCAATTATTGTCTGACGAATAATTGTATTGGGAACTTAATATTAATTAAGCTTCGATTTCAGATACGATACCTGAACCAACAGTACGTCCACCTTCACGGATAGAGAATGTTGTACCTTGTTCAACGGCGATTGGGTGGATCAACTCAACGTCGATAGTCACGTTATCACCAGGCATAACCATTTCAGTACCTGCAGGAAGTTCGATTGAACCTGTTACGTCAGTTGTACGGAAGTAGAACTGTGGACGGTAGTTGTTGAAGAATGGAGTGTGACGTCCACCTTCTTCTTTAGAAAGGATGTAAACTTCACCTTTGAATTTAGTGTGTGGGTTGATTGAACCAGGTGCAGCCAATACTTGACCACGTTCGATTTCATCACGTTGGATACCACGAAGAAGGACACCGACGTTATCTCCGGCAATACCTTCGTCAAGTTGTTTACGGAACATTTCAACACCAGTAACAACTGCTTTTTGGATTTCTTCTTTAAGACCAACGATTTCAACTTCGTCATTGACACGAACAACACCACGGTCGATACGTCCTGAAGCAACAGTACCACGACCAGTGATTGAGAATACGTCTTCGACTGGAAGCAACAATGGTTTGTCAGTGTCACGTTCTGGTTCTGGAATGTATTCGTCAACAGTGTTCATCAAGTCCATGATGATGTCTTCGTATTTAGAATCACCTTCAAGAGCTTTAAGAGCTGAACCTTGGATAACTGGAATGTCATCACCTGGGAAATCGTATTCTGAAAGAAGGTCACGGATTTCCATTTCAACCAATTCAAGCAATTCTTCATCGTCAACCAAGTCAACTTTGTTCATGAAGACGATAAGGTGTTTAACACCAACCTGACGTGAAAGAAGGATGTGCTCACGAGTTTGTGGCATTGGTCCGTCAGTAGATGCTACTACAAGGATAGCACCGTCCATTTGAGCGGCACCAGTGATCATGTTTTTAACGTAGTCCGCGTGTCCTGGCGCGTCGATGTGAGCGTAGTGACGTTTTTCAGTTTCATACTCAACGTGTGCAGTGTTGATTGTGATACCGCGTTCACGTTCTTCTGGAGCAGCGTCGATTGAAGCGTAGTCTTTTGGTGTGTTAACTGCGCTAGGAAGACGACGAGCCAATACAGTTGTGATTGCAGCTGTCAAAGTAGTTTTACCGTGGTCAACGTGTCCGATTGTACCAATGTTAACGTGTGGTTTACTACGATCGTATTTTTCTTTTGCCATTTAGGAAAAGCCTCCAATAAAATATATTTTATAGATAGACAGTAGGCAATACAGTCTAACTTTACTCTACTATTCTATCAAAATGTCATAGAATTGCAAGTATTTTATATAGTTTTCAGTTTTTCTTTAGAGTAATTACAAATATTCCTTTCAATAATTCTATTTCTACTGCTCCTATTAGCTTTCACTATCTTCATACTACCGCCTAACACCATCTAACGAAAAAAGAAGCCGTATTAACGACTTCTTCTTAAAGGTACGATTTTTTCATCTTGATTTTCCAATTCTTGAGTCTGAGATAACTCATCCTCAATCGCTTGAACAATATTATCACGCTTTTCGTTAGCAGCGATGTTCAAGACAAAGGCTATCCCAACTGAAGTCACTAAAAGAGAGTTACCTCCTTGCGAAAGGAAGGGGAAGGTAACCCCTGTTGATGGAATTAGCCCTGAGATTCCTCCGATGTTAACGAAGACCTGCATTAGCATTAAGGCACCTACACCCAATGCCATCATAGAGTTAAAAGGATTTCGTGCCTTGACTCCCACAATCATAATACGAAGAATGAGGAAAAAGAGGAGGGCCAGAATCAAGCCAGCTCCGATAAGACCTAACTCTTCAATTGCAATTGAAAACACAAAGTCTGTTGTAGCTTCTGGGAGATAACCAGTTTTTTCAATCGAATTTCCAAGTCCAAGACCGAACCAGCCCCCATTACTCATAGCATAGTATGAATGAGATAGCTGAAGACCAGATCCTGTCAAATCCTTGAACGGATTAAAATAGGCTGCGAAACGCTTGGCAACATAACCGAAGATAGGTACCTTAGCCATGGTTTGAACCCCAACCAAGGCAATTAAACCAAGGAAGGCTGATGAAATCCCAACAATGCTGGCAAATAAAGCCGTGAACCAGCGGTAGCCGACACCAGAAATTGAAAACATAACTACCGTAGTCAATACAATGATAGCCGCATTACCCAAGTCAGGTTGGATAGCAACCAAACCAATCATTACAAGCAAATAAACACGCCAGTCATTAAGTTCCTTACCATTTCTAGGAATCCATCTATTCTTCGTCAAGGCTTGATAGTCATAACGTTCTATAGCAGACTGTTTTTTTGAAAAAGTGTGTGCCAAAAACCAGACAACAATAATCTTAAGGTACTCCGCTGGTTGGAAAGACAAGGGACCAAGCACAATCCAACCATTGGCACCATTAATTTCCCTAGTGAAAAATTTGGCAATGACCAAAAGTAAAATCTCAAAGGCAATAACAACACCCAAAAGCTTATCTTTCCTGAGAAAGTTCAACTTCAGTCGGTAGATGAAAAAAATAGAGAACAAGGATACCAACCAAAAGGCTCCTTGGTTTATAACAGATGCAAAGGGATTGGCGCCCAAGGCCACTAAACGAGCACTTGTTGTTGAATACACTACTATTAAACCAACCACGGATAAGATTAAATAAGGTATCAAGATGGTGTAATCTAAAAGATGCTTCTTTTCAATTTTCATATCTTTAAAAAACTCATACTTTCTATTACGTTACTCTACATTTTCTCTTAAAATATAAAGCTAACAGCTTATATTATAACACTTTGATACCTTAAACTAAAGTAAAAGCTAAATTAACCGTTTTCAGGACTGGAAATCTGATTTTTTATCTTACCTTCAGATAGGTTTTACAATGAGCTTTCTTTGATAACTTTGCTACTTCTCATGTTTTCTTTTACGATAAATAAAAAACGGGACCAAAGTCTCGTTTTTTGTTGTCTTATTTTGTACCAACACTGATACGATTAAGTGCTCGACGGAGAGCAACCTGAGCACGTTGAACTTCATCAATACGGTCAGATTTAGTTGCTTCTTCCAAGTCACGTTCGGCACGTTGCTTGGCACGTTCGGCACGAGAAACGTCAATGTCGCGTTCACGTTCTGCTGAATCGGCAACGATAGTAATAAAATCATCTTTAACTTCGATGATACCACCGTTTACGGCAATCCAATCGACGTGACTCTCGTCATCCACACGACGAACCTTGAGTTCATCCACTTCAAGTGGTGCAATCAAGTTAATATGGCCTGGCAAGATACCAATTTGACCATCTTTAGTAACCGCGTGGATAAAGCTGGCATGGTGGTCATATTTCAGACCATCCGGAGTTACCACTTGTACGGTCATTTGTGCCATATCTTCACCTCATTAGTAGCCCATAGCTTTAGCTTTAGCTACTACATCCTCAATTGGACCTACGCTACGGAAGGCATCTTCTGGAAGATTGTCATATTTACCTTCAAGGATTTCTTTAAAGCTACGAACGGTTTCAGCAACTGGAACATAAGAACCTGGTTGACCTGTAAACTGTTCAGCAACGTTAAAGTTTTGTGACAAGAAGAATTGGATACGACGAGCACGTCCAACCAATGTTTTTTCTTCGTCTGACAATTCATCCATACCAAGGATAGCAATAATATCTTGCAATTCACGGTAACGTTGAAGCACACGTTGAACTTCAGTCGCAACAGCATAGTGTTCTTCACCAACAATTTCAGGTGAAAGGGCACGTGAGCTTGATGCCAATGGGTCAACGGCTGGGTAAATACCCATTTGTGTCAACTTACGTTCAAGGTTGGTTGTTGAATCCAAGTGAGCAAATGCTGTAGCTGGCGCTGGGTCAGTATAGTCATCGGCTGGAACGTAGATGGCTTGGATTGATGTAACAGAACCTTTTTTAGTTGATGTGATACGTTCTTGCAATTGACCCATTTCAGTAGCAAGTGTAGGTTGGTAACCAACGGCTGATGGCATACGACCAAGAAGGGCAGAAACCTCAGAACCCGCTTGAGTGAAACGGAAGATGTTATCGATGAAGAGAAGCACGTCTTGACCTTCGACATCACGGAAGTATTCCGCAATTGTCAAACCAGTAAGAGCAACACGCATACGTGCTCCAGGTGGTTCGTTCATTTGACCGAAGACCATGGCTGTTTTCTCAATAACGCCAGATTCTTTCATTTCCCAGTAAAGGTCATTACCTTCACGTGTACGTTCACCAACACCTGTAAACACGGAAATACCACCGTGCTCTTGGGCAATGTTGTGAATCAACTCTTGAATAAGAACGGTTTTACCAACACCGGCACCACCAAAGAGTCCGACTTTACCACCTTTAAGGTAAGGGGCAAGCAAGTCGATAACTTTAATCCCTGTTTCAAGGATTTCAGTAGATGTTGACAATTCATCGAAAGTTGGTGCTTTTTTGTGAATTGGTTCACGCTCTGCATCTTCTGCAAAAGGTGCTTCCAAGTCAATGGTATCACCAAGAACGTTAAAGACACGTCCAAGGGTATCTTTACCAACAGGAACGCTGATTGGACGACCAGTGTCCAGAACTTCTAGTCCACGAGTCAATCCATCAGTAGATTCCATGGCAATGGTACGAACCACACCTTCTCCAAGTTCAAGAGCTACTTCGAGCACGATACGTTTAGACTTTTGTTCGTCAGTATAAACGACCAATGCATTGTTAATCTCAGGGAGTTTATCACCAGCTGCAAACGCTACGTCTACAACAGGACCAACAACCTGAGCAATTTTGCCTGAGCTCATTGTTTTCTCCTTATGATAGTTTTTTGGATGACAATCATCCCTTTTTCATGTGTGTCTAATTAAGACAAATCTCTAGCTATTCAAGTGCACTTGCACCACCAACAATTTCAGTAATTTCCTGAGTGATGGCAGCTTGACGCGCACGGTTATATTGGATTGTCAAATCGTTAATCACATTCTTAGCATTATCAGTGGCTGTCTGCATTGCAGTCATACCAGCTGCGTGCTCAGCTGTTTTGGCATCTACGATAGCACCGTAGATAAGACTCTCCGCATATTGTGGTAAGAGTTGATCCAAAATAGTGTCACGATCTGGTTCCAATTCAAACTTGGTCAACACATGACCTTCTGATTCATTGGGATCCAAATCAGCGATAGGAAGCATTTGTTCCACACGAACTTCGCTAGACAAACTGTTAACATGGTGGTTATAGCACACATAGAGTTCATCAAAAAGTTCATTTTGATACATTCCTACAGCTTTAGAAATGATTTTTCCGACTTGATCAAAACTAGGTTGATCTTCAAGGCCACGAAGTTCAAAAGCAACATTCATGTTACGAGCCTTGAAAAAATCTGAACCTGTTCCACCAATAGAAATGATAGCATATTCATCTTCAGAATCATGGTCACGTTTAATCATGTCCAACACAGCTTTAAGAATTGTTGAGTTATAACCTCCAACAAGTCCTTTATCTGAAGTAATGACAATGTAACCTGTCTTACGAACTGGGCGTGCATCCAACATTGGATTTGACGAACCATTAATCAATTCTGAATGTAGAAGATCTGTTGTGATCTGTCTAATTTTTGAGGCATAGATTTGGAAATCTTTAGCAGCTTGCTCAGAACGTGTCAATTTTGAGGCAGAAACCATCTGCATGGCTCCTGTGATTTGACTCGTTTTCTTAGTTGAAGCAATCTTTGCTTGGATTTCTCTTAGAGAGCCTGCCATATGCTGTCCTCCCTATTTCTATTTGTATTCTGACTGATCTTTGAAAGCTTGGATAGCTTCATTAAGTACAGATTCCTCAGGAATATCCTTAGTTGTACGAATAGTTTCAAAGATATCCTCATGGTGACTATCAAAGTAGTCATAGAGTGCTTCTTCAAAATCCAAGATTTGATCAACCGGAACACTATCCAAGAAACCATGTGTCAAAGCGTAAAGGATAACAACTTGTTTCTCAACTGGAAGTGGTTTATGAAGCGGTTGTTTCAAAACTTCGATTGTACGACGACCACGGTTCAATTTCGCTTGAGTCGCAGCATCCAAATCTGAACCAAATTGCGTAAAGGCTTCAAGTTCACGATATGAAGCCAAGTCAAGACGAAGTGTACCAGCAACCTTCTTCATCGCTTTAATTTGCGCTGATCCACCTACACGTGATACGGAAGAACCCGCATCAATGGCTGGACGAATACCTGAGTTAAACAAGTTTTCTTGCAAGAAGATTTGTCCATCTGTGATTGAGATAACGTTTGTTGCGATATAAGCTGAGATATCTCCGGCTTGCGTTTGGATGATTGGCAAGGCAGTAATTGAACCACCACCAAGATCATCTGAAACTTTAGCTGAACGTTCCAAAAGACGTGAGTGGAGATAGAAGACATCCCCTGGGTAGGCTTCACGACCTGGTGGACGACGGAGAAGCAATGAAAGTTCACGATAGGCCACGGCTTGTTTAGACAAATCATCATAAACAATCAAGACGTGTTTTCCGTTATACATGAACTCTTCAGCCATTGCAACACCAGCGTAAGGCGCGATGTAAAGCAATGGTGATGGTTGTGATGCTGAGGCAGTCACAACGATTGTGTAATCAAGAGCACCATGTTTACGGAGAGTTTCTACTTGTGTACGAACTGTTGATTCTTTTTGACCAATAGCCACATAGATACAGATCATATCTTGACCTTTTTGGTTCAAGATCGCATCAATGGCTACTGAAGTTTTACCAGTTTGGCGGTCTCCGATGACCAACTCACGTTGACCACGTCCAATTGGAACCAAGGCATCAATCGCCTTAAGACCAGTTTGCAATGGCTCAGAAACTGATTTACGTTGCATAACACCTGGAGCAGGTGTTTCAACTGGACGGAAACCTGTTGTTTCGATGTCACCAAGACCATCAACTGGTTGCCCAAGTGGGTTTACTACACGACCAATAAGGGCTTCACCAACTGGAACTTCCATGATTTTTCCAGTACGTTTAACAATATCGCCTTCACGAATTGCTACGAAATCCCCCAAGATAATGATACCGACATCATTAGATTCAAGGTTTTGGGCCATACCATAGGCACCATTTTCAAATTCGAGCAACTCACCACTCATGGCATTATCAAGACCACGAGCACGTGCGATACCGTCACCGATATAGGTAACGACACCAGTTTCAGTGACGTCAAAGTTTGGCTGGAAGTTTTCAATTTGCTTTTTAATTAAAGCGCTAATTTCTTGTGCGTTAATTGCCAAAAGTCACACCACTTTCTATTTCAAATTCGTTTTAAAGGTTTGCAATTGACTGCGAATTGACGTGTCAACAACCTTATTTTTTGCTTTGATGACGAATCCTCCGATGAGGTCCTCATCAATTTTTTCTACTAAACGACGTGTCTTAATCTCAAATTTTTGTGAAACAATCGCCAAAAGTCGGGCTTTTTGTTCCTCAGACAAGGGACTTGCTGATGTCACTGTGACATCGTAAGTATTGTCTTCTTGGTCAAAGAGCTCAAGGACCAATTTCAACACATCATAGAGAATGTTGGCACGGTCATTGAGTAAGATTACCTCAAGAAAATTGTTCATATACACTGAACAAGACTCTTGAAACAAGCTCAAACTTTCTTTTTTAGCTTCACTTGTCACATTTTCCTGCGACAAGAAGGTTTTTAGATTTGTTTCAGCAAAAACTGTTAGGATTTGCCTTACTTCTTCTTGGATTGTTGACACGGCGTCTTGTTCAAAAGCGACTTCTACCAGGCTTCTGGCATACTGCTCAACAAGAGCTTGTGTTTTCTTATCCATTAAGCATCTCCTAATTGATCAAGATAGCTATCAATCAAGTCAGATTGCGCTTTAGCATCAAGGTTTTGTTTCATAACTTTTTCCGCCAAGAGGACAGTCAAGTCTGCAACTTCACCTTTAACGCCAGCAAGTGCTTCCACACGGCTTTGGGCAATGTCTTGATTTGCTTTTTCTTTCAAGCGTTTAGCTTCATCATGTGCTTCTGCAATGATTTTTGATTCTTGAGTTTTACCAGTTTCCTTGGCCCCATCAATAATTTGAGCTGCCTCAGTGCGAGCACCTGCCAACTCATCTTGACGTTTTTGTGCCAAGCTTTCTGCTTCTTGACGAGCATTTTCAGCACTATCAATATCTGTGGCAATTTTCTTTTCACGAGCAGCAAAGATTCCTGTAATTTGATCCCATGCGAATTTACGGATGAGGTAATACAAGAGAAAAACTGAGCCGAGTGTGATAATGATATTACCAAGTGTCGTACTATTAATAAGTATTGACATTTCATTTCTCCCTTTCTTAATTATTCTTCGTTGACTTTATCACCAATATAGTTTGAACTTAGGATAATAAAGACATAGGCTTGGATAAAGCCGATAAAGGCTGAAAAGGCAACCCAGACAAGGTTCAAAGCAAAGGATACAGGTACTGCAAAAGCAGACCAGGTCACCAATTGAAGAATCAAGCCAGTAAGTACCTCACCAGAATAAATGTTACCAAACAAACGCAAGGCCAATGAAGCAGGGTTGGTTAATTGTTCCAAAATGTTCATTGGGAGCATAGCTGGGTATGGTGAAAGGTAGCCCTTTAGATAGCCTTTAAACCCTTTTTTACGGATCCCCTCAATATGACTAATGAGGGTAATAATCAAAGAAAGAGTGATAGTAACACCGAAGTTCGATGTTGGAGAAGTCCAAAAATTGTAATGCTCACTTTTTACAGACACAAGCAAACCTAAGTTGTTTGCTGTAAAAACAAAGGTGAAAATTACAAACAAGAGCAAACTATAATTCTTCGTGAATTTCCCAAGACTTTGAGAAATGGTACTATTCACAAACTCATAGATGAACTCAAGCACATTTTGTTTTCCCTTTGGTTTAATGGTCATCTTACGACTTGACCAAAAAACCACTCCAAAAACGATAATTACTGTCAAGAGAGACATGGCAAGGACAGTCAAGTCAAAATCAATCCCAAATAATGAGACGGTTGGATTACTTGTAGTTTCCACTGCTCATCCCTCCTTCATCTTTTATTTGTCTATTAGACAATGTAGCTAAGGGCAAACAATACGAAGAAGGTACCTTCGATAAAGGCAACACCAGTAAACATCAATGTTTGAAGTTTGCTAAACATCTCAGGTTGGCGAGCTGCAGCTTTAGCGATATTGGCAACGAGGATACCCTCACCAAGAGATACACCCATAACGGCCAAACCGAGGGCTAAGATAGTTAGATTCATAGTAGAATTCTCCTTTTTAATTATTTTTACCCTGCTATTTTAGTCCTATTTTCCACGAAAGTCAATGAATTGACGGTTTTTTAGACGTTTTCACTGACTTTGCCTAACGTTTTCATTTTACTTACACAAGCGTTTATTTTTAATGAAAAACTTTCTGCTTATTTCATAAAAACAAGCCTAACCTTGTGAGATTAGACTTGTTTGGGAGATTTATGAAAAAAAGAAAGTTTCACTGTCTGACTTAAAACCAGAACATGTGAGCGCTACCGAACGACGTTCAGTAATACTTATTAGGATAACTATAGTATAACTTGAGTTCCTTAAAGAAAGCTGAAGGGGAGCGTTTTTGCTCCACTTTCTCTTTAGAAAGTCCTACTGACTCCAAAAGTAGAAAATACTACTCCGACACTTTTTAATATTAGTATCTCTCCATATCAAATGTTTACTTTATCAATAATTACCATCGACGTGGCTACTCTCCTTGGATAAAACAAACACTAACATTATCAGATGTTAAACGACTTACCCAACCTTTATTTCATAGTCCAGGAATAATAATATCACCTCATAGAGACTTTGTATTTTTCATAAAATGACGTGTACAAAACGGTAACTCGTCCAATTTAACAACTTCTTTTGTCCTAAATCTTCTTCTATCATACAAAACACATGACCCGATGCTATCTTCCTTTCGTTATCAACGATAGAATCTAGAACCTCACTGTACCTAGTTTTATATTAATGTAAGATTACTAGACTTTAGCATTCTCTGACTATAGTCACTTTGAAATATAGATAGTTTGAAGCATCTGGATTTATTTTTGTTATAATAACTTATATAACTATTTTACTTGTAATCGAAAGGAAATAAAATGAGTCTTACAATTTTGAAAGAGGATGAGTTTACATCTTTCATAGAAAAATGTAAAGAACATTCGTTCATGCAAACAGTATCAATGTCTAATCTCCTAAGAAAAAGAGGATTCGAGACTAAATTTTTAGGTTGGAAAAGTAATAATGAAACTACTGTTGCTGCTATTGCTTTCATGAAGCATTTGACTGGAGGAGTCAGAATAGAAATTAATAGTGGTCCATTGTATACAAATGAATCCGATTTAAAGAGTTTTTATCATGAATTACAACTTTTTGCTAAGAAACAGGGAGCTCTAGAATTGGTTGTAAAGCCAGACGACATTTATCAGACATTTGAAATTGATGGAAAGCCTATTGAACCTGAGAAAACAGAATTAATTTCTACACTAACAGATCTTGGCTACAAATTTGATGGTTTACAGGTAGGCTATCCTGAAGGAGAACCAACTTGGCATTATTTGAAAAATCTTGAGGGCTTTGATGAAACATCTTTATTAAAATCATTTAACAAAAATAGCGTCAGAAACATCAAAACTGCTCTCGACTATAATGTTATTGTTCGCAAAATAAATAAAGAAGAAATTCCAGAATTCAAAAAGATTATAGAAGAAACCGGAAGAAGGCAAGGATTTGAAGATAAAAGTTTAGATTATTATACAGAACTATATGATGCATTTGGTGATAACGCTGATTTCTTGGTAGCAGAGTTAGATTTTGAAAAAAGCTTAGATCACATAAATAGTAAACTTACCTCACTGAACCCTAAGAGCAAACAGTATGATCAACAAGCTCAAAAATTGAATAAACAAAAACAGATCATTTCAGAGCTCAAACAACAAATTAATACAGAGAAGATACTTCTTGCCTGTGCTTTAATACTATATACGAAAGATCAGGCCACATATCTCTTTGGAGGTTCCTACACAGAATTTCAAAAATTCTCTGCTGCTTTCTTAATTCAGTATCATGCCATGAATTGCACTTTAAGAAGAAATATTATGAGTTATAATTTCCTTGGAATCACAGGTGTGTTTGACGGCTCTGATGGAGTTCTACGATTTAAACAAAACTTTAACGGTTATATTGTTCGTAAGATGGGAACCTTCCGCTATTACCCACAACCTTTAAAATACAAACTTATTCAAGGACTTAAAAAGCTTCTTAGACGTTCTTAGTTTAAAAAATACTGTTTACTATTCATTGCTTGAAATAAACGCAGGCTTTTGTTAGAGCCACTGAAAAAGTCATCATATGATGACTTTTTTGTTATGTGACTTTAAGTCCGTTTCGCTCCGAAGGTGCGAAACAGATAAACCACCCGCTATGCGGGTGCGCA
>NZ_JACLQJ010000020.1:0-1239 GCF_016648665.1 Streptococcus sp. 23.2
CCGCCCGCCCCCCCCCCCCCCGCCCATCCCCACGCTCTTTTCCTTTCTGACGCTGATGCACTTGCTGACGCTGACGCACTTGCTGAAGCTGAGGCACTTGCTGACGCTGACGCACTTGCTGACTCAGATGCACTTACAGAGGCTGACGCACTTGCTGACGCTGACGCACTTGCTGAGGCTGAAGTACTTGCTGACGCTGAGGCGCTTGCTGACTCTGAAGCACTTGCTGAAGCCGAGGCACTTGCTGACTCAGACGCACTTGCTGAGGCTGACGCACTTGCTGACTCAGATGCTGACGCTGATTCTGATGCACTTGCTGAGGCTGACGCACTTGCTGAAGCTGAGGTGCTTACTGATTCTGATGTACTTGTTGATTCTGAAGCACTTGCTGAAGCCGAGGCACTTGTTGACTCAGACGCACTTGCTGAGGCTGATGCACTTACAGAGGCTGACGCACTTGCTGATTCTGATGTACTTGCTGATTCTGATGCACTTGCTGATTCTGATGTACTTGCTGAGGCTGACGCACTTGCTGAGGCTGACGCACTTGCTGAGGCTGAAGTACTTGCTGAAGCCGAGGCACTTACTGACTCAGATGCTGACGCTGAGGCTGACGCACTTACTGACTCAGACGCACTTGCTGACTCAGAGGCACTTACTGACTCAGATGCTGACGCTGATTCTGATGCACTTGTTGATTCTGATGCACTTGTTGATTCTGAAGTACTTGCTGATTCTGATGTACTTGCTGATTCTGATGCACTTACAGAGGCTGAAGCACTTGCTGAGGCTGACGCTGATTCTGAAGCACTTACTGACTCAGACGCACTTGCTGATTCTGATGTACTTGTTGAGGCTGACGCACTTGCTGACGCTGACGCACTTGCTGAAGCTGATTCTGAAGTACTTGCTGATTCTGATGTACTTGCTGACTCTGAAGCACTTGCTGAAGCCGAGGCACTTGCTGACTCAGACGCACTTGCTGACTCTGAAGTACTTGCTGAAGCTGACGCACTTGCTGAAGCTGACGCACTTGCTGACTCAGACATTTGCTGACTCTTTGATTGACTCTGAGACAAGCTTATTCGAGCTGAGGCGCTAGCAGATCTACTTGCACTTGTCGATAAAGATTGACTTATCGAACTAGACAAACTTTGCGATCTTGATGTACTCAATGAAGCACTTGTACTTGCTGATTGTGATAGTCGCTGACTCGTTGATTGACTCTGTGACAAGCTT
>NZ_JACLQJ010000020.1:1339-5847 GCF_016648665.1 Streptococcus sp. 23.2
TGACTTATCGAACTAGACAAACTTTGCGATCTTGATGTACTCAATGAAGCACTTGTACTTGCTGATTGTGATAGTCGTTGACTCGTTGATTGACTCTGAGATAAACTTGTTCGAGCTGAGGTACTTGCACTCGTCGATAAAGATTGACTTATTGATCTTGATAAACTTTGCGAATTAAATGCACTTAATGAAGAACTTGTACTCACCGACTGTGACAATCGCTGACTTGTAGATTGACTCTGGGATAAGCTTGTCCGCGATGATTCGCTAGTGGATAAAGATCTGCTAGTTTCATTTGACTTTCTAATCGATTCTGAGGCCACTGTCGAAAGAGATTGCGAAACTGACTTCGAAGTAGCTTGACTCTTAGAGATAGAATCTGAAACTACTGTGGACTGACTAATTGATAAACTTTGTGAGAGACTACGTGATTGACTAGTAGTATCTGATTCTACTACCTTATTTCCACTTAAAAAGTTAGAATAATTGTTATCTGTTTTTCCTGCGAATGGTGTAAATGTGAAGGAAGTGTCGTTTCCAATAATCGGAACAGTCCAAGATGATGTCAGTCCATATCCTTTCTTAGCCTGAAAACCATTCATTTGAGCACCATTCCCCCAAGAGTAACCCTTCCCCTCCTTTGTAACAGTTGAAGTATTATATGATATAACTTTATTACCTTTTGAATCTGTAATATAGTTTGCCACATTTGAAGGAATCCCAAAACCACTACCAAGGGTAAACATAGTCTGATTTGATGTTCCGGTATTATAGATAGCATGATTAGTACCTAATTTTGTTGGTAGTTCAAGAGTAGCTGTTGCTGGATTATCATAGGTAACTGTATAAGTAAAGGTCACACTTTTTCCATTATGTGCAGCTGTCAGTTTATAATAAATAGGAATATTATAATATGAATCTGTCCCACTTCCAATATAAACCTTAGTTTCACCTTTAGCTAAATTAAGGTTTGAAGTAATTGCTGGGCTACCACTAACTGTAGAATTCCCGTTGAAACCTGCATTTGTAATCTTGGTCATCATACCGTCAACAGCGTTACCAAGGCGCTCACGTTGTTCAGCATAAGCAGCGTTTGTTGCTGATGCAGCAAGCAAGGTTGTTGATTTGGCAACTTCTTCCTGAACTGACGCAATAGCTGTTTGGATTTCAGCTTTCGAAGCTGTATCTGTTAATTTTGCTTGGTAATTTTTAGCAATATTAAAGAGCAATTCTGCTTCTGAAACGTTTTGATCCAAGATTGTTTTTTCATCATCTTGAGTCGCTGTCTCAGAGGTAGCTGATCTTGTTGAAGTTGCTGATTCAGAAACTGATTCTGAGTTTGAACCACTAGCACTTTCAGTATGAGACTGGCTCTCAGAGGTAGAGTATTCCTTGCTTAGAGATGCTGATTCTGAGATGGCTTGTGATAATTCTGCTGATACCGATTGGGATACAGATTGTGATAATGATACAGATGCATCTGTGCTTGCTTGGGTGTCAACTGAAGAACTGGTAGACTCTTGACTTGTTGACGCTACCACAGAAGCTTCAGAAACAGACGCTGTACTCAATACAACTGAGTCAGAGTTAGCTGTCACATCTTGATTAGCAGTTAGCTGTCTCTCCAAAGCAGGGCTTGTCATCTCCTCGGCTTGAGCAGTGTAAGTCGTAACTGCACCTCCAGCCAATGCACCCGCAGCCGCAATTCCTTTTAGTAATGCTTGACCTGAGAGAACTGGTGTTTTTTCCTCAACACTTTGCGCTGAAACTGACGGCGCATCTGCACTTCCTTTAACAACTTTGAAAAGTCCAAAGTTAGCAGTTGCTGCACGAAGCCAGTTTTTTCCTGATTTGATAAGTTTGAAACGAGTTACGCGATCTGTTTCGCGATATTTACCTGCATTTCGTCTGAAAAACATATTTGCCTCATTCTACCTTTACCCCATTGATAGAAATCTTTATCACATTATAACATAATTTTCTAATAATCGAGAGATTCTCACTCAAAATGAAAATCTTGGAAAATAATTTAACTTATACAATTAGAGCTCAAAACATTTATTTTATAATGTTTCACTTACTTTATTAGTTCTATTTTTTCGATTTATAACAAATATTAGAAAATCAAACTTTTTTCTTTCAAAATATTTATCAATATAAAAATTAATTAATACAGATTTTGTTGATTTGTAAAAAAAAGATAAAATAACATTTAATTTATTAAAAATATTGATTTGACAACAAAATGAAAAATAAAACTATAAAATACTTGATAAATAAATTATTTTACTTTAAAAAAATATTTAGTACATGTACCAGATTAAAAAGTCTTATTATAGAGTGAGAAACTTGTTACTATTTGCAATACAATTTTGAAAAGTCATAATTACATAACAATTTCAAAAGTTTTAGTTTATATTTAAGAAACACTCTAAAACTATTTAAAGAGAAAGGTAAAAAATAAATGAACGAATTACCTGAGTTAGTATTATCTCCCTATCATAACAAATAAAACATACTAAGATTAGTAGTAAGGAAATCTCCGACGGGAGAAAGTACTCACTACTTTTTCGTTATGTTAAAGTAGAGGTGTCTTGTTAAGTCGATGAGTCCTTTGGCGCTAGACGTCGTAACTAAAACTGACAAGACACCTGTTTTAGGAAGAATGTTATCAAAGTATGTGGGACGAAAAACGTCGAGTATTGAAAATGGCATCACTAAAGCAAGGAATCATTCAAGACTAAGAGGTAATATCATGCGAGTAGTTTTTGGAATTGATGTGAGTAAAGCAAGCTCAGAAGTCGCTATTCTTGTGAATGGTAAAAGGGTTCATGGATATACTATGCCTAATGACATTATCGGATTTTCTCATCTACTGAAGGATCTAAAGACCGTGAGCAACCCTGAAATTATTTTCGAAGCTACTGGTGTCTACTCTCGCCGACTCCAAGCTTTTCTAGAAGAAAACAGCTATGACTATACACGTCTTAATCCTTTGGAAGCTAAGAAGCAACTTGATGGATTACGAGTTCGGAAAACCGATAAGATTTATGCAGAGAAACTAGCTTCGTCACAATTCGTTTTAAACCGTAAGCCAACTTATGTTCAAGAAAAAGTCTATCAAAACTTGCATGATCTTAGTCGATTCTACCAAAATCTGACAGAGGATATCGTAAGGACGAAGAATAGGCTGCACAAAGTTCTTCAAGTCGCCTTCCCAGAAATCGAAAATCTACTATCTACTCCTACAGGTGAGCAATATTGGAATCTTGTTTCCATCTTCCCAACCAAGCATTGGGTGCTAGAATTATCAGAAGTTGAGTTGAAAGAGACTTTTCGCCAGTCCACCTCTAAACGTATTTCAGAGAACAGAATAGGCAACATAGCTGAAAAGTTAGTTGGACTGGCAAAGCAATCTTATTCTGCCATTTCAAAAAATGCCAGATAAGGTGTCGTTTTTATATGCTCAAATGTCAGAAAAAATGGCTTGAACTATTTCTCAAAAAATTCCCATTATACTCTATCAGAAATAATGTTGAGTTCGAAACCGTATTATACTTGACAAATGGTAGAAAAAGACTCACCCCAGTTTAGGGATGAGTCTTTTCGTTTGAAAACTCAGATGACTTATTAAATCACTTCTACAAGTTTTTTAATTTATCTTAGTCTTCTTTTTTACGCTTACCTGCCAAGGTAAGTCCAAATGCTGCAAGAACTCCTCCTAGTACTACAGCTGCAGTTGATGCTTCTTCTCCTGTAGCTGGAAGAGTAGAAGCGTCTTTTTGAGCTGCTGAAATAGTTGCTCTTGCTTTGAGATTCATGTGCTTATCTGATGAATCCACTGCCTGAACATCTACAGCTGGTGATGGTTTCACAACCGTTGGAGTAACATTAGAACCTTTACTATTATTAAAGGTATCTGTTGATCCACCCCTTGTTGCAAGCATTGAGGCGCTAGCATCTGAGACATTACCTGATGAGTCTGTCGCTCTCGCTGTCACATTACCTTCCGGAATATCAACCGTTGGTATGATAGTGGCTTTACCATTGTCATCAGCTGTAGCTTCACCAATCTTGTTACCGTCTTTATCGAACAATTCAATCTTAGTACCTGGTTCAGCAATAACATCGATTGGTGTACGAGTACCTGCCTTACCTGTAAGATCTGTATCGACAACTGGTGCATCTGGAGCTGTCTTATCATCAGCTTTCGCTACAGTTGCTGTAGTTGGAGTTGATGTATTGTTTGAAGCGTCTTTCGCTGTAACAGAGACTGTTTGACCTTCTTCCAAACCGCTAACTGGAACGCTGAAGTTGCCATCTTGGTCAGCTGTTGCTGATGCTTTAGTGCCATCTGGAAGGGTTACTTCTACTGTTGAACCTGCTTCAGCTGTACCTGTGACTGCTGTGTCACCTGCTTTAACTGGGTTCACAACTGGTGCATCTGGAGCTGTCTTATCATCAGCTTTCGCTACAGTTGCTGTAGTTGGAGTTGATGTATTGTTTGA
>NZ_JACLQJ010000020.1:5947-6605 GCF_016648665.1 Streptococcus sp. 23.2
GCTGATGCTTTAGTGCCATCTGGAAGGGTTACTTCTACTGTTGAACCTGCTTCAGCTGTACCTGTGACTGCTGTGTCGCCCGCTTTAACGGTGTTCACAACTGGCGCTGTTGGTGCAGTCGTATCAGCTTCAGCTTTAACTCGTTTGAAGATATGAGTTACAGTACCTTCAACTTTATCAGTTACCGTTCTGTCAAATACATATCCTTCAATTTCTCCATGTTCTAATGCTTCATTAGCACCACCCAACTCAACGGGTGCTTTTGCATCTGTTGGTTTTAATTCATTACCATTTTCATCAACCCATTTAGTTATGATTAATTTTGGCAAATCAATTGAGTCAGGTAATTCACCATTTTCTGAAACATAAACGGTCTTATCGCCTGTTAGGGTTGCTGTTGTTCCATCTGGGAACGTTACGGTTGTGTCACCATTGTCGCCTACTTCAACTTTCGTTGCACTTGGATTCGCGGTTTCTACTGCGGATTTAACGGCATCTTTTTCTGGTTGAGTTAAGGCTGACGTATTTTGAACTGGTGTCTTAGCAGCTGGTTCTTGAACGCCCTTAGAATCTGCTTCCTTAACGGTCTTATCGCCTGTTAGGGTTGCTGTTGTTCCATCTGGGAACGTTACGGTTGTGTCACCATTGTCGCCTACTT
>NZ_JACLQJ010000020.1:6705-35713 GCF_016648665.1 Streptococcus sp. 23.2
TTAACGGCATCTTTTTCTGGTTGAGTTAAGGCTGACGTATTTTGAACTGGTGTCTTAGCAGCTGGTTCTTGAACGCCGTTGGCATCGGCTGCTTTGACAGTTTGTGCTGGGGTCAAGTTCGCTGTTGAGCCATTTGAATAAGTTAATGTTGTTGAACCATCATTTCCTACTACTACTGTTGTTGCATCTGGGTTCGCCACTTTAACAGCAGCTTTAACAGCATCTTTTTCTGGTGTAGTTAGACTTGATGGGTTTTTAACTGGTGTTACTGATGGTGCTACCGCTTCAATATCAAATACTGAAGCAGCACTTAGTGTATCTGTACTTCCATCTTTATAAGTAACAGTTACATTAGTTCCATTTAGTGTAACGCTATCAATTTTATCGCTAAAAGTTGGATTTGCTACTTTTACTGCATTCGCTAAATCTGCAGCACTTGGTACTGTGTTCGTTACTATTGGTGTTGATGGCGCTTGGACATTATATTTGAAAGTTTGCGGTTTCCAAACAAAACGAATACGTCCAGGTGCCCCAGTATCCCCCGCAGCCCCTACAGAATCATAGTTTGTATTTCCTGCTAAATCTTCAGCATAAATATAACGAGTCATTCCTGTACCATCTGTGTAAGATCCATTTGGAATATTTGCTGTTAATTTAATGATAGCAGGATTTGCCTCAGTAGCTGTTGTTTCTGAACCAAATCTATTTGCTTTTAAGTATAAAGCACTTTTCGTTTTACCATTTAGGTATCCAGCATCTTCTGTTCCTAAACCTGTACGATTATCTTGAGCAAATACTAAAAATGCTTTAGCAATTTTCCCTGAGTTATCAGTGACTTTTAGTTCTATATTATTTTCTTCACCAGAATATAGATAGATAATTTGGTTAGCTTTGTCATCATATGGAATATTTACTACAGGGCGAACATTCTCTTTTACAGTTACTACACTTGGAGTTGACTTGTTACTTGCTGCATCTGTTGCTGTAACACTAATTGTATCTCCTTCATTTAAACCTGAAACTGGGATAGTGAAGCTTCCATCTGAACCTGCTGTTGCAGTTACTTTACTACCATTTGGTAATGTAGCTTCTACTGTAGAATTAGCTTCTGCTGTACCAGTAAGGTTAGTAGCCCCCACTTTAACACTATTAACAGTTGGTGCTACTGGTGGTGTTGTATCTGGTTTTTCTTCTACATTAATTTCTTTCCAACCAACTGGACTTGAATATTTAGTTTCTTTAATATTTGAAATTACCTTAGCTTTACCTGGTTGGATTTGCTCTTTCATTTCAAGTACGATTGTATCAACAAAACCATCCGTAGAGTAAGAGGTAACTACTGCTTTTGATGCATCTTTTGAAGCCCACGCTCCAGGAATTGAATCGCGTTTAATAGCTACCTCACTTCTACCACCTGTTTTAGGATAATCAAAGTAGGTTACCCCTGCATCATGAGGGACTTTTAATGTGACTGTTGTAGTTTCTGCAACAATACTTTGTTGGTCTTTTGATTCTGTTGATGGCACTACACTTGATTCACCTAGTGCAACATCTACTGTTGCTGCTTCACTTTCACTGACACCTATTTTTTGTGTAACTACTAAACTATCTTTTGGAACTAATTGATCTTGTGTCGTTACATTACTATTTAATCCAGTTGGAAGTGTCGCTGTCCACTTACCATTACTTTCAACTGTTACGTTGTCTACAACTGTGTTCCCTGCAACTTTAATATTAATAGTTGCACCAGGTGTTCCTGTCCCTGATAGAGTTCTATCAGTTGATTTAATACCTCCGTTTCGCAACATACCGCCATCTGAAGGTAATGTTTTAGTTACCTCTGGAGTAGGTACTGCAAATACATACTTCAGTAACTGTCCACCACTTCTTAGTGTTACAGTGTTGGCTCCCGAGTTATATGTTTCTGCTTTATCAGAATTAACTTCCTTAAGTGTATAACCTTTAGTCTTTAATTTCGTAATAGCTTTTTGTACTGCTTCGATATTACTCAAATTAACAACTTGATCTCTATCCCCTGGAATCGCACTACTTGCTGCAAGCTCATTACCCGCTTCATCATAGAAGGCTACTTGTACAATTTGTGGTGCAGTAAACTCAAATTTTTCAATTTGCACACGTTGCAAGTTGGTACCCGAACCCGTACTTCCTAAGAATGACAATGCATAAGTTGCATTTGAGTTGTTAAGAGCAGTCTTAGCAGTTGGTTCCATGATTGAAGCATTCGCAGTCTTCAAATTAGTTGACCATTTTTCAGAACCGTAAGTTACAATAAACTCTTTTGATTGACCTTTATATTCAATTTTAAAGTCTACCCATTCGCCATTAGGTTTTGGATTTAGAGCTTTTGCTGCTGAGCTACTTGTCGTTACCCTACCAGCATTATTTGATGAGTAGAATGAACCGAAGGCATTACTTCTCCATGCATTTCCACCATATCTTGGATCGGCTGATGCATTTTGGTTAGCATTTGGGTTAGAAGTGTTGTGCCATGAGTCTAGTTTGAAACCAAAGGCATTTTTGATAGTACCCATACCAATAGACGCTCCGGATTGACCAATAGTATCTACATTACCTGTATGGAAGACGAAGCCGACTCCATCACCACCTAGACGACTACCTACAGTATGACCTTCGTATTTATCACCAATATCTACCTTACCAGTAAAGGTAAAGTCTTCCCTAGGATCAATTTTAAAACGAAGGTAAGCACTACCAACTTGACCTGACACGTCATCTGTTAATTTAATTGTGCCAGACGTTTCATCATAATTTGCCGTACCACCTTCTTTAAAGAAACTATCAAAGTTATCTTTCGTTACTGTGACACGATCAAGTCTTGTTTCATCAACTGAACGTGATGTTCCCCCAGTGTCACGGCGACGACGTACACGAGGAACATTTGCTGTTTCTGAAACCGTAACATTATTTGCGATTGCATTCTCTGAGCTTGCTGTAGTTACTGACGCTGTCGAAGCTGTAACTGAACGAGATGCCTCTGAGGCAGTTGCCGGTTTTGCAGTTGATACATTTGTTGAACCTGGAACTTCTGAAGCAACTACTGGACTTGTTGAGGTTGCTGCCGATGAAGCCGGTGCTGAACTTGTAGCACTTGTTGAAGCTGGTGCTTCTGAACTTACTGCTACACTTGGTGCAACTGATGTTGTAGGTGCAACCGACATCGATGTAACTGTTTCAGTAGCTGCTGGTGCTACCGTAGTAGTTGCTGCACTTTCTGGTGCTGTGATTGGCGGAGTTGTGGTTGAGGCTCCGTCACCTTGACTTGCACTGACAGCTGTGGTTGCAACTGTTGCTCCATCAGATGTCGTTTCATCCGCTTGAGCTGTGTGACCAATCATGATCAAAGTACCAAGCAAGACCGAGCAGACTCCGATATTCAATTTACGAATCGAGAAACGACTCTTCTTACTAAAGATATCTTTACCCATATATCCTCCTAGACAAGGAATCATTAGATTTTGATTACTCTTGTCACTTCTAAAAATAATATAAATTGAATTTCCCTAATCTCAAATATATCATATTATTAAAATTGTAGCAACATTTTAGTGTTTTAGTTTTAACCTTTTAGTTTTTCTTTAACCTCTTCCGATTTAACTTAAATTTCCTAAGTAAAATTAGCTTATATTTTGAGTTTGTAAAAAATATAAGCAACCTTACAAATAAAAATATAAATTTAAATTAACTCTATAGTAAAAGCATTTAGGGGTTTTACAAAATAAGACAATAACTATTTTTTTAAAAACCTTCAATTATTAAACAGAAGTCAATATTATGGGAAGATAACTTTAAAAACACCCATCTTTTACTCACCTACATCGATATTTGCATCTGTAAAACCAACTGAATTTTGACATTTTAATGTAACGATATCCTTTAATTGATATTTTTTTCAATAAAACTCAACACAATTACTTCTTGGGAATATTCAGAATTATTATATATTATTCAAAATAAAAAGACAGTAGCTTCAAAATGCTACTGCCTAATTACGATTTAGCTGATAGTTTTGATAAATGGTAGTAATTCCCTAAAAACTCATCTCAAATAAAAGTATATTTAATTATTTTTCTGATCTAAAACACTGCTAATAATTTGTCCACTATACTCCTCGTTTTCCATAAGTTCAATTCCTTGATCAAAATTATGCTCCGCATTAACTCAATGCCATGATAGCATCGATGAAAAGTTTCTTTGTGAAGTAACCGTTACTGATGAGGTAGGCTGTGTGGCGAGCGTTAGCTACCATCTGTGCATACTGCTCCTCGGTACATTCTTGAACACAACGGTCTGCTTCTTCCAGACTTGAAACGACAAAGCCTAGTCCATGTTCCCTAATATAGTCCGCATTTGATAGGTAGTCAGGTACAACCACTGGGAGACCTGCAGCTAAGTAAGTCGAGAGTTTGTAAGAGATGTTCATCTTATAGTAATCAAGCTCATCTTCTGGTTTTTCTGAATTACCCCAGACCAGACCAAAGCCTCCCTTAGATAGCTCTAGCAAAAGCTCATGTTTATTTCGCCAGCCTTCGAGGTGGACTTTGGAATAATCCTTACCCTCTTGTTTCTCAGCGTAGACGTGAAGAGGTGTCGTTTGTTTCCAATCTAGGACGTGTGGGAAACGGGTTGGGTTCCCAGCAAAAATCATTTTCTTCTGGAAACTAGGTTGGTGTAGGTCAAGACTGTGAGGTAAGTCCCAAAGTTTTTGGATGATAACCTTATCAACTGTTAACCCTTCCTCAATCAGTCGATCACGCATCTTTTCAGAAGGCACCACGACAACATCACAGAGATTATACATGTCAATATAAGCAGACATGAGATAGTAGTTACTATCAAACATAAGAGGTGGGATGTCATGGATAAACATAACGGTCTTAGCATTAACAGCCTTGAATTTACGGAGTAATCGGCTATCCCACTCACTACCATTCCATGATGGGGACTGGAAGAAAACAATATCTCCAACACTCAGTCCTGCTACAATCCCATCAAAGCGAGAATTAAGCTCTCCATCTGGCTCTTGGCTACTATCATAGAAATAAATTCCTAGTTCATTAGCACCGAGCTCTTTGGCAATCTTCATGGTATCATTTTGGGCAATCAAGGCCACACTACGTGAGGACTGGCCAAATAAATTTGTAAAATGTACGCGCATGACATACTTCTTTCTATTATATAGTAGGAAGTCCTCTACTTATAAGAAACAATCATAAAAATAAGTAAGAGGATAAAGAGGGCTATGCTGATAGCCAAGGTCAACATTTTTCGAATCGGTTGGCTAGCCCAATAACTTGGTTTACCGATATTACTCGTGGCATCCGTTGAAAAAATCTGCGTTTGACGCGGTTGGATGGTCACTAGGACGATAAGGGCAACCGAAAGAATCACTGCTAGAACCATAAATACTAACATCATAAGACTACCTCAACAAACCAATAAGGGTGAAGATCAAACCGATGATAATAACAAGTCCGAGCATGATTGAAAAGCTCTTGTTAATCTTCTCTCCTCTGGTTTCTTTTTCTTTTGTGATAGGCTTTTGCTTGAGTTCTTCCATACGGCCTTCAACGTCACCGTAGAATAAATCTTTTTTAGACATGATTTCCTCCTAAAAGTGATTGTAAGCGGTCGGCCAACTCAGAGGCAGTCAGGGTGTTGGCTTGAGCTTTTTGAGCTTGCATGGCCTCCTGCATGGCTTGAACATCGCCTAGGACCTGCTTAATCTTGGCAACCATAGCTGGATAGTTCTGACTGGCATAGATATGCTCTGGCGCTGTATAGACAGGTCCATGAGCTGTTTCTGAAAAGGCCAAAATCAACAATTGGTGTTCAAAGGCAGTTCGTGTCGCCTTGTACAACTCATTATGATGGTTAATGTCCAAGTAGAGGTCAGACTCTTGATAGAGCTTATCCAACTGCTTGTGACTAGCGTTTGGATGGAGCACAACGTTTGAATAACGCATCATTGAGAGCAATCTTGGCGACATCTCAGTGACTGCTGCAATCTGGAAGGTCACATCAGGGAGTGACTCAACCAAGACTTCCAAACGCTCAATTTGGTCTGAATTGGTTGCGATAAAGGCATTACGAGGTTTGCCATGATTTTCCTTGAAGTCATAGGCATAACCAAGAGACAAGATTTTATGATGTTTGTCCTCTGGCGCCAAGGTCAAAGCTTTTTCATAAGTTGCCTTATCAGGAATGATGATGGCATTGGCTCTGGCTGAATTATCCTCCAATATACCATTCATGTTACCTGGAAGGACATCACCCAGTGGCTCCTGCCAAACAAGGACATCAGTGGCACCTTTATTTTCCATAGTCCATGAGACGATGAAAGGTGTCGCCAAGCTATTAAAGATAATGTGATCGATATCACCAAAGACCTGAGCTAGAAAGGCTTTAACAAATTCGGTACGGTTGGCGAAACGACGAAGGGCTTGTCCTGGTAGAGTCAAGAGAATATCACTGGTGAGATGATTTTCCAAGATACGTTCGTCGCCTTCTTTGGTTTGGTAGCTGGTAAAGACTGCCTGGCCGTTCTCATCATGAGTGGTTTTGGCAAAGCAGAATCCGTATTTGTTATAGTGGTCCACTTGGCGAATCTTTCCTGACTTGTCTAACCATTCGACACTTTTAACGATACGAGCCTTGCTACCTTCTGGGTAGGTGATGCGGGCACGTTCTTCGGTAAGATTAGACACACGCGCCATTTGATTGTTCCCTGAAATTTCCCAAAAGGCTGGCACAGGAACTTGGTTGAAAAAGCGTGGTTTGCCAGTTTCCTCTTCTGCTTCCACATAATAGGTGAAAGGAGAGAGAGCGTCTTGAGGGAGAAAACCATCTGGATTGATGACAACTGTTGTGGCATCATAGCCTGCTACCTGAAGTGAGTAAGCTAGATCCTTACTGGCTTGATTGTAGTAATCACATAAGAATATCATGAGCGTACCTCCTCAAGTAACTGTTTCCAAGCTGACTTGACTTGACTGGTCAAGAAGCCTTTGGCAAGGTCATAAGATTTTTGACGCATGGCTTCGATATTGCCTTTTTCATAGAGATGGACAATGGCATCCTTATAGGACTTGGTGATGACATCCACAACATGATTTTCAGCAACAGGGAGGAGATAACCGTTGCCCCCGTCTTCGATAAAGGTTTGATTTCCGTAAGGCACATCAAATCCAATCATCGGAAGACCTGAACCAACCGCCTCCATGAGAGTAAGGCCAAAACCTTCACTGGTTGAAGCTGTTAGGTAGACCTCGTACTGGCTATAAATGTCAGTCAAGTCAGCATGCCCCATGAGTCGGATATAGTCGCCAGCTTGTGCTTCGACAATAATCTCACGCAACTTGGCATCCATACTACCACTACCGTAGATATCAAAAGTGATATCTGGCAGAGTCTTATGAACCTCGATAACCGCACGAACCAACCAGTCAATGTGTTTTTCCTGAGCCAATCGTGAGGCCGTAATCATTGAGAATGGCTTACGTGGTTTGTCCTGCCCGACCAATTCAGGTAGACTTCCCACTGGAATAGTGTAAATCTTTGGATCATGGTTGGTGTAGCGACGGAACTGTTCCTGCAGAATTTCCTTCTGACGATCAGTTGCCACGATGAAGAAATCAACCTTGTCCGCATTGGTAAACTGGTACTCGTAATAGTTATTCCAGAGAATGTAGTTGTCATCAGTTTGATTGACACTAAAATGCTCAGCGTGAACAACGACGCCTAGGCGAGCAGCTTGCGCTTCTTCAAAGACCAACTGGCCAATACCTGTTTCACGGTCCAAGATGACCACATCATCCTTGGTTAGGGCTAGACGTTTGAAGAAATAGCGAAGGAATTCTTGCTTACCATAAAGAACCTGATCAGGAAAACGATAGATATCCTGATTATTGTCTCCGACAATCATGTCATAGGCTGTAGACCCATCTTCGTTATAAAAACGACGTTGGTAAACCTTGGCTTGATTGTCCTTAGGCGCAAAATACTCACTGCAGTAACGGGTGTAAGAGTAAAAATCCTTGCGCAAGAGCTTGTCATTGACAAAGTAGCTGACTGTTTCCACTGCATCTTCGTCCATCACACGAAGGTTACATGCTACTACCATATCATCCTGTGGATAATGGTAACGAATGAGACGACCAGCAACTTCCTTGCGCTCAGGATTGGCAGGTAAGATGGTCTCGATTTCCGCTAGGCTAATGGTCGATGGCGCAATCTTGATATCTGTAAAATAGTTATGGAGCCAGATGATTTCATCGTCTGAAAAACCAATCTTGCTAGTCATATGCTCGATATTATCCCCAAGGATGAGGTCCATAAAAACAAATTTTGCTTCTTGCCCCATTTCCCTGAAAATCTTAGCACGATAGGCCTGAGCATATTCGACACCACTGCTGGCCCAACCTATGCCTAAATTAATGTTATATACTGTCATAATTTCCTTATTTTATGGGAAATGGCTGATGATATCTCCTTTTTTAGTGACTTGCACCTGACTAAGGAGAAGATTACGAACCATATCCTTTCTGATTTGACGTTTCATGGCTTCAAAGCCCTTGTAAGCCTCTTGGTAATATTCGACAATCGGGTTCTTTTGACTGAGTTGTTGGCTACCAATGGCCATCTGAAGTTGTTGCAGATAGTCTACCTGCTCCACCCAGTTGTCATCCACAGCCTTCAGCATGGATAGGCGTTGGAAATACTCGTTAAGTTCCTTGGTTTTCAACTCCTGCTTCTTAGCATCAAGTTCACGATAGGCAAACTGGTAGATGAGTTCCAAGACTTGCTCACGATTGTTGAGGTCTAAATCCTTAGGAATTTCATTGATGCGGAAGCTGATATTACGCAAGATAAAGTGGTAAAGATTTTCCGCTTTTGAGAAATCTTCCTCAGCCATTGCTTGGTCGATGAAATCGTCAAGAACCTCGTCGATAACAGTGTCCAAACCTTGATTGTGGTAGATGAGACGGTCACGTTGAGCATAAATCATCTCACGTTGGATGTTCATACTTTCTGCAAATTCAAGCGTCTGACGACGTGAGGTACGACCAGAACTTTCGCTAGCTTCTTGGGCTTTTTCAACCAATTTACGATACTTACGACCGGTCAGTTCCTTAGGCTCAATGTGATCATTAATGGCGTATTCTTTGTAGGTACGGTGAACCCAAGATGGACCGTATTTTTTAATCACATCGTCTTCAAGTGAGACAAAGAATTTAGACATACCAGGGTCACCTTGACGTCCAGAACGACCACGGATTTGCAAGTCAATACGTTGACTTTCCATACGTTCCGTACCGATTACGACCAATCCACCCAGTTCAGCTACGCCCTTGCCAAGCTTGATATCTGTTCCACGTCCAGCCATTGAAGTCGCAACTGTCACGGCACCCATTTGTCCTGACTCAGCAATCATCTCAGCCTCTCGAGGTGCGTTGTTGGCATTTAGGAGATTATGAGCAATCCCCTCACGCAAAAGTAAAGAAGAATAAAGCTCTGACATTTCCACCGAACCAACGAAAATCAAGATAGGATTGCCTTTTTCATGATAATGCTTAACATACTCTAAAGAAGCAAAGACCTTCTCTGGCAGAGTCGCATAAATCTTATCTGGATAGTCGATACGTTGTTTCTTACGGTTGGTTGGAATTTGAATGACCTTCATACCATAGGTATCGAGAAATTCTTTTTCCGCAACCTTACCAGTACCAGTCATCCCTGAAATTTTCTTGAATTTTTTAAAGAGACTTTGGTAGGTGATAGAAGCCATGGCTCTGGTTTCTTGTGACAAGGCCACTAATTCCTTGGCTTCGATGGCTTGGTGGAGTCCACCTTGGAGCTTGGTCAATTCCAAGAGACGACCTGTCGATTTATCAAGAAGAACCACTTCAGGCCCTTTCTTACCATCACGAATGATGTAGTCCTTGTCCTTTTTATAGAGCAAGTGGGCACGAAGTGAAAAGAGCAAATGACGGGCAAAGGTACTATTTTCCTCATCGTAGAGGTTGCCGATACCGAGGTAGTTTTCAGCAGCCTTGGCACCCTTAGTGGTCAACCAAACTTCACTTTTTTCCTCTTTGAAGATGTAGTCTTCACCCTCGACCAAGGTGGTCATGAGTGTATCCATCATTCCATAGTAGTTGGACTGAACACGGGGCGCACCAGAAATAATCAAGGGCGTCTGGGCACTATCAAGAAGGACCGAGTCAACCTCATCGACGATAGCATAATTAAAAGGACGCATGTATTTCCCGTCTTGGTTAGAAGCAAGGTTATCAATCAAATAGTCAAAACCTAGACTGGCATTGGTCGTGTAAACGATATCTGATTGATAGATGGCACGCTTTTCAGCTGGTTCCATCTCATTACTGCCTTCCACACAAGGCACACCAATCGTCAAACCTAGGAACTCATAGACCTGACCCATTTCTTCGGCGTCACGGATAGCCAAATATTCATTGGTCGTAACGAGGATAGCCCCTTCACCTGACAAGGCATTAAGGTAGACTGGCATGGTTGCCGTCAAAGTCTTACCCTCACCGGTATTCATCTCAGCGATATGGCCCTGGTGCATGACAATGCCCCCCATGACCTGAACATCATAAGGAAACATGCCTAGCACTCGCTTATCTGCTTCACGAACAACCGCAAAAGCTTCTGGCAGGAGGTCGTCCAAGCTTTCTCCTTGGGCTAAACGCTCCTTAAATTCCTGCGTTTTATTTTTCAACTCAAGGTTGCTCAGACCGGCCATTTCATCGGCTAGGCCGTTGATTTCCTTGAGTATCTCCTTAACAGGGAGAATAGGATTCAGTTGTTTAAACATGTTCTTCTCCTGTTTCTTCCAGTTTTAAGCTGTAGAAATCCAGCTCTTTGACCCCAGCACTCAAGAGAGAAATACGATAGGTATAGGCATCATGAGGGTAAATAAAGGTCATGTGGGTACTTTTTTCAATAAGCTGTTTGATTTCATTGTCATAACGGTCCAAAAAGCTGACTTTCAAAAAGACTGAGCCAGTTGGGACGGCTTCGAGATTGGCCGTCAAGTCGTAGCTATGCCCTTTTTTCAAAAGTGGGAGGGCAGGCTGGGTACGAGCAGCTTGATAGTTTTGGATGGCCATCCAAGACTGGATTTCCGTTCCTGATGGCACCAAAGGATTGTAAAATTGCACAGAACCATCTTGGCGCTTAACAATTTTTGAGCCATACATGTAGGCTTTGTGGTTTAAGCCCCACAAGATTTCTGATTTCTTGTTTCTGAACATTCTTACTCCTTCCTTCCAAAATCATTTTCTAAAATCATACGGTAAAAATTGACAAACCAAGTTGTCGCCGTATATGAATCATCGTTGTGTCGACCTGATGTTCCCTTGCTGAGAATCTTAGCCCCTGAATAATAGAGGGACTTGGTAATATCCTCATAGGCCGTCGGATCCATATCCTCGTCTTTCATGTAAGAAAGACCAAAGGTCGTGTTTGAAAAATCTGCTTTTTCAAACTTATTCCAGAACTTCTGATTAAGGGCCTCAACACCCTCATTATCCAAGCGTCCTGTCTGTAAATGCAAGACATCAATTCCTGTCGGGAAAACCTCTGGTGCCAAAAGTCTAGCACGATTACCGATAGTTCCAACATTGGCTAGGGGTTTAGACATGATGATGGCATGAGGTTCAAAGTCCGCACCATAGTACATAGATGGGAAGGTTCCCATGGACATTCCAGAGAGAATGAGTTGACTATTGTCAAAACCTAGATAGTCCAAGTAATGTTGGATGGTGTCCTTGATACTATTTTCAAGCTCTTCGGTTCCCATGTAGAAGGCTCCCCCTTGGAGACGAGGGTCTGAAAAGAGCAGGAATGGTGTTCCCATCCCTTTCATCATTCCGAAACCTTCGAAACCTTCGGCAGGACGGAAACCTGAGAAATAAACAGACAAAGGTGGCTTGAAATCCCCAGGATAAAAGAAATAGTTGATTTCCTGACGCTTGCTGTCGTGGAGAATACCACCACCAAGTACAAATTTACCGAATTGGAAACGGGTCAAACGTTGGTGGAGACCACCAATTGTAATCTGACCTTTGCCCTTCATTTCAAGACTAGCAGCCAAGAGGAAGGTCATGTCCTCATCAAGGACAATGGCCCCCTTGCGCATTTCTTCTTCTGAAACGATATAGGTCTTAAAAATACCTGCGACCGAACCTTCTGGCAAAAGATTGAGAATCAAACGACACTCGCAAGTCTCCTCTTTTTCAAATTCCAACCAAAGCTCGATAGGATTCTCCTTGCTGGCTCTGACATTATAGGTCCAGTCCAAGACAGGACTAAAATCTTGACCATAATCACCTTTTAAAATGACATTTTCATGACCGTGGTAGGTCACCTCACCAGTAAAATTTGGGTTAATCTGGGCAGTGAAAGGAGACATCTTATCCCCGTATTGGCCTGAAAAGAGTGCTTTTGAAAGGGTAAAGAGCAACTGTCCTTGATTTGAAAAATCAGTCGGCACAGCACACATTTCCTTGATGAACTGAGCAAGTATCTCATCCGACACTTCAATCGTTTGATCAAAGAAAATAGCATGAGGAATCAAATGCTCTTTAATAGCCATCAATTCCTCAAGACCGGCAAGACTGTCCACTATAACAGCTGTGAAAGTCTTGATTTCGTCTTCTTCGATGGTTTCTTGTAAGGTCTCAAGCTGACCAAGATTGCAATAATACCATTTCATATTTTCAGGAATTTCCTGAATTTCTGACCAGTTGGATGATCCAACTTGTAGTATCTTCAGACGATTATCCTTGGTCATTCTGCTCCTCCTTCAACCAATTTTCCCATTTTTGTACCAAACGGTCTCCTGTGTTTTCCTTAATTTTCTCAATTGAGTAGATAAGGGAACGGTTCCAGTTGTTCAACTGTCCCAAATAGTAGTAAGCCCCTTTTTCAAAATCGGACAAGTGCTTCAAGATATAACCATTCTCTTGGTGGGTCACATACTCAGACGCCACACGGTTAATTTGTGGAATACCAGCACTAATTCCAGCAATCTGTGTATAACGATTAGGTTCCTTGCTCAAGTCGACAATGAGGCGTGTAAACTGAAGAGCCTTGATAAGGGCAGTCTCGTCACGCAGGTCTTGGAAAGAAAATCGGCTGACGATTTCATTATTTTCTTCCAATTTATTTTCTGCACCACTACTTTCGACAACCTCTTCAAAGACATCTGGACTCAATCGTTCTTCAATCATTTTTTCCACTTGATTTTGCAGGCTACCAAGTTGCTCTGGATTGGCATTAAATGCTCCAAATTCAACCTGTGTCTTAGGATACTTAGCCACAAAAGCCAAGACTTGATAAATAGCCTCTAAATCCAACTGATCGAAGTCAACCTGATAAAAGATTTTAGACTCTTTGACACGTTGACTGGTTCCCAAAGCTAAACGGGTATCGAAAGAAGCCATGTGTTTGAGTTTCTTAGCCTCTTCTGGATAGGCAACCTGAAGCTGCTCCAAGTAATCGTAACGGTCAGCAATCAACAAGTCCACTTGCGGCAGAAAGGCTTCATAGGTGTCAATACTATCGTCCTGATTACGTTCTGCGAACCAAGTCAAAATCTTAGTGTTGGCTGCTGGCAAATGTTTAAAGAGGTACTTGTTATGGCGTAGATCTGAGGCAATAACAAAACGGTCCTCTGGTTCTACCTTTTCGTCCAAGAATTTAGTCAAAAATTCCCAGATAACTTCTGAAAGGTCACCGTAGTAACTCTTATTAAAACGACCTTCCGTACGAGGATTGGCTACAATCCCACGACCATCAAAGAAATGACAGAGTTGCCAAACTCCCTTGGCATTAAGATAGTTTCGATAGCTTGGTTGTCCACCTTCATAATAAAGACTACTTGAGATAAAACCGCGGTCATCGTAGATGTCTTCGCGAATGATTTGCTCATCCTTATAGTAGCGAATCATGCCAATAAAGCCTTCTGAGCCAAACTCAATCTCGGCATAACGCTTGTGTTGGCATTGCACCACGATAGCAAATGGTGTGTGAACAAAGGTAGCCCCTTCTGGCCATTCCAAATCTGTCACCTGAAGATTTTTCATATCTTCATCAGTGATACCCTGAATCAAGTCAAAAATAGCTGTATAGCCAACTTCCAAGACATCATGACGGTGCAAGAAATAACGCAAATGTGGTTGGTAGGCCAAAAGCAAAAGCTGAGGGGCTAAGTCCTCATCCTGAAAGATACGAACTTGGTGCAAGCTGTCATCAAATTCAATTTTTTGGCGGATACGGTACCAAGGATCAATGACCGTCTTCCAAAATTCATCCGTCTGTCCATACCAAGCTGGAATAAAATAATACATGAGTTCTCCTTCATTGTCTTTTCATCACAATACTTGAGATTGAGGGGCAGACCGATCACACATCACCAGCCTGCCTCTCAACCCCACGAGGGGTGAGAGTTTATACATTTTCAAAAAGTGGGGTGTAGGAAGTGTTAAGCTTCAAGGCTTTCATTTCCTCGTTAACATTGTAAATCATACCGCTAAAAATCAAGAAGGTACCAGGAATCATACTAAGCTGTAAATAATCCGGATTGACCAAGATAATCAGCATTGGAGCACCTGCCATAAAGAGCATATAAAGGGCACCGATAAAACCAAGTCTAAGCACCAAATGGTTGATATAGGCACTAGTTTCTTGGCCTGGATAAACACCGTAGATATACTCACCTGACTTGCGCATTCGCTCAGAGATTTGCTCACCAGAGACATTAACGAAGGCAAAGGCTAACCCTAAAACGAAGAGCATGATCAGATAAACAACCAACCAAAGAGGTTGACCGACTGTCAAAGACTTGATGGCACCACTGGTCCACTTGCTTTCAGGATGGATAAATTGAATCAGCATAAAAACATACTGCGGAATACTAACCAGCGACATGGCATACATGAAAGGCATCCCTCCGGCTGGATTCAGCATAATATCCAAGTAAGAATACTGTTTAAAGCGGTTATGAATATTGATTTTATTGATTGAGATACGGTATCTAGCCCTCTGCACAACCCCTGAAATATAGAGGAAGACCAAACTGAATAGAATCAGAGGAAGCAAGACATCCCAACCGATACCTAGCTTTTCAATACTATCCATGATTTGATAGGGCAGATTGGCCATCATACTTGCCATCAAGATAACAATGGAGCCTCCAATCCCAAAGAGTGAGTTGAGGTCTGATAGCCAAACCAAGAAGAAGGTCCCGGCAATTAATAAAATGGTATTCATGAAAATAGCGAGACTAGCATTAACCCCTGAAACGATAGGTAAATTCAAGGATACTGCCAAAGATTGAACAATGGCAATCCCTAGGGCCAAATACATGCGTCTACGGTCCTGAATCTCAATGGGAAGATTTTTCAAGCCCATTTTCTTAGAGAAAGAAAACATCTGCCAGAGAATCATGGCCGACATCCAGGGCGACAAGCCCACTGAAAATAGAGACATGGACCTGAGGTTTCCCCCCATCATGGCACTAGAGAAAGCCAAGGAACCTATGGCTCCCCCAAAGATATTTGCATTTTTCAAATCCACAAACGGTAGAACCAATTGATTTCCCAAACAATAAATAAAGAGGAAAAAGAGGGTCCATAAGACACGTTTGGTGATTATCGATTGACTAATTTTTTTCACTATTACTCCTATTTCCTGCCCATAGACAGGATGATGTTATTTCGATTGAAACGAGACAGAGACGCCAGTTCAGCCTACTTATCCAAGCAAAGGATTACAGGCTCTTCTTACGCATTTGGCGAATGGTCTCAGCCATCTCTTTCCAACGATCTCTTGAGTAGGTTTGTTGGTTATGCTTGGTTGACTTAAGGTCCTCGAACCCTAAAATCGGTTTGTTTTCAAACCTAAAGGCATCAAGAATTTCCACTACTTTTCTTCCTGGATTGATATCTAGAAGCAAGTCACTGGTACGCAACAATTCCAAATCTAGCCCATTTAAGCCCGCAATGGCTGAGTAAACCGTCACATTTGGATAGGTAATCAATTGGGCCAGTTTATCTGTCACATGCTGTCGAGAGGCAATTTTAAACTGTACCTTAGGAAGAGCCGAGATAAGGTCCGTCAAATGCGGAATTTCTGAAATGTTGGTGTAAATCAAACAAGTAAACGGACGGCCCTTAGGATAAATCATGTCCTCTGAAAGTGGCAATAAAGTGGCATTTTCAGCAACCTCTGACCAATCCATTTGAGCATAGAACCACCAGACCTCGCGATAAGCTTGGCAAGCCAATGGTAACCAAGGCTTACGGTGTGAGGCATAATGCACAACCTTAGGATAGTCTTGACCATTTGGCAGATGGAAACCAGCTAAACTAGACTTGGTAACCGCATAGTTGTTGTCAAAAGACAAGGGCAACCAGTTGTTACGGAAGACCATGTTTAGAATGGACTGCTCCGCAAATGGGACCTTATCATGCCATTCGCTAGTCATGTCAATAAAGTGACGTCTCATGTTGTACTGCTTCCAATAAGCCGTATCAATCACCATGAAGCCAGCATCAAACATCGCTTGGCGATCCTGAACCTGAATAGCATAATCACGCACGGCAGCCAAAGGTCGACCTTGCAAATCAAGGGTAAAGAGGTCCTCTAGAGAACCTGTAACCACCATGTCACTATCCAAATAAAGGGCCTGTTCCTCAGACACAAAGTCCGCTACAAAATAGCGAAGATAGCTTGCATAGTTGCTATTAGTCTTGTATTGCTTGATATGACTACTATCCACACGACAGTTAATCACTTCACTACCAAAGGCAGCCAGATGACGGTTTAGTCCTCTAAACCACTCTTGAGAGAAATCATCATTAATCAAGTAAAAACGAATGTTGCGATGATGGAAAACGATGGATTTGATGGTCGTAAGCACTTGGTCAACATAAGTATAGTTAGCCGCAAGAACAATAGCACGCTTTTTAGTCTCATAACGTTGAGGAGCTAAACTCAAGACCTGGAATTTCTCCTGAATGGAGCGGTAGGCATCAGAATCCGTGAGACCTTGCTCCTCCACATTTTTCAAGCAAGCCTCTAGCATCTGACGGTAGGTGACCATGTATTTCTCCAGAGGGAAACCATGACTAGCAACAATAGCCAAGCGTTCTTCCATGGCATAAACCAAGGTCATCATCCAGTCTTGCATCCAAGTCGCTGATGGCATCTCTGGACTCTCACGATATACATAAAGTCCCTTGTTGAGATATACCGTACGCTCACTCATGAGATAGGCTTTAAGGTTGAAAAAGCCATCCTCCCCTGCATGCTCTTTTGGAAAAAGCAAGTCATTAAACAAAGAACGTTTGTAGAGTTTGCCTGTCGCAGAAATCAGAGCGATGTTAATGTTATTGGTTTCTTCAAAGAGACCATCAATAATCTGAGCCGGTGAATAAACCTGCTCATAATAATCTTCATCTTTGATATAAAAATAAAAGAGATCTTCCGATTCCTTATAGACACTGTAATTGGCCACTGCGATATCCGCCTTGTGGGCCTGCAGAGTCTTATAAAGTTCCTCCAGATAAGTAGACTCTACCCAATCCTCAGCATCCACGTAGGTGACGTAAGCTCCCTTAGCCTGACGAATACCAATATGGCGAGCATCTGAAAGCCCTCCATTATCCTTTTTAAAATAGAGGATACGAGAATCCCTAGCAGCATAACTACGGCAAATGGCATCACTATTATCTATTGAGCCATAATTGATGAGAATAATTTCAAGATTTTGATAGGTCTGCCCCAAAACACTGTCTAAACAGGTCTGGAGTTGATTTTCTACATTGTAAACGGGAATAATTACGGAAATTTTTTCTGTCATTTTCTTACTTTTCTAGCTGTGATATTTTTTCTTGTCTCAAAAAGTCATAATACAATAGGACTATCAAAAAATGTTTATAACTGTTTTCATTGTCACACAAGATCTGAAATCCCATACACTTCATATCATTTTCCTTATTTTTTCGAGACTTAACAACATTAAATTATACCATAATATCACTTAATTTTCTAATAGATTAAATCTATTCCAAATTAGATTACTTTTATTTCAAAAACCGACAGTTAAGAAGTCTAGCGTGAGAACTGATGGTTTGCTCTTGGTCTGAGAGGCTCTTCTATCAATCCAAACCTGGACTTCTTCAAATTTATGATTCACATCTTGTAGTCCAAATTAGTATGTCGGTAGGATGCCATTAAATTACTATCACTCTTGAAGTAATTCATATATGTGAAACTCAGAAGCGCAATCAAGTCATTCAATGAAAAGAAAAACGATAAAACTACCACAATGAGGTTTATAAAAATAAGCTTTTTCGGGGATTAAACTTATTTTTATCTAAGTAAGATAATATCTCGTAGAAGCTAATGACACCTAATCTCACCCTCATCAAAACCGGCATCATTTTACAAAAAATATTCATTTAGTACTCTAAATTAGATATTTTAGTCTCCTAATAGCCTTAAATTATTAAATAAAATTATCACATCGCTTTTTATTAATTTTTTTGATTATAAAAATATTATTAGATAAAAAAATGGATATCATGAGTTCTATAGAAGGATATAAGAAGAAAACAATATTGATAAATATGTTAACTAAATACTACTGTTATGTTTTTTATAAAGCATTATCAGTTGCTTCTTATCAAGAAAAAACCTCCTAAACACATTCTCTAATTTTTTGACATTTGTTATCAGGGCATGATATAATCAGTGTAAATCAAGGAGGAATTAATAAACATGAATAAGAAATTACATGCTACTATTGGTCTTAGTGCTGCAATTTTAGCACTTGGTCTATCATCTTCTGCACTTGCAGATGAACAAGAATTGCCAGTAAACCTTCCCACTACAGAGGCTTTTGAAAACCTAGTTGTTGAAAACATCCCTGCTTCAGCCGTTGATGTCAATCTAGCTCACGAATCAGTAAACACAGCTACTACCGCTAATACTGCCACTGAGGTTAACTCGGCGAGCACTGCTATCCTTAGTGAGGAGGTAACTACACCTGCAAGTACTCCTGCACCAGCAGTTGAAAATACAACTCCTATAAATCTTGAAGAATCAAGTCCAGTTGTAAACACACCAACAGTTGATGAGCGTGTGTCAGAAGTTCGTATCCATCACATCCGTCGAACAACCGAAGCAAGTTACTCACAATTTAGCTCTCAAAAAGATGTGCTTTACGCAACGATTAAAACTCCTGCTTTCACTGAATACGACACAGCTGCTTTTGCGCCAGCAACGGTTACCGATGAAAACGGAAAAACATGGTATTTTGCTAAATACGACGACATGGTGCTTAACAATAAGAGTAATTACGGCGCACCTAAAAAAGGGATTGCTTCAAGTCCTATTATTGATGTTACCTACTTCTACGATGATGTTGACCTTGCGCCAACTGTCGCGCAACAGGCCCGTTTTGTCGATAATAAGGGACAGGAAATTGCTCCAATCCAAGTCAACATGGTTAGACGTGATATTGATTTAGCTTACTATGCCTATTTCCCGACTGCTCCTAAAACAATCCAGGCAAATGGTAAAACATATGAGCTACAATTAATTGATGACCAAGAAATTAAGTCACACAAAATTCGTATCTCAAATACTGTTACAATCACTTATATTTACAAGGAAGTGACTGAAGGAACAGCTGAAAAACCTGTAACACCAGTTACACCAACAAATGCTAAAAAACTTCGTCTTCCTAAAGGCAATAACGGTGTGAAAACACGTATCCCTGTTAACTACAGACACCAAACAAATTCTTCAAATCAAGGAACTACAAAATTACGTCTCCCTAAAGGGAATAATGGTGTTAAAACTCGTGTACCGGCTAAAAAGAACACTCCTATTCTTGCAGTAGACTACTTATAAGCAATGAAAAAAAAATTCCTAAGAAGTTATACTTCTTAGGAATTTCTTGCTTTAAGAAATAATATAACAAAAAACGTTTTCTATAAGAAGAAACTCAGGTTCCACTAAAAATAGCTTGAATTAAATCGTCAACAAGTAGGATTCTACAGACTTGGGGAACTATTGCCTATTGAACATTTTCTAAGATAGTTATTCCTCAGATAATAGACTCCTGTTAAAGGATATATCTTTTGATTCTCGTTAATTGATAGTAATTTAGTTTTTATATTTTACCCTTTATCCACAATCTTAATACGGCTACTGCCATCATGCGACTTGATGATAGCTAATTGTTGGGCGATGCCTTCTTTCATGTCGTCCACGTGACTGATGACACCGACCATACGGTTTTCACCGATTTGTTCCAGAACAGCGATGGCTTTGGTCAGGGCTTCCTTATCCAGTGAGCCAAACCCTTCGTCGATGAAGAGAGCTTCAACAACAGCACCTTTGCTAGTATTTTGCACCACCTCTGAGAGGGATAGGGCAATAGCCAGTGCAGCGATAAAGGTTTCTCCTCCAGACAAGGATTTGACGGAACGCTCGCTACCTGTCAGCTGGTCATAGACGTTGATGTCCAAACCAAAGTGATCACGCGCCCGACGCCCTTCTTCACTCAAGACAAAGGAATAGCGGTTATCCGTTAAGAGACCGATGTAGTTAGCATTGGCATAGTCTAAGATTTGTTGGAAATACTGACGGATAACATAGACTTCAAGATTGAGTCGTCCAGTTAGTGCTGTATTTTCTCCCTTAACCACCTTAACCAGATCGCTGAGCTCTTGGTGAGCTTTAAAGGCCTCTTGATTACTGTCTTGAAGGGTTTTGGCCGCTTGGTAGGTAGCCGTCGCATCTTTAATCCCCTTCTCAATGACAGACACCTGAGCCAGCTGCTTATCATAGCTCTCCTGACAATCCTCTACTGCTTGTGTTAGATTGCCAAGGTCTGGCTTTTCTTGGTCTTTGATAAGCTCTTGACCCTTGACAATCTGCGCCTTCAACTCTTGTTTAAGAGTTTGGTAGCTTGTCAATTGAGCCTGGAGCTCAGGAATCGCTTGCTTATTCACCTCAAGAAGCCAAAGCTGGATTTGCTCTAGGTCATTGGTGAGGGCCCCTTCAGCCATAAGACTTTGGTCTAGTTCAGCCGATAAACGCTTAGTTTCTTGGCTAGCATTTTCTTTAGACTTGGTTAAGCTCTCAAGTTGCCCCTTGATGCCTTGAATGTCAGCATGAAGTTGGTTGTAGGCTCCACTATTTTCCTTGACTTGCTTATTGTAGAGGTCCAACTCCTGCTTTGCTAGGGAAATACGTTCTTGATAAACCTCAACAGATTCAAGCTCTTGATGAGCTTCTTGTAACTCCTTAAGACGTTCCTTAGCTTGGTCAAGCGCCGCCTTAGCCTCTTGATAGGCTTTAGCCAAATCTATCAATTTTTCCTGAGCTTGCCCTAACTTCTCTTGATAATGGACACGATCTGCCTCTTCCTTATCAAAGCGTTTGTGTAGATCTTGATAATACTGCTCAACCTTTCGGAGTAAGGCTTGTCCACAGTCTGCTTCATAGTCCTCTGAAAAATCAAAATCAAATTGTCCCTTAACTTGCTCCTGGAGTTCTTGATAGTGTTTTTCGAGAGCTAGCTTGACTTTAGCCACTTGGTCAAGCAAATCTTGACGTTTAGATTCAACTTCGCTCAAGGTAGCCTGACGGTTTGACAAGGTAGCGACTTTCTTTTCTTTTTGAGCTTGAAGTTCCTCCACCTGATTCATGAGATCCTTCAAGGCCGCTTCATTCGCCTGTGTCCCATCGACCTTAGGATGGTCAATGGAACCACAAACCATACATGGCTGTCCATCCTCTAATTCTGCCTGCAACTGGGCAATCATGAGTTGACGACGTGAAGCTAAAGTGGTTGCTAACTGGTCTTCCAATTCCTTGAGACTTTCTTGAACTTGGTCAATATCCAAAGATAACCCTTGTTGACGTTTTTCCGTCTTGGCCAACTCCTGCTTCAAGTCCTCTATTTCTTTCAGGTCCTGAGCCAGTTGATTATCCACATTGTAACCCACAGACTGGAGGAGTTTTTCGGCTTCATGCAAGCTATCTAAACTTAGGCGATTGGCCTCCAAATCTGACAAGGACTTGTTAAGCGTCTCAATCTTTTTCGACGCCTGTTGATAGGTTTCTTCCAACTGCTTGTAGTTAGTGCTTGAACGTTTGATTTTCTCCTGCTCTCGGACAAGACTCTGAGCATAGATAATATCCTCTTTCCAAGTTTCAAGCTCCTCTTCTTTTTGAAGAGAGTCCTTAGATTGAGCTGCGAGTGCCTCTTTTTGAGCCTTAACTCCCTCAAAAGCCTGCTGCTTTTCACTCAATTCTTCCTGAGCGATTTCAAGATCCTGCTCTAATTGCAACAACTGTTTCTGATATTGTTTAAGGCTACTAATGGTTTCCTGCAGACCTTGAGCGAACTGCAATTCCTCCAGATGCACTTTGGCTTCTGCCTGTTCCTGAGCACCTTCCTCAATTTCCAGACGGTAACGCTCCTTGGCTTGCTTCAATTCTTGGAAAATCTTTGCCAAATCTTGGGCAGTTTGCAAGCTCTTCTGCAGTTTAACCAAATCCTCATAGGCATCCTTCAAGATGCTTTTTTGCTCCGTAAGACTTTCTTGACGCTGAGACAAAAGCTCTTCAAGGCGTGCCAATTTTTCAGAGGCTGGCGTTTGGATCAAGACTGCTAATTCCTCCTCAGACCACACCTGACTGGCAAAATGGCCATCTAGCTGAGCTTGGCGCTTATCCATATCCTTATTGCTCTGACGAAGACGCTCTTCCAAGCTCTTTTGAAAACGGTCAAAAATACCCGTTCCAAAGATTTTCTTTAAAATTTGAGTCTTGGTCTTGGAATCTTCTTTCAAGAAACGGCTGAAATCATTTTGCGGTAGGAGAATAATCTGCTTGAACTGCTCAGCATTGAGCCCCAAAATCTGCTCAATCTGGTCACTCACTTCCTTGATCTTATCCCCAAGCTTTTCAATTTCCTTACCCCCAATCTTATCCACAATGACTAAAGAAGCCGTCGCCTTTTGCATGGTCGTGCCCCCACCTCGCTTGGCTCTCTCCTGCTGGAGCACTCGCTCAATGCGATAAAGTTGCTTGCCTTGTTGGAAATAAAAGATTACCTTGGTCAAGTCATCCTCTGGACCAGCGAAGGTTGACCGCATCTCCTCAACATTGCGATCGCCACTGGTTGTGGCAAACAAGGCAACCGTCATGGCATCAAAGAGGGTACTCTTACCAGCCCCTGTGTCCCCACCAATCAAAAAGAGGGGAGCATGGTCAAACTGGGTGAAATTGATGACTTCCTTACGATAAGGTCCAAAATTGGTCAATTCTAACTGAACTGGTCTCATTGTCCACTCCTTCCAATCTCCTCAAAAATACTTTCCACAAGGGCAGTTTGTCTCTCAGACAAGACATCGCCCCCAGTCACTGTCTGGTAAAAATCAGAGACAATTTCCTGAGGCGACTGCATTTCCAAATCTTTTAAGTGCTGATCTACAGTCAAGCTTTCTTCCCTGACATCACCCAAACGACTGAAAGTGATTTCTACAATGTCTGTACCATAAATCTCTTCCAGACGGGCACGCACATTGATGCCCTCTAATTCCTTACGACTGGACAATTGAATATCAAAGGCAAACCAAGCCTTTTGACAAGGTTGTCCTTTATAAAATTCAGGTGACACCAAGGTTTCAAAAGGCTCCTGCAAGGTCACAATCGGCCGTCTGACCTCTAAAGGATGGAAGGCCTGAGACAAGTCTCCAGTTGCATCTAAGTCAAGAATATAAACGCCTTTTTCTTCCCTACGCTTGGCTTCTTTGACATTAAAGGTGACCGGACTGCCTGAATATTGCACGCGCTGGCTCGGACTGGCAAAACGCGTATGGATATGCCCTAAAGCCACATAATCGAAAGCCTTAAAAAGGTCACTGGTCACATTAGAAAGACCACCTACCGTATTGCTAGTTTCAGACAACATCAATTCCCGTAGACCTTGACCATCACTATCATCCTTCTTAGAAACCGCAAAATGCGTCACCAAGACATGGGCCTTGTCAGGATCAAAAGCTTTTTCCATATCCTCGAGAATATAGGCCAAGGCATCACCAATTCCCTGAACTTCCTTATTCTCATCGTCTTTATAGTAAATACGAGCATCAATGGGGTCAATAAAGGGAAGCAGGAAAATCTGGCAAGCCTCCAACTCAATAGGCTCAAAAGCCTCCTCCAAACGTGTGCTTAAATGAAGACCCTGATGTTGAAAAAACTCTCGTCCAAAATGCAAACGTTCAGCACCATCGTGGTTGCCACTGATAGCATAGACAGGAATCTGCTCCTCCAAGACCAAGCGGGCCAAGGTCTTATTAAATAGCTTAATCGCATCCACAGGCGGCACCGCACGGTCATAGAGGTCTCCCGCAATGATAACCCCATCCACTTTTTCGCTAATAGCTAAATCCACAATCTGTTGAAAGGCCCACTCCTGCTCCTCCAACAAAGACCAGCCATTGAGGGTTCGCCCCACATGCCAATCTGACGTATGTAAAAACTTCATGACAGTCTCCTCATTCGTTTTGTCTTACTCTATTGTACCTTATCAAGCTAAATACTGCTTAAAAGATTCACAAACCTTGGGAGATTCCGTGAATTTTATCCGCAGACCAAAAAATCTCTCCCGAGCAATCACACTCGAGAGAGATTTTATTTTTGGAATTTATGAGAGATAAGGTGTGGAAATCTTAGTCTTGGTTTTTACGACGATTCATAGCCGCAAGTCCTGACATAAGTCCCATAACAACAACACCCATTGCTGCAAGGTTGTTATCTGACTCACCTGTTACTGGCAATTGTCCGTCGCCTTCTTTAGCTTTATCAGAACCATCTGCCTTCTTACCATCTTTGTTTCCAGATTTCTTCTTATCTGAACCTTTACCATCTGAAGCGCCATCGGCTGCTGATCCAGAACCTTTAGAACCTTTAGAACCTTTAGATCCATTTGAGGCCGCTTTTACAGCTTTAGAAGTTGAATTTCCACCATTTCCAGATTGACCATTATTACCATTTGAAGGTGTTGAGCCATCTTCGACCTTACGATAGATATAGGTCACGACTGTTTGACCTTTTGTCATCTTGTCTGTAGATTTACCTTCTTGACGAATCAATTCGTATTTCACACCATTACGGTAGATATAACGGTCACCGTGAACGTTAACTTCAGAACCAACAGAGTTAGTGATCACAAGTGGCATCTTGATTTGGTTACCATACTCGTCACGGTAGATAACAACGATAGTACCAACTTCTTTGTTAACTGCCGGTTTAGCAGGTTCTGCATTAACCACCTTGTAAACAACCTTTGTATCTTCACCAGGGTTGCTTGGTGTCACACCAGTCTTATCAGCCTTGTAACCTTTCACTTCAGGAACAAGAGTCATAGCAGCCTTAGTTGGATCGTTAGGATCATTTGTGTAAGCAACTGCTTCAACACCTGGGATTGGATTCCCTTTTTCGTCAACGGCAATAATCTTACCAAATTTAGTGTAAGTTACAGTCTCAACCTTGCTGTCCATAGTGACATCTTGAGAAGCCACACTGCCTTTATCGGCGAAGTAACCGTTAACCATTGGTGTAATCACGAGATCAAACTTAGTCTTATCTGCCTTCCATTCACCTGCAGTAAGAATATCACCTGTTACAGAGTCAAGCGTCAATGAACGTTTCCATTGTGCTTTCTGAACACTGTCTACTGGCAATTTAGCATTGCTATCTTTGCTTGCATAGTGAACAGTATATGTCACATCTTTAAGGTAAGCATCCTTAGCTGGCCATTTTGGACCGTTTGGTTGGTTAGGATAGATTGGTGTTCCTGGTTCGTGAGCATTGTCTGGATTAAAGTCAAGTGCTACACGTTTGAAGCTTACTGTCCAAGCTTGGTCAACTGTGCTATCCAAGTCAAAGCTTGCACCAGCTGGGTAACCATCTGTTACAAGGACATAGCCAAGGTCTTGATAGTGTTTGATACGTTCAGCTGTTGAATAGTTAACCGCTTCACCAGACTTACCAGCCAAAGTAACAGTTTCAAGGATTGAACCACTTGTTTTATCACGGTAAACAACACTTGCTTTTTGATCGTTCTTAACATAAACAACCTTAGTATCGCTAGACAAGTCACCTGGTGTTGCAGGGACTACCTTAGCAGTGTAACCTGGGATAGTTGGCAAGTTCTTGTCAACCGCAATCATCTTAGTTGGATCGTTAGGATCATTGATGTAGGCAGTATCAGACACACCTGCAATTGGGTTACCATTTTCATCAACAATGACGAACTTACCAAAGGCCTTGTAGGTTACTGTATCAGTCGCTTCTGGAGCATCTGGAGTAACTGTCTTACCACCTGCTACAGCTTTATCGGCAAAGTAGCCATTCACAACAGGAACCTTAACTGTACCGTAAGTGTGGCTAGTTTCGTTCCAAGTCACCTTACCAGTCGCTTGGTTATCCTTACCTGCAAAGGTATAGTCAGATTTCACATCTGCAGCTGGTGTTTTATCGCCAGCACCTTGGAAAGTTACAGTTTGTTTCGTCGCCTTAGTCACATCGTTAACGATTGCTACGTAAACGACACGAGTATCTTCACCTGGATTTGATGGTGATGCAGGGATAACTTTAACAGTGTAGCCAGGAATGCTTGGAAGCGTCTTGTCGATGGCAATCATCTTAGTTGCATCATTTGAATCGTTAGTGTAGGCAGTTGTTGATACACCTGGAATTGGATTTCCATTTTCATCCACAGCGATAAATTTACCAAAGGCTTTGTATGTCACTGTGTCTGTTGCATTTGGTGCATCCGGAGTAACTGTCTTACCACCTGCTACAGCTTTATCGGCGTAGTAACCAATAACAACTGGAGTCTTAACTGTGCCATAAGTGTGACTAGTTTCTGTCCAAGTTGTTGTGTTGGTTGTAGGGTCTTCTTTACCATTGAAGCTAAAGTCATTTTGAGTGTTAGCAGCTGGTGTCTTCGTATCAGCACCAGTGTAAGTCACTGTTTGACTTGTGGCTTTAGTAACATCTTTCGTGTCTTTTTCAACGATAATGTGGTAACGGTAACCTGGAGCTAGGTATTGACCACCACCATTGGCATCAATTGAAGCGTCCAAACCTTGTGAACCGTTAGCAAATTGAACAAGGTCAACGACACGGGTTTGGTTACGGTCCCAAGCACGTTCTGAACGGATAGTTGCAATACCGTTGTTATAGTCGTATTGACGTTCTGACTTCAAGACATCTACATAAGCATTAGCTTTTGATTTGTCAGCAGATGCATACTTGATGCGGTATCCTGCTGGTACTGGTGGAAGTTCTGTTACACCAGCATCGTAGATTTTATTGTAAGTCTTACCGTTTGCTGTGATTGTTTCAGTTGAGTTATTGATACGGTAGGTTGAAGATCCAGGAATCTTGTTTCCTGCTTCATCAACATAGTCAATAATACCAAGGTTGGCATAGTTTACGACAACCATGTAGTTACCATTTGTAATGTAGTCATAAGGTCTCATAACCCCACGATTATCACGACCAACTTTGAGGTGGTTGATGTAATCAATATTAACAAAGTATTGTTGACGCTCTGGCAAATAGGCAAGTTTGTAGCCAAGGTTTGTCAAGTCAGGGTTTGTTGAGCCTGCTCCAGCATTTGTCAAAACAGCAACCGCATCAGTTGTACGAAGGCTACGGTTTGATACCGCAAGTCCCATAGCATTGATGAGATTTTCAGAGTTAAGACTTGCTTCAGCAGCATTCAATTCACTGCTTGTCACAGCCAACTCGCTAGTCGCTACTTTAAGGACGCTATTTACAGCGTTAGTTGTAGACTCTGCACTTGCAGTTTCTGCTGCAGTCGCAACTGAAGCAGCCGCACTTGTTTGTGCTGATACTTGACCAGCAGCTGGAGTTTCTGCTACAGCTGTTGAGTTAAGAGCTTGTGCACTAGTAGCTACAGATGAAACATTTGCTACTGCAGATTCAGAGCTCGCTTGCGATGCAGCCTGAGAAGTTGCTTCTGAACTAGCTGCTGTTTGACTAGTTGTTGAAGCTGCTTGGCTGTTTTGAGCTGCTGATTGCGGTTGTTCACTAGCCAAGGCCACAGTAGAGACTGAACTTGGTGCGTTTTCTGTTGTTGCTGGCGCTACTGATGCTGTTGTTGGCGTTGATTGCTCCACGACGACATCTGGCTCAGCAGTTGTTTCCATACCTGCGGTAGTTGGTGCTACCGTTTCATCAGCTTGGGCACCCTGCGCATTTGAGAAGATTGAAACTCCCAAAAGGACAGAGGCTACACCAAAGCTATATTTTCTTAATGAAAAACGTTGGCGTTTATTAAACATATCTCTCATAATAATAAATTTCCTCAATATCCAAATTACTTTATATACAATTTCCATTTTATACTATAATTATTAAATTGTCAAATATATACTAATAATTGTGTAAAAGTTTAACTTTTATTAGAAAACATTAATTTAAAACTTTTATCTAAGTCCTTTGAAACATCAAAACATTCGTGCTTTCATTTTCCAAAACCCCACTTTTTGTTAGTTTTATAATTTTCGAAATATTTTTAACCGATAATCTTTTTTATTAAAAACACCCATTCCCGATACGACATTATTTGGTTTTGATTCTATTTATTAAAATACAAAATTTATACCTTCAAAAAGAATATTTTTTTAAACCTCCTAACTCACATCTTACCGCTTGATTTCTAAATCCCTTATCACTACTAGGTTTTCAGACTTTTTGGCACAAGATTTCAAGAAAGATTCAAAAATCCCCTTGGCTTTTGTACTGACCCCAAAAAGTTAGACAATTAATTTATCCAAAGGATTTAGTTCTGTATTGCACAGGGCTAAATCCTTTT
>NZ_JACLQJ010000021.1:0-29736 GCF_016648665.1 Streptococcus sp. 23.2
GAGTATAAGTATACGCATATTTTTGGAAATGTTTTGACATCGTCTGCAATTATTATTATTGATAAGAATGAGATAATTGATAAAATTTTTTATGATGATGTTGATAATGATAACAAGTTTGAAATTGATAAAAAAGAATTACAAACTCAGTGGTATTTTGAAGTTAATTCTCTAAAATATGAATCAAATATTAAGTTTGGGGATTTTTTCAAGGTGGCGAATAGTGTTGCAACTTTATTAAACAAAGTATTTATTATACCTAATGACTTAAGTGTTGAGGAAGAAGTAGTCAGACCAGCTGCTAGTCCAAGACAATTATCTAAAGGGATTACTGAAAAAATAATTTTTCCATATACTTATGATGAAGGTATTCTAAAGAAATATTCTACTGAAGAGTTTGAAAAAAACTTTCCGAAAGCTTATTCATATCTAAAAGATAACTTAGATGCTTTAAACAAGAGGAAATCAGACGGAGAATGGTTTGAATATGGAAGAAGTCAGGGGCTTCAATTTTTAAATCAAAAGAAATTAATGATTTCATCGGTGATAACAGAAAAAGTTCGAGTTTACGAGTTAGACGAAAAGACAATTCCCTATTCTGGTTTTTATATTATTCCAACTGGAGATAGAAATTTAAAGTTTGCTAAAGAAATTTTAGAGTCAGTAGAATTTTATGATTATCTTGAAACAAGAGCTATAAATGCGAGTGGGAAATCAATCCGTATATCTGTGAATGATATAAAAAATTATCCAATTAAGTAGTAGTGTGGAGGATTATAATATATGAGTAAAGAAATCTCTTTTAGTGTCAGTGCGAAAGCTGCGCGATTAATAGGGCGAGAAAATATAACAGATGTCAGCGGAGCCTTGACAGAATTAGTGAAAAATTCGTATGATGCAGATGCGGAATCAGTATTAATTAACTATGACATACCTTTTCCTATTATTGAGGAGGGACAAGATATAAGCGAAAATATCAATGTTCTATCTTCCAGAGATTTTGAGTTTTTAAAAAATGAACAATGTATAAAAATTGAGAATTCAACTATAAAAATAAATTTTTTTCATGATAAGGAGTCTGAAATAGATTCTGATGAGGAAAATAAAAAGCCGAAGTTAGAAGAGGGGGCTGAAACAGATTCCGATGAGAAAAATAAAAAACCAAACTTAGAAATTATTAAAGAAATTCTTTCTAAATATAACCATATTTATATTATTGATGATGGAACGGGAATGACAGGAGAGATTCTTTCTACAGTTTGGATGAATATAGGGACTAGTGATAAAGAGAAGAATACAACAAGTAAAAAAGGTAGGCAGAAAACAGGAGCAAAGGGGATTGGAAGGTTTGCTCTTGATAAGTTATCTACTGCTACTGAAGTCTATACTCGTCAAAAAGATGATTCTTTATATAGATGGAGTTTAAATTGGGAATTATTTGAAAACTCTGAGTTTATTGATGATGTAAAAGCAGAATTAGATATTATTGATGACAAGACTATGGGTCAGATTGCAGAAACATTTATCAAGTCGAATGATAATAGATTTATTGATTTTGAAAATAATTCTGGAACTATAATTCATTTGAATCCGATTAGAGATAATTGGTTTAATAGAGATTTTCGGAAAGTAAACAAAAATTTAAAAAGTATTAATCCACTGACTAGTACAGATCGTTTTGAAGTAAATGTATTGAACAATTATGACCCTAGTCTGGATTTTAAAACCTCCCAAGACCGTTTTGATAGAAAAAGATATGATTATAGAGTAAAGGCTGAGGTAAAGAATGGGGAGCTCAGTTTGCTTTTTGATAGAAATGAGCTTGATTTGTCATTGAAGACCATTGAAGTAACTAAAGGAGGTGAAAATTTTTCTATAGATCTAGATTCTGAATTTTGGAGCGACAGTGCTTTTCAAAAGGAATTAACAAATAAGTCTAGCTTTGATAGTAGCATAGAATATTCGTTTAAAATTTCAGATATCATAGATTCTAATAATTTCTCTATTAGAGATATTGAAAGTATTGGTAATTTTACTACAGAACTCTTCTTTCTAAAGAGCGCAGCAAGTTCTATACCTATTTTGAAAAGGTTCAATGCTACTGAAAGAAAAAAGTGGTCTGAAAATTTTTCGGGTATAAAAATATATAGGGATAACTTTAAAGTACGCCCGTATGGAGATGATGGCAGATATTTTGATTGGTTGAGTCTATCAGAGAGACAGCAGAAGAATCCAGGTGCACCAACTAATAAAGCTCCTTGGAGGGTTTTGCCGTATCAAATTTTTGGAGAAGTACTAATTTCTAGAGAAGGAAATCCAAATTTAACAGATAGTGCCAATCGAGAAAGTCTAGTAGAAAACAGAGAATATTCTCTACTGAGAGAAATATTATTATTTATTATTGAAAAATTTGAAGAAGATAGACAATATCCATTGCAGATATTAGGTAATCTGATTGATCGCCGCTATGAGAAAATTCGTTCAGAAAAGAAAAAAGCATTTATGAAAGATATCAAAAGAAATTTATCAGAAGGAAAAGGGGCCATTCCTGATGATAGGTCTAGTGATACTGATACTTCTATTGATAGTAAAAATAATTCAGAAGATGAGTGTAATACTGAATTTAAAGATAGCGATATAGAGCAGGCCTTAGACAGAATTACTGGTGAATTTGAACAGAGTGAAATAATGAATATACTTATGTCATTGAGTTCATCCGGTGTAATGGCTTCAACTTTTGCTCATGAGATAAACGGAGTAGCAACTGATTTAGGTACTCGTAATGACCATTTAAAGATGTGCATAGAATCAATATTACCTGAGAGTGATTATAGTGGTAAAAGTTTTTTGAACCCATATAAGTTGTTGAAAAACTATTCTGTAACTGATAGGTTATTGGCTGCATGGTTATCAGTGATTATTACTCCTCTTGAGAAAGAGTCAAGAGAAAATACTATTTTTAGCTTTGATTACGAATTACGCCATATAATACAATTGTGGAAACCATTACTAGATTCTAAATTTATATCAATATATGAAGATTTTACTGAATCAAAAATTACCCTCGACAATTTTAATCAATTAGATTTATTTTTAATTTTAAATAATTTTATTTTAAATTCAGCTTATTATTTGGAAGAGAAGGACTTTGGTGAAAGGCGAATAAATATTTCTCTTGTTGAAACACAAAATTCAATAATTCTTGAACTTTCAAATAATGGTAAAGAATTATCTGAGAGATATAAAACAAATCCTAACTACATTTTAAAACCAGGTATTACTACGAAGCCTGAAAATGAAGGAACTGGATTAGGTTTGTGGATTTTAAATGAAGCAGTGGAAAGAAATGGTGGCAGGACAGAAGTAATCGCGGATTTTGAAGGTTTCAAAATTAAGATAATATTTAGTAAACAAAAGGAGTTATAGTGGTGATAAATATTGGAATTGTTGAAGATAAGGAGTCTGAACTTGAGAATATAAAGAGGACTTTTTATAGTTTTTATAAAGAAAATTGTGATTTTCAGGATTATATCATTGATGAATATGGGAAAAAAGAAGAATTAGTTAATGAAATTTTAGATGATATCTCAAGTACTAGAATTGATGCACTAGTGGTAGACTATTTAATTTCTACAGAGGGTTTCAAGATTGAGGGAAATGAAATATATGAATCAGTAAAAAAACACATTCAAAATTTTCCTGTTGTTATTCTTACGCAATACGTTGACGATTCTCAAAAAAGTGAAATTATAGACCCTGATAAGGTTTATAGAAAAAGTATTTTTTTTGATATAAATACTCAAAAATCAAAAGATTCTTTGAAAAATATAGATATAAGTATAAGAAACTTTCAAAGACAAAAAGAAGAAATAGAGCAAAAAATTGTATACGAGCAACAGAAAATTAGAGATAGCGAAATCGATTCATCAGTTCTTATAAATCTATCCGAATTGGAGTTTAACTTAAATAAATATAGAGTTTCTGATAACGCAACTGAACTAGATAAATTGTTTGATATTAGTCAGTTAGAATGTGCAGTAAAACTTATAAAAGACCTAGGAGAACTATAATATTCATGGATAAAATTGGAGAGTTTCGACGTCATAAAATTATACGGACTTGTCAGAAAAAGTATAAAAGATATAAAAGCTATAAAAAATATTTAAAAAAAGATTTCGATAGCAAGTGTGCATATTGTAATGTTTCAGACGAGCAAATTACGACTCCATTTGAAGTAGACCATTTTGTGCCAAGTAAAATTTGTGAGGAATATAATAGGCATGATTTGATTACTGATTATAGTAATCTGATATACTCTTGCAAGAAATGTAACTTAGCCAAGAGCGACTTGTATAATGGGAGCAGAATCCCTGAAGAACTTTCTAATGATAGATTTTATAATCCTGTAGATGTTGATTATAATAATATATTTTACAGAAATATTATAGGCGGCATTGATTCGCAAGATATAAAAGGTCGAAATATGATTGTTGATTTAAAACTGTACCGAGTATTTCATAACTATGCTTGGATTTCAGAAGAACTGTTTAGAGTACGTTCTGAAATCGATTCTAAAATTGTTAAAATTCCAGTTGAAGATGAAAGGCGAATCAAATTATTAGAAGTTCAGAGAATCATAACTAATGAAGCTATAAAGTATAAGGAATTGTTTCAAAAAGTTTACAATAAGTGATTTTTTATCGCACCATACCCGTGATGCGGTTTTTGTCTCACGAAAACCACTAGCCGTGCTAGTGGTTCCGAAAAGCTTTTAGCGATGTATCAAAAAAGTCCCCCTAAAGTGTTATATTAGATAAGGTTTCCCGACCGCTAACTAATATACAAAAGGAGGACCCCTGATGAGACAGGATAATAATAGTTTAGCACATACTACATGGAATTGTAAGTATCATATTGTGTTCGCACCCAAATATCGACGTCAGATAATTTATGGGAAATACAAAGCAAGTATTGGTAAAATCTTACGATTATTATGCGAAAGAAAAGGTGTTGAAATTCATGAAGCAGAAGCTTGCCCAGATCATATTCACATGTTGGTGAGTATACCTCCGAAGTTAAGTATTTCCTCATTTATGGGATATTTAAAGGGCAAAAGTAGCTTAATGATATTTGATCGACACGCTAATTTAAAGTATAAATATGGGAATCGCAAATTTTGGTGTCGAGGCTTTTATGTTGATACGGTTGGGCGAAATCAGAAGCGAATTGAAGAATATATTCGTAATCAATTACAAGAAGACGTGATAGCAGATCAGCTCAGTCTTTTTGAGGAGTATGATCCGTTTACAGGTGAGAAGAATAAAAGAAAGTAGTTTTAAAGAGACCCGCTAGTCGGGTCAGCTAGCAAAGGTGGTGCTAAAGGGCAACCATTCGGTGGGCCTTTAGGCCTCGGCCAGTAGCAGAGGCTCTCCAGAATATAACAAAACAACCGTTCTCACGATTGTTCAATAGATTTAAACCTTTTCAAGGACAGACTGGGTTACCCAAGTCTTGCGATTTCCGATTTGGACGAGGATGCCATCGCTAGGTGGGTCAATGGCTAGCACTTTGAAGTTACCTGGAATAGTAAAGGTCTCACCAGGATTGAGGTACTGGTCTGAAGTTGGATTGCCTTGTCCATCAACTTCAAGAACAGGTCCAGGATCAACGATATTGTGTTTGGTTGGTGTGCCTCCTGCTAAATCTTGGCTGGTGATGTTATTTCCTACTATAGATGTTACACGGAAAGTACCTGTAAATCGGACAGTATCACCAATGTTGATAGAAGAGTTGGTTGTATTACTAGTCTGAGTTCCTGATTCAAGGTCTTTAAAGTGAATATAGCCGGATACTTGACTTTTATGGAAGCTACGTTTGTGGTATTTCTCAGGTCCTTGCCCCACATCGTAGTTGTACTCCTCAATCGTTACCTGATCTCCTTGAACGTCAGCAACCCAGGCTACATGCCCCATGTGACCGGCCCCGTTGACACCAGCTGAAAACCAAGCGATGCTCCCTACGGCAGGATTCATGTCGACACGGTAACCATTGGCACGTGCGATGCTTCCCCATGTAATGGCATTCCCATAGCCTACAGGTAGGTTGAAACCATTGGTGTTGCTGAGACGATAGGCTGCAAAGGATGTACACTGACGCCAGTACATGGTCTAAGGGTCTACTCCGAAGCCCCCATATTTCCAAGAGGAAGGGTAGTCATCTCCGAGGACAGCCGCCTGAGCAGAGGAGCTACACGAAACCGAAACAGTCGCTAGACAAGCTAGCGGTAAAAGACAATTAAGTAATTTTTTCTTCATTTTTAACCTCCACCTACCTATTCGTAGTTTTTCTGGAAAATGAATATAATTTGTCTATTTTCAAAAAACTATATATAATTATATAAAATAATATATAAGGAGTTAATTATGACTGTTGTAGAGAAGCGTGTTCAAGTAAATTTCCAAACTAACCCGATTTTGTTGGAAAGGGCAAGAAAAATTGTAAAGGCAAATAATTTAGATATGAGTAAATCGTTTAATTTGTTTTTGGAGACGATTGTTGCTACCGAGCAAATACCAGTAATGACGGAGGATGAATTGCTAAAAGAAAGACTGTTTAGGCAGCTTAAAGCTGAGGTAGCAGAGAGTGTAGCTGAGTATCAGGCGGGTAATATGATACCCCTTGAGGAGGTTAAGGATGAATACAACCTATAGTCTTTCACTCACTAAGCGTGCTCGCTCTTCTTTGAGAAGTATATATGACTACATTCGTGATGTACTTTCTAATGAAACAGCTGCCAAGAAGATGGTTTCGAAGCTTTTGCAAGGAATGGAAAGTTTGAAGACTTTTCCTGAGGCTGGTTTTAATGCAGATCAACGTTATGGTAAAAGAATCAATGACACATTTGAGACACGAGCACTTGTCGTTAAACGCTATGTCATACTTTATTTTATAGACGAAAGTAGAAAAGAGATTGTAGTCTCCCACATCTTTAGTTCTAAAAGCGACTATATCAAGTTGTTATAAAAAAATTAGTTCCGAGGTTTAAGGTATTTTATTTCAAATTTTAAATAAAGAGAGAACAAAAAATGATGAAAGCTAATATACAATACATAGATTTATTTGCGGGAGCTGGTGGCAGTCATTTATAAAAAAGGTTACCAACATTTATAGTTAAGGAATATCTTGTTTCTGAGAATAATTATCATCCAGCCTGGGGCTCGGTCCGTGACCAAGAGTCAATCGAAGCTGCTAATAAACATGGTTTGATAATAATATTTATAGGTGTTAGTCACTTTCGCCATTAAGAGTTTACGGAAATATCCAAAAAAATAGTTGTTTTTAGATACTTTAAGCCTCCCTTAAGCTGCTCAGTCTATACTATCATCAATCCTAAATAACTTTTTTCATTTTCATAATCTCCCAAGAGGCGGTCCAAGTGGCCGCCTTTTTTATGTTCAAATTTGGATACACACCCATATCTCCGAACAAATATGTTATAATGGTTATGTATAATTCGTGAAAATTGCTAATTTTTCCGAATGATTGTCGTTAACGGGCATTTGCCCCTAGTCTTATTTGATATTGAGGTATCTTTCAAATGAAACTTTTGGTTGTTGGTTCTGGTGGTCGTGAACATGCGATTGCCAAGAAATTATTGGAGTCTAAGGACGTTGAGCAAGTTTTCGTGGCTCCTGGTAATGACGGGATGACATTGGACGGTCTTGATTTGATTAATATCGGAATTTCCGAACATTCTAAGCTGATTGACTTCGCAAAAGCGAACGATATTGCTTGGACCTTTATCGGTCCAGATGATGCCCTTGCGGCTGGTATCGTGGATGATTTCAATGCAGCTGGTCTTAAGGCTTTTGGTCCGACCAAGGCTGCAGCTGAGCTTGAGTGGTCTAAGGATTTTGCTAAGGAAATCATGGTCAAATACGACGTTCCGACAGCAGCCTATGGCACCTTTTCAGATTTCGAGGAAGCAAAGGCCTACATCGAGGGAAAAGGCGCTCCAATCGTCGTCAAAGCAGACGGCTTGGCCCTTGGTAAAGGTGTCGTCGTTGCTGAAACGGTTGAGCAAGCAGTTGAAGCTGCTCACGAGATGCTTCTGGACAATAAATTCGGTGATTCAGGTGCGCGTGTGGTCATCGAGGAATTCCTTGACGGGGAAGAGTTCTCTCTCTTTGCCTTTGTCAATGGGGACAAGTTCTACATCATGCCTACGGCTCAGGACCACAAACGTGCTTATGATGGGGACAAGGGCCCTAACACTGGTGGGATGGGTGCCTATGCGCCGGTTCCTCACTTGTCACAGAGCGTGGTTGACACAGCGGTTGACACCATTGTCAAGCCAGTCCTTGAAGGTATGATTAAAGAAGGTCGTCCTTACACTGGTGTCCTTTACGCTGGTCTTATCTTGACAGCTGACGGCCCTAAAGTCATCGAGTTCAACTCACGTTTTGGCGATCCTGAAACGCAAATCATCTTACCTCGTTTGACTTCTGATTTTGCGCAAAATATCACTGACATTTTGGATGGTAAAGAGCCAACTATCACTTGGACGGATAAGGGTGTGACACTGGGTGTGGTTGTAGCCTCAAACGGCTACCCATTGGATTATGAAAAAGGTGTTAAGTTGCCGGCCAAGACAGAGGGTGACATCATCACTTACTATGCCGGTGCCAAATTCGCTGAAAATGGCCAAGACCTCCTCTCAAACGGAGGACGTGTTTACATGTTGGTCACAACAGCAGACACCGTCAAAGACGGCCAAAACATCATCTACAACGAACTCAACAAACAAAACACAGAAGGCCTCTTCTACCGTACGGATATCGGTAGCAAGGCGAATAAATAAAACTCTTTGAAAACCTTCGATTGACTGTGTTAAAGCTCCTTGATGAACTTTAGTTCTATCTTCGTCGCTTTGCCTTGTCACTCTATGATTTTCTTTGAGTTTTCGAATATCAATGCTATTTTAGGCGACGAAGTCGCCAATCCGATAATGGTCGCCGTGGTGAAAAGACCAGAACAGCATCTGTTCTGGTCGGGGGAAACTTTGAGACTTTAGGCTCAAAGTTTAGGAATGAAACCGAAGGTTTGCTTCCGTCCCCACCACCTAAGACCATTATCAAAAAAGAAAAGGAAAAATTATGACTAAACCAGTAATTTCCATTATCATGGGCTCAAAATCCGACTGGGCAACCATGCAAAAAGCCGCTGAAGTCCTCGACAACTTCGGTGTCGCTTACGAAAAGAAAGTTGTTTCCGCACACCGTACACCGGACCTCATGTTCAAACATGCCGAAGAAGCACGTAGCCGTGGCATCAAGGTCATCATCGCTGGTGCTGGTGGCGCTGCTCACTTGCCAGGTATGGTTGCTGCTAAAACAACCCTTCCAGTCATCGGTGTGCCAGTCAAATCACGAGCTCTTAGTGGCGTGGATTCGCTCTATTCTATCGTTCAGATGCCGGGTGGTGTACCTGTCGCAACCATGGCTATCGGTGAAGCTGGTGCGACTAACGCTGCCCTCTTTGCTCTCCGTCTCCTCTCAGTAGAAGACAAGGCCATTGCAGATGCGCTTGCTAACTTTGCTGAAGAACAAGGAAAAATCGCAGAGGAGTCTACAAATGAGCTCAACTAAAACCATTGGTATCATCGGTGGTGGCCAACTCGGTCAGATGATGGCTATCTCAGCTATCTACATGGGCCACAAGGTTATCACCCTTGATCCTGCAGCAGATTGCCCATCTTCTCGTGTGTCTGAGGTTATCGTGGCACCTTATGATGATGTGGACGCCCTTCGTCAGTTGGCAGACCGCTGTGATGTTCTCACTTATGAATTTGAAAATGTCGACGCTGACGGCCTTGACGCTGTTATCAAAGAAGGACAGCTCCCGCAAGGGACAGACCTGCTTCGCATTTCACAAAACCGTATCTTTGAGAAAGACTTCCTCTCAAACAAGGCTAAAGTAACCGTTGCCCCTTACAAGGTCGTGACATCTAGACTTGATTTGGAAGATATTGACCTTTCTAAAAAATATGTCCTCAAGACTGCGACAGGTGGTTACGATGGCCACGGTCAAAAAGTCATCACGTCAGCTGACGATTTAGAAGAGGCAAATGCCCTTGCTAACTCAGCTGAGTGTGTCTTGGAAGAGTTCGTTAACTTCGACCTTGAAATTTCGGTTATCGTGTCTGGTAATGGTAAGGACGTGACAGTTTTCCCAGTTCAGGAAAATATCCACCGCAACAACATTCTCTCTAAAACTATCGTGCCTGCCCGTATTTCTGATAGTCTGGCTGAGAAAGCTAAAGCTATGGCTGTGAAGATTGCTGAGCAACTTAACCTCTCTGGTACTCTCTGTGTAGAAATGTTTGCGACAGCTGATGACATCATTGTCAACGAAATCGCACCACGCCCACACAATTCAGGGCACTACTCAATCGAAGCCTGCGACTTTTCACAATTTGACACGCATATCTTAGGTGTTCTCGGTGCACCGCTTCCAGCCATCCACCTCCATGCACCTGCTGTCATGCTCAACGTCCTTGGCCAACACGTCGAAGCAGCTGAGCGTTATGTCACAGAAAATCCAAGCGCCCACCTCCACATGTATGGTAAACTAGAAGCGAAGCACAACCGCAAAATGGGGCATGTGACTTTGTTTAGTGATGAACCAGATAGTGTGGTTGAGTTCGGGAAAGGAATTGATTTTTAGGTGAGAATAGCAATCCTAGGACTCGGAGTTATCGGGACCACTTACGCCTACGCTTTTCAAAAGGTAGGTCATAAAGTAGAACACGTACTTAGAGATAGTAAGCGGAACAATGCTCCAAAATCTCTCTCAGTTGATTTGCTAGATGGTCGCTATCATTCCAAAGGTGAAAACAAACACGACACCTATGAGGTTCATGTGGCGGAAGCTGATTCGGAATATGATTTTATTTTTCTGAGTGTGCGTCATGGTTTTGTCAAAGAAGCTGTGGAAACCTTGCGAAAAAATAATATCAAAGGCACCCTCGTTTTCTTCTGCAATTTCTGGAATACTCGAAAAGAGGTCCAGGAGTGGGCAGAAGATTATGACTATATTCTAGCTTTTCCGACAGCAGGCGGTCATATGCAGGAGGACCATTTGGATGGTGTCTTGTTCGACCATTTAATGCTAGAAGGTGAGCAAAAAGCACAGATTTCTAACTATGCTGAGCTGACAGATTTATTGACTTCTGCAGATTTGAAGTGGGAAGTTCCTCATGATATGGTCGAGTGGATTTGGATTCACATGGCGATTAATGCGGGTGTTACTTCGACAGCTGCTCGTTCAGGAAATTTGGAAAATCCAGAAGAATTGGCTCTGAGCTTGATGAATAGTTCTTCGGAATTATCATTGGCCATCAAGTCCATTCGAGAGGCTTTGAAAGTTGTAGAAGCGCGTGGCGTGAATTTGAAGCTTTACAAAGCCGAACTCTTGCCATACAAAATTCCCGCTTGGATTGCAGGAAAAGCCATGAAAATCATGTTTGCGAAAAATGAGCTGACACGAAAAATTATGACCTTGCACAATGATAAACAGGACATCTTCTACTGTTGTCAAAGTGTCTATCAGACCGGTCAGGAGTTAGGTGTTGAGATGCCCATTCTTGAAGCAAGTATGAAGGGAATTTCGATTTAGGAGGTTTTATGATTCAACTCATCGTCAACGCATTTGTTGAAAAAGAGAAGACTGGAGCAGTCGTCGAAGTCTTGTATGCTAGTAGCGATCATGAAAAAGTGAAAGCTAAGTATGAAGAGCTAACGGCTCAATGTCCTGAAAACTATTTAGCCATCTATGATGTCCCGCTGGATACGGATTTGAATACACTGGATCATTATCCATCTGTGTGGATTGGGAAAGAGGAGTTTGAATAGTGAATTAAGTTTTGATAATATCTTTCTTATCTGAGGACGAATATGTCTGTTATAAATATTGAAATAAGTAACATAAGAATAAATCAATTATTGAAAGTGAGTTATAATTAGAATGAATGAGTTTAGTCAGTTTATTCCACAAAATATAGTAACTAAATTTAAACAATTCGAAGCTAAGATGAAAGATAATCTTCAAGAGTATGTAATGTTAAACAAAGCAATGAGGGGGTATAATCTTGAGGATATTCCTTATCCGAGTATATATTCTGGTGAGTTAATTTATTCTAAGGCGGCATTTTATTCTGGCAAGAAATCTCATTTTATAGATTTTAAAAATGCAAAGCTTCACTTTATTGAAGCCATCACAATGTTTGAGAGTTATATTAACTATTTAGCTGAAATTAATTTTAATAATTTTCCTAGGAAATTAGGCGAGTCACCTTTGGACTCCTCAAAGTTAATGATCTTAATCTATGAGTACGATCGTTCTGAGGATATTATCGAAAAAATTATTGAAGAAAAAGTTCGATCAATTTTTTATGGTAATCCTAAAAATATTTTTTTAAAGGATCCATGTAAGTTGGAATTAAAAAATTATTTTAATGATAATTATAAAGAAGAAATTACATATTTTTCGAATATAATTGCTAGAAGAAATGCCATAATCCACAATAATTCACGAGTTGATACAAAATTTTTAAAAGAATGTAAAAATTCAAATTATAATATAAATGAAAAAATTATTATAAGCGAAGAGTATTTATTGGCGACAATCTCCCTTCTTGTTGGTTTAGCTGGGGAAGTTACATCAATATATTTAGAAAATGTTTATAAATTTACTCCGAGAAAAACTTCGATTCTATATGATAGTACAAAAAAATTTAGAACTCTATGTAGAATAGGTGATTTGTTAAAGGTTTTATAGTTATGGAAATAGAAATTATAGATTCTTCTTTATCCGGTTACTCTGAGGATGCGAAGAATAATATTAAGGAAGCGATTGAAGAGTATTCAGAAATACTAATTGAAGAAACTGATAAGGTAGAAAAAACTCATAGGAGTAGAACATCTTCGAGCGTTAAAGAAGTAGTTGGAAGTCATGTTTTAGAGGCGAATTCTAATCTTAAAGAGAATTTTAGACAATCCAAACGAGATAAAATAATTATAGGAATACTTCAAGTACTTGCATCAATATTATCGATCGTAGTAGGATGTATGTGGGATAGTGATGCTAATAAAATTAATTTACCAATGTTTATTTTTATAATAGCTATCACTTTACTCATTTTATTTGCACAGTTTTATTACACTGTGTTAAAGGAGAGATAATGCTTATGAATAATAAAATATTTGATTACTTAGATGACGCGGCAGAGGAATATAAAAAATTATTATTGAAAAAACTTATAGAAGATTCTAGAGATGTAGGTGACATTACAGTAAATAACTTAGTAATTATAGATGAAAAAATAAAGGTTCCTTTACGTAATAAACTGGAGAATCGTTACAGTAGATTTCAACTATTAGGTCTATTATATGCTTTTAGTGGCTTAATGCTACTGTTATTTTCTTTTGTTTACAAATCGGATTATTTATATTCTAGAGATAGTATTTTTGTTATAACATCAATAGTGTTAATATTTTTAGGAGTATATATATATTTGTTTACACTTCTTTCTAAAAATTTAAAACTAAGAAGAAGATATAATTTGGAGAAAAGTAATGTTTCCCTTGATAGTCTTATTATTTCTCAATATAGAAGATTAGAATATATTTTGAAAGAGTGCATTCCGAATGCGCCAGAGAAATCAATACAAATAGCTTTGATGGAACTTAAGGATAAAAAAATTATTACGGAAGAAGAATTAATTTTTCTAAGAGATTTTATAGGGCTTAGGAATCATTTTGTACATTATAGAGACGATGCAGTAGATTATTATAATAGTTTCAAGGTGATTTTTCGTGCTGAGGAAGTAATTAATAGATTAGAAAAAGAGATTTAAACTAGTATTTTAATTGATTCTTTATTATTCTTGGTAAGAAATTTGAAGTAGAAAAAGAAAGGAAAATAAAACAACATGATCAACCGTTACTCTCGCCCTGAAATGGCGAACATTTGGACTGAAGAAAATAAATACCGTGCTTGGCTTGAGGTGGAAATCTTGGCTGACGAAGCATGGGCTGAATTGGGAGAAATTCCTAAGGAAGATGTGGCTTTGATTCGTGAAAAAGCGGATTTTGACATCGACCGTATTCTTGAAATCGAGCAGCAAACTCGTCACGATGTGGTTGCCTTCACACGTGCGGTTTCTGAGACTCTTGGTGAAGAGCGTAAGTGGGTTCACTATGGTTTGACTTCTACTGACGTGGTGGACACTGCCTATGGTTACCTCTACAAACAAGCCAACGACATCATTCGCAAGGATCTTGAAAACTTCCTCAACATCATCGCTGACAAAGCGAAAGAACACAAGTTCACTATCATGATGGGTCGGACCCACGGTGTGCACGCTGAACCGACAACTTTTGGTCTTAAATTGGCCACTTGGTACAGCGAAATGAAACGGAACATCGAGCGTTTCGAGCATGCGGCTGCTGGTGTGGAAGCTGGTAAGATTTCTGGTGCGGTTGGTAACTTTGCCAATATCCCACCATTCGTTGAAAAATATGTCTGCGACAAACTCGGTATCCGTGCTCAAGAAATCTCTACACAGGTGCTTCCTCGTGATCTTCACGCTGAGTACTTTGCAGTTCTTGCGAGCATCGCAACTTCTATCGAGCGTATGGCGACTGAAATTCGTGGTCTTCAAAAATCAGAACAACGTGAAGTGGAAGAGTTCTTTGCCAAAGGTCAAAAAGGGTCTTCAGCAATGCCTCACAAACGTAACCCAATCGGTTCTGAAAACATGACAGGTCTTGCGCGTGTGATCCGTGGTCACATGGTAACAGCTTATGAAAACGTAGCCCTTTGGCACGAACGGGATATCTCTCACTCATCAGCTGAGCGGATCATTGCACCAGACACAACCATCTTGATTGATTATATGCTCAATCGTTTCGGAAACATCGTTAAGAACTTGACAGTCTTCCCAGAAAACATGATCCGCAACATGAACTCTACATTTGGTTTGATCTTCAGCCAACGTGCTATGCTGACTTTGATTGAAAAAGGCATGACCCGTGAGCAAGCTTACGACCTTGTTCAACCAAAGACTGCCCAATCATGGGATAACCAAGTAGACTTCAAACCACTTCTTGAAGCAGATCCAGAGGTAACTTCTCGCCTCACCCAAGAAGAAATCGACGAGATCTTCAACCCTGTTTACTACACTAAACGTGTTGATGAAATCTTCGAACGCATCGGTTTGGGTGACTAATTGAAACAATACAGTAAAAAAGCAGGGCAGACCTGCTTTTTTTGATGGTGACATTTATGTCACTATTTTTGATTCCTTTTCAGCCTTATAATAGAGTCATCGCTAGAAAACTGTCAGGAAGGAGAAGTTAGCCATCTTAAAAGGACGATTTAACTGTTTACCGGAACTTAGTCTCTTAATAGTAAGTGTTTCTTATAATATCATCCGGATTATGAATGATATTGGAAGTATCAAAGCCCCCTCTTGGTTTTTAGATATGGATATTCCTAATGGTTCCTTATTATTACTTATTTTGCTTATTATTATAAAAAGTGATGTAAGATAATAACTTCTTAAGTTAACTTTAAGCTTATTAAGATATATTATAACCATCCTAATAAAGCAACTAGCTTTTGTGAGCTAGAGGTAAACATAATTTTTTCATAACAAATCTCCCCGAAGAAAGTCTAGAAATCTAGGCTTTTTTCTTGTTTTTGAGGTTTTATTAGGATGTTTTAAGAAAGTACTTGAAAACCCTTCCAAAACAAGGTAATATAGTTATATAAAGATTCTATTGGACAAGCGGTCACCTTGGAGGATTAGGAAGAAGAGGTTGGGAAGCCTGTACAATCGTATCTTTTCAGTGGTCTCTGGACTACTGTGAAAATCCCTTTGGGGATTTTTTTCTGCGATTTAAGGTTTCTTTAAGGTAGGGAGGTTATACTTTAAGCCTCCTAAATAACTTTTACTGAACCTTGTTCAGTAAGTCTCGTTGGCTTACACTTTTTGTAGAACAACGAACTTTTCTTTTTCATAATCTCCAAAAGAGCTCAACACCATGTGTTGGGTTCTTTTTTTGGTCACTAAAAAAACGCCCTTAGGCGTTTTAAATATAGCTTACATCTCGTCTGGAGCTTCAACACCGAGAAGGCGAAGGGCTTCTTTGAGGACTGTTGCTGTTGCGTAGCAAAGAGCCAAACGGCTGTCACGTTCTGGGCTTTCGTCCAAGATACGTGTATGGGCATAGTATTTGTTGAAGGCTTGGGCCAAGCTGATAGCAAATTTAGCAACGATAGATGGTTCAAAGTTATCTGATGCACGGTTGATGATACGTGGGAAGTCTTGGATGAGTTTGATGATTTCCCAGCTTTCAACGTCGTTTAGGCTGTATGTGGCATCTGCAGATGGCGTGAAGTCAGCCTTGCGCAAGATAGATTGGATACGAGCGTGTGCATATTGAACGTAAGGTCCAGTTTCCCCCTCGAAGGATACCATGGCATCAAGGTCGAAGTCATAACCATTCATGCGGTCTGTTTTAAGGTCGTAGAACTTGATAGCTCCGACACCAACAGCGTGGGCAACAGCTTCCTTGTTAGGCAAGTTTGGATTCTTAGCTTCGATTTGAGCTTGAGCACGATTAACAGCTTCAGCGATAGTTGGCTCAAGTAAGATAACGTTACCCTTACGAGTTGACAATTTCTTACCGTTCTTAGTTACAAGACCAAAGGCAACGTGAGTCATATCGTCAGACCAGTCGTAGCCCATTTCTTTAAGAACAGCTTTCAACTGTTTGAAGTGGGCAGATTGTTCATTACCAACCACATAGATGGCTTTGGCAAAGTCGTAAGTACGTTTACGGTAGAGGGCAGCAGCCAAGTCACGTGTGATGTAGAGTGTTGCACCATCTGATTTTTTGATGAGGGCTGGGTGTTCGATACCGTATTTTTCAAGGTTAACCACTTGGGCACCTTGAGATTCTTGGAGAAGTCCTTTTTCTGTCAAGATGTCAACGACTTCATCCATCTTATCATTGTAGAAAGCTTCACCGTTGTAGCTATCAAATGAAACACCAAGTTCATCATAGAGACGGTTGAATTCTACTAAGCTTTCGTCACGGAACCATTGCCAGAGGGCAGTTGCTTCCTCGTCACCAGCTTCCAATTTACGGAACCATTCACGAGCTTCTTCATCTACAGATGGGTCTTTTTCAGCTTCGGCATTGATACGCACATAAAGTTGAAGAAGTTCATTGATAGGGTTGGCTTTGACAGCTTCCTCGCTACCCCATTTCTTATAGGCAACAATCAGCATACCAAACTGTTTACCCCAGTCACCCAAGTGATTGATGCGGACTGGTTTGTAGCCTTGTTTAGCTACGATGTTGGCAAGAGCGTCAGCGATAACTGTTGAACGCAAGTGACCGATAGAGAAAGGTTTAGCGATGTTAGGGCTAGACATATCAAAGGCAATGTTACGTCCGTGACCGATGTTTTGGTCAGCGTAGTGGCTGCCTTGAGCGATGACTTGTCCAAGAACGTCCGCCGAGATTTTTGATTTATCAAGGAAGAAGTTGATGTAAGGACCAACAGCTTCAACTTTTTCAAAGTTTGAAGCATCAATTTTTTCAGCGATGTCTGCCGCAATCATTTGGGGAGCCTTGCGCAAGACTTTAGCCAATGAGAAGGCAGGAAAGGCGAGGTCTCCCATGTCAGCATTTTTAGGGGTTTCAAGCAGATTTTGAATGTTTTCTTGTTCCAATTCGGGAACAACTTTGGCAATTTCTGCTGCAGTGAGTTCTTTAGTATTCATAGGTACTCCATTTCAAAACTTGTCATTCATAACTATTTTACCATTATTTTAGTTAATAGGGTAGGGACAAGAAAGCATCTATTAGGAAGTATTCCATGAAAAAATACAAAAATTCTGTTATAATATGCAAGGAATATACATAAAAAGAGGAAAGATAATGAAGAGAGATCGTCAAGCTGTTATCAAACAGATGATTTCAAGAGATAAGATTGGGACACAAGAGGAAATTAAGCAACGCCTAGAGGCGGAAGGTATCACGGTTACACAGGCTACCTTGTCACGTGATTTGCGTGAGATTGGCCTGTTGAAGCTTCGTGATGAGGAAGGTAAACTTTACTATAGTTTGTCTGAGCATGTGCTTTCAAGTTTGGATCCTACGGTTAAGGACTATGTCAAATCAGTTTCCCGTGCCCAGTTTATGCTGGTTCTCCATACAGAATTGGGTGAAGCAGATGTTTTGGCTAACCTGATTGATAGTGACGGCAATCCTGAAATTTTAGGAACCGTTGCTGGCGCAGATACCCTATTGGTAATCTGTAAGGACGCAGTGGTTGCTGAAAGATTGGAAAGTGAGTTTCACTGATGAAGACTCCCCATCAGGATTTCCAAAAAGCCAAAGAAGAGTTAATCGACCTCCTCAAACACCATGAGGCGGTTCTTGCTTTTCAAGAGGCTGAGAAAGCTATTGGACAGATCCCTCAGATTAGTTCTATGGCTGGACAGATGAAGGCTTATCAACAAGAAGCGGTGCTTTTTCAAAAAATTGAGAAACAACGTGCCTATGAGGAGGCAGGTGAGCAGGCAGATTTGATTCAGAATGAGTTGGAAAATTTGCCCATTGTTCAGGATTACCGTCAAAAGATGCAGGATGCCAGTGACTTGATTCAATATGTGACCAAGTCTATCGAAGAAAAGATTAACGAGGAGTTAAGACATGGCTAAGGAAAAAATATCTCCAGGAATGCAGCAGTATTTGGATATCAAGGAAAATTATCCAGATGCTTTTTTGCTGTTTCGGATGGGGGATTTTTACGAATTATTTTACGATGATGCCGTTAAGGCTGCTCAAATTTTGGAAATTAGCCTAACCAGTCGTAATAAGAACGCAGATAATCCCATTCCTATGGCAGGTGTTCCTTATCATTCGGCTCAAGCCTATATTGATGTCTTGGTTGAGATGGGCTACAAAGTAGCCATTGCTGAGCAGATGGAGGACCCTAAACAGGCTGTTGGCGTGGTTAAGCGTGAGGTAGTTCAGGTTATCACGCCAGGGACAGTGGTTGACAGCTCTAAACCTGATAATGCCAACAATTTCTTAGTAGCCATTGACAAGGTTGGAAGTCGATTCGGCCTGGCCTATATGGATGTATCAACGGGTGAATTTTTTGCGACAGAGTTGGATGATTTTAGTTCAGTTTGCAGTGAAATTCAGAATCTTAAGGCACGTGAAGTAGTCGTTGGGTATGATTTACCTGAAGCTGATGAACAAGTTTTGGTCAAGCAACTCAACCTGCTTCTCTCCAAGGAAACAGAGGTTTACGATGATGTCCACTTAATTGACACTAGCTTGACAGATTTGGAAAGCAGTGTGGCGGGTAAACTTCTCCAGTATGTTCATCGTACTCAGATGCGAGAGCTCAGTCATTTACAAAAGGCTCAGCACTATGAGATTAAGGATTACTTGCAGATGTCCTATGCGACCAAGTCAAGTTTGGATTTACTAGAAAATGCTAGAACGGGCAAGAAACACGGATCTCTTTTCTGGCTCTTGGATGAAACCAAGACAGCTATGGGAATGCGTCTCTTGCGAACTTGGATTGATCGTCCGTTAGTGAATCAAGCCACTATCACCGAGCGTCAGAATATTATCCAAGTTTTCTTGGACAATTTCTTTGAGCGTAGTGACTTAACTGAGAGTCTAAAAGGTGTTTACGATATTGAGCGCCTGGCCAGTCGTGTTTCCTTTGGCAAGGCTAATCCAAAAGATTTGATTCAGCTAGGTCATACTTTGGCTCAAGTACCGGTTATTAAGGCGATTTTGGAGTCTTTTAATGACGATGCCTTGTCACGTCTTTTACAAGAGTTAGATGCTCTGCCAGAATTAGAGAGTTTGATTCGGTCGGCTATTGATCCTGATGCCCCTGCAACCATTACAGAAGGTGGCATTATCCGTGCTGGTTTTGATGAGACCTTGGACAAGTATCGCAAGGTGATGAGTGAGGGAACCTCATGGATCGCAGATATCGAAGCTAAAGAACGTGAAGCGTCTGGTATTACAACACTAAAGATTGATTATAACCGTAAAGATGGTTATTACTTCCATGTGACCAACTCTAACCTTAGCTTGGTTCCTGACCATTTCTTCCGCAAGGCAACTCTGAAAAATTCAGAGCGCTTTGGAACTGCTGAATTGGCTAAAATTGAAGGTGAGATGCTTGAGGCGCGTGAAAAATCATCAACGCTAGAGTATGATATTTTCATGCGTGTCCGTGAGCAGGTTGAACGCTATATTGACCGTTTGCAATCTTTGGCTAAGGCTATTGCGACAGTCGATGTGCTTCAGAGTCTAGCTGTTGTAGCAGAGACCAATCATTATGTTCGCCCTATTTTCAATGATGAGCATCGTATTGTTATTGATCAAGGCCGTCATGCAGTGGTTGAGAAGGTTATGGGCGTTCAAGAATACATTCCAAACACCATTACCTTTGATAGTCAGACCAATATTCAGCTCATCACAGGACCAAATATGAGTGGTAAATCCACCTATATGCGTCAGTTAGCCTTGTCAGTAGTTATGGCTCAGATGGGGTCTTACGTGCCAGCAGATAGTATTGACTTGCCAGTTTTTGATGCTATCTATACACGTATTGGTGCTGCAGATGACCTGATTTCAGGGCAGTCGACCTTCATGGTTGAGATGATGGAGGCTAACCAGGCTATTAAGCGGGCGACACCTAATTCCTTGATTATTTTTGATGAGTTGGGGCGTGGGACAGCCACCTATGACGGTATGGCTCTGGCCCAGTCTATCATTGAGTTTATTCATGACAAGGTGGGGGCTAAGACCATGTTTGCGACCCATTATCATGAGTTGACAGCCTTGTCAAACAGTTTGACACACCTTGTCAACGTTCATGTGGCGACACTTGAAAAGGATGGTGAGGTGACTTTCCTTCACAAAATTGTCGATGGCCCAGCTGACAAATCTTATGGTATTCATGTGGCTAAGATTGCAGGTTTACCAGCAGATTTACTGGAACGTGCTGACACCATCTTGACACAACTAGAGGGCGATACAGTTACCATCCAACCTCAGGAAAAGGTATCGCCTCAAGAGAAGCCTGCCACTGAAACGCATGTCAACGAGCAAATCTCTCTCTTTGATGATTTTACTGAAAATCCAGTTCTTCAAGAGTTGCGTGATTTAGATATTTACAACATGACACCTATGCAAGTCATGATGGCTGTAGCAGATTTAAAACAGAAACTATAAAAGAAGCTTGTCAATTGACAGGCTTCTTGTCTTTTATAGGTGTTTCAATTCTTGGTTGAGTTGTTCAATATCCTTTTTCATTTTCCAATAAGAGAAGACCCAAACGAGCAGATAGATAAGGCTGAATTCAATGACTAGCTCCAAGTAGAAAGTCAAACGTAGAGGGAACCATCCGCTGAGGGTAGCTAGTGGAATGAAACCTAGACAGGTCAAGGCGTAGTGAGTGAGGGTTGCACGAAGCAAACTCCACTCAGCCTTACGGAAAATATAACTAGCGATTTCAAAAAGGATACCGATAGCAAACCAAGTGATGAGGCAGTAGGCTAATACCATAGATCCGTGAACCTGATGTGACGTCATCCATTGTCCAATGGCTGAGTGAGGATTTAGAGGCATGTAGCTTGGTGCCCAGATAAGAGACATAATCATGGATACGGCAAGTCCGATAAGGATGCCCTTTGTGCCTGATTTAAAAAGTTGCTTTTTCATTGTAATTTCTCCTTTATTGCTTTGAGGTAACGGCGTGATGAGTAGGTGGTTTCCTTGTTTTTAAGGTGAATTTCAACGAGGCCGTTAGGGGTAATGTTGAAGCGTTCAATTTCTTTGAGGTTGACAATCTCTGATTGTGAGATTTTGATAAAGTAAGATGGCAGTTTTTCTAAAACTTGATAGAGACGTAAGCCTAAGTGGTACTCTCCTAGAATAGTTTCAGCTAAAACTTGGCGATTTTCGATGTAAATTCTGGAAATAGCATTAGGCTCGATGAGATAAGTTTCGCCATCTTTTTTTCCTTTGAGTCGTTGGTTATCATCCAAAGATTCGACAAACTCGACCACTTGCTGAATCTTGGGCGTCCGACTAGGTGCCTGAATCTGCAACATTTCTTCTTGGAATACCGAGTCAATCTGAACTTTTATTTTCATAACTATCCTTTCTTATTGGTAATTGAGGAGGCCTCCTCCCTTTCACACCTTTATTAAACACTATTTACTAGCCCACAGCAATAGCGTTTGTCTATGTGGTCCTATATGGTGTCTAAGTGGTTGAAAATATTTTAGAAAACCCCTATACTTAATGAAAACGTACTGACGAGGTAATCACATGAAATCTATAATGAAATGGTTAGCAGGAATTTTTCTTGCCTGCAGTCTGATTTTGAGTTTTTTTACACCTTTTGAAAAGGCACTAACACTGAACCTGCTCTTGCTTTATTTCTTTGTTAAGCAGTTTATGGATTCTACAAGCTCGCCTAAAACCTACCAATGGATTTTCCAAATCATCTACCTCTTGATTTTTTCTGGGCTCATTTGGTTCAACCTTCGTCATGGGGATATGATTGTTATAGCCACAGCCTTATCTTGGCTAACAGTTGTGTGTGAGTTGTGGCTTTACAGTAAGCATAAGTAACAGTCAGCACCAGTGAATTTATCAACCTTTTAGAAGGGAGAAAAAATAATTATGTCAAAAATCATCGAATTGCCTGAAGTTCTAGCCAATCAGATTGCTGCTGGAGAGGTCGTAGAGCGACCAGCTAGTGTAGTTAAAGAGCTAGTGGAAAATGCTATTGATGCAGGCAGCACCCAGATTACTATTGAAGTTGAAGAATCAGGCCTCTCAAAAATTCAAATCACAGACAATGGCGAAGGAATGGCTCAATCTGATGTAGCTATGAGTTTGCGCCGTCATGCAACAAGTAAAATCAAAAATCAAGGAGACCTCTTTCGTATTCGAACTCTTGGTTTTCGAGGTGAGGCCCTGCCATCAATAGCTTCTATCAGTCATCTTACCATTGTGACAGCAGCGGATGGAGAAGCCTATGGGACTAAACTGGTTGCTAAAGGTGGAGAAATTGAGAGTCAGGACCCTATTTCAACACCAGTTGGAACAAAGATTACCGTTGAAAACCTATTTTATAATACCCCAGCTCGTCTCAAGTATATGAAGAGTTTACAGGCTGAGTTGGCTCATATTGTCGATGTTGTCAATCGTCTAAGTCTAGCTCATCCCGAGGTTGCCTTTACCTTGCTTAATGATGGTCGTCAGTTGACACAGACATCAGGTACTGGAGACCTCCGTCAAGCTATTGCTGGTATTTATGGTTTGACAACGGCTAAAAAAATGGTGGAGATTTCAAATTCTGACCTTGATTTTGAAGTTTCTGGATATGTTAGTCTCCCTGAGTTGACCCGTGCAAATCGTAACTACATCACGATTCTCATTAACGGACGTTATATTAAAAACTTCCTGCTTAACCGTGCTATTTTTGATGGATATGGCTCTAAACTCATGGTAGGACGCTTCCCTATTGCAGTTATTGATATTCAGATTGATCCTTACTTGGCCGATGTCAATGTTCACCCAACAAAGCAGGAAGTACGTATCTCTAAAGAAAAAGAGCTCATGGCCCTTATCAGCTCAGCCATTGCTCAAAGCCTTAGAGAGCAGGATTTGATTCCTGATGCCCTTGAAAATCTAGCCAAGTCTAGTACCAGAGGTGCAGCTAAGCCAGTTCAAACCAGTCTTCCACTCAAACAAACCAATCTTTACTACGATAGCAGTCGTAATGATTTCTTTGTCAAACCAGAGACAGTCCAAGAAGATATCAAACCTCTTGTATCAGAGTCACCAGTTTCATCGGTAGAAAATAAACCGCAACCTTCTGTTAAACAGGCACAACGTTCAGTAGATGAAGGTGATAGCGAACACGAAAAACTTGATTATAAAAACAAGTCGAAAATGAAGCGCATGCTTGAAACTCTGGACAATGAGGAAACATCAACCTTCCCTGAATTAGAGTTTTTTGGTCAAATGCATGGAACCTATCTCTTTGCGCAAGGACAAGGCGGACTTTACATCATTGACCAGCATGCTGCCCAAGAACGTGTCAAGTATGAGTACTATCGCGAAAAGATTGGTGAGGTTGACAGCAGTTTACAGCAGCTTTTGGTTCCCTATCTCTTTGAATTTTCAGGTTCAGACTACATTAGTTTACAAGAAAAAATGCCTCTTCTTAACCAGGTTGGTATCTATTTAGAGCCTTATGGGAATAACACCTTCATTCTTCGTGAACATCCTATCTGGATGAAGGAAGAAGAGATTGAATCTGCAGTCTATGAGATGTGCGACATGCTTCTTTTGACGAATGAAGTGTCTGTCAAGACCTACCGTGCAGAGTTAGCCATCATGATGAGTTGTAAACGTTCAATCAAGGCCAATCATGCTCTTGATGATTACTCTGCGCGTGACCTTCTAGTACAGCTTGCACAGTGTAAAAACCCCTACAATTGCCCTCACGGACGTCCTGTACTTGTCAACTTTACAAAGTCTGATATGGAAAAAATGTTCCGTCGAATTCAAGAAAATCATACGAGTCTACGTGACCTAGGGAAGTATTAAAACTTTTTTTTCGTCTTACTTTACGAATAGGAATGTTAGATTTATAATAGTGGTGAAGACAAGGGATCTTCTAATGTTTTAGCACATCATTGTAGGATGATTGACTGATTTTTAAGTTAGGAGGTAGAGTGATGAGACACCTAACAAAAACTAATAAACACTTTTTACTTGTTGGCTTAACATTTTTAGCGACTAGCTTGATTTTCTATATTTTGGCTTGGTTAGGTCGACCAAGTTTGGAGAATGCCCTAGTAAATGTTTCTAGCATTGCCTTTACTTTAGGTCTTGTAACATATATTCTATTAGGCTTGAAGATGATTACAGATACTTTAAAGACGAGTAGTCATCCTTAAAATAGAGCAAACATAATCCACTTTCGAGTGGATTTTTTGTTACAATAGTACAGCAGTGCTTGAGATGACAAAATAAACACTCAAGACAATTATCTTATAAGTATAAAATAACAAAGCAATCCATTGAAGAAACGAACGAGAAAGGAAATCACACGCTATGTATGATTACATCAAGGGAACTCTAGTGAAAATTACCGCCAAGTATATTGTTATAGAAGCAAACGGCTTAGGTTATATTGTCACTGTAGCGAACCCATATAGTTTTTCTGACCAGATGAATCAGACTATCCAAGTCTACCTTCATCAGGTTATTAGGGATGACGCCCACCTTCTTTTTGGTTTTCATACTGAAGATGAGAAAGAGGTCTTCCTTAAGCTTATTTCAGTTTCTGGAATAGGTCCGACGACTGCTCTAGCCATTGTTGCTGTAGATGATAATCAAGGCTTGGTGGCTGCCATTGATAATAGTGACATCAAGTACCTGATGAAGTTTCCAAAGATTGGTAAAAAGACAGCCCAGCAAATGGTTTTGGACTTGGCCGGGAAATTTGCAGAGTTACCAACAGAAACGACCAAGACGACACCAAGTCAACCTGAAGGAAATCATCAGTTGGATGAGGCTATGGAAGCTTTGCTAGCTCTTGGTTATAAAGCTGCAGAACTTAAGAAAATCAAAGCCTTCTTCGAAGGTACTAATGAAACGGCAGAGCAATACATTAAATCAGCTCTTAAGATGTTGATGAAATGAGGTAAGCAATGGTCAATCGTTGTCGTTGGGTACCAACAAACAATAAATTATATTGTGATTATCATGACAAGGAGTGGGGGAACCCTATTGGTGACGATCAAAAACTTTTTGAGCTACTTTGTTTAGAAAGTTATCAGTCAGGACTTTCTTGGTTAACTGTTTTAAATAAACGTCAGTCCTTTAATCGTGTTTTTCATAACTATGATATTGAGCGTGTTGCCCAGTTTAGCCTAAGTGAACTTGAAGAAGCGCTTCAAAATCCGGATATTATTCGTCACAAACTTAAGCTAGAAGCAACCGTAAATAATGCCAAACAAGTACTAAAACTCCAAGATGAATTTGGCTCCCTGTCCCATTATTTTTGGCAGTTCTTTGACGGAAAGCCCTTGATAAATAATGTTCCAACATATAAGGACGTCCCATCATCAACTGATTTATCCCAACAGATTGCCAAAAATTTAAAAAAGAGAGGGTTCAAATTTTTAGGACCGACTACTATATATTCATTTTTACAAGCCGCAGGATTTGTGAATGATCATGAAAATAACTGTGACTTCAAATAAATGAGTAGATTTGATTGACAAGACGAGAAAAACATGTTAGTTTATAAACGAACATGTTTTTGAGATTATTTTACGAATAGTAATATAGGTGAACCAATGAAAGCTGAATTGATTGCAGTAGGAACCGAAATCCTAACCGGGCAAATCACCAATACCAATGCCCAATTTTTATCTGAGAAACTAGCTGAACTAGGAATCGATGTGTATTTTCACACCGCAGTAGGTGATAATGAAAAACGCCTACTCTCAGTTCTAGACCAAGCTAGTAAACGTAGTGACTTAGTCATACTTTGTGGTGGACTTGGCCCTACGGAGGATGATTTAACCAAGCAAACCCTAGCTAAGTTCTTAGGAAAAAAACTTGTTTTTGATGAGGAGGCAAGTAAAAAGCTGGACAGTTTCTTTGCTACTCGCCCTAAACACACACGAACGCCTAATAATGAACGTCAAGCGCAAATTGTTGAGGGGGCTATCCCCTTGCAAAATCCTACAGGTCTTGCAGTTGGAGGTGTCATTACTACTCAAGGGGTGACCTATGTAGTCCTACCTGGGCCACCAAGTGAACTTAAACCTATGGTGAATCAAGAACTTGTTCCAGCACTTACTGAGAATCACGCAAGTCTTTATTCGAGAGTCCTAAGATTCTTTGGCGTTGGAGAAAGTCAATTGGTGACTATTCTGAAGGATTTTATTGTTAACCAAACAGATCCAACCATAGCTCCATACGCTAAAGTGGGGGAAGTAACACTTCGCTTGTCAACAAAGGCTTCTTCACGAGAAGAAGCAAATCAAAAACTAGATGTTTTAGAAAAACAAATTCGTTCTACTAAAACTCTAGATAGCAAATCCTTATCTGATTTTATTTATGGATATGGAGAGTCTAATAGTTTAGCCTTTGAAACTTTCCGTTTGCTTAAGAACCATGGCAAGACTATCACTGCAGCTGAAAGCCTAACAGCAGGTTTATTTCAGGCTAGTATTGCTGATTTTTCAGGAGCCTCACAAGTATTTAAAGGCGGCTTTGTTACTTACAGCATTGAAGAAAAATCTAAAATGTTGGATATTCCCTTGTCGCAACTAGAAGAACATGGTGTTGTCAGTCATTTTACTGCAGAAAAAATGGCTGAAGGTGCCCGAGCTAAAACAGATAGCGATTACGGAATTGCACTTACCGGTGTAGCTGGACCAGATTCATTAGAAGGACACCCAGCAGGTACAGTATTTATTGGTATTGCTGATAGGAATCAAGTAAGGTCAATCAAGGTTGTTATAGGTGGAAGAAGTCGTTCTGATGTTAGATATATTAGTACCCTCTATGCCTTTAACCTAGTTCGCCAAGCTTTATTACAAGAGACAACTTGATTTAAGTTTGTCTTAACTATAGAAAGAAGAGGAAAATAAGTGGCTAAGAAAACAAAGAAAACAGAAGAAATTACAAAGAAATTTGGAGATGAGCGTCGTAAAGCACTTGATGATGCTTTGAAGAATATTGAAAAAGATTTTGGTAAGGGTGCAGTTATGCGTCTTGGTGAGCGTGCAGAGCAGAAGGTTCAGGTTATGAGCTCAGGCTCGCTAGCTTTGGATATTGCTCTTGGTGCAGGTGGTTATCCTAAAGGTCGTATTATCGAAATTTACGGACCAGAATCATCAGGTAAAACGACTGTAGCCCTCCATGCTGTTGCTCAGACACAAAAAGAAGGCGGAATCGCTGCCTTTATCGATGCAGAGCATGCCCTTGACCCTGCTTATGCGGCAGCCCTAGGTGTTAATATCGATGAGCTTCTTTTGTCACAACCTGATTCAGGTGAGCAAGGTCTCGAAATTGCAGGTAAGCTGATTGACTCAGGTGCAGTTGATTTGGTTGTTGTTGACTCAGTTGCGGCCTTGGTACCACGTGCAGAAATTGATGGAGATATTGGTGACAGTCATGTTGGACTTCAAGCGCGTATGATGAGTCAAGCCATGCGTAAGCTATCTGCATCTATTAATAAAACAAAAACAATTGCTATCTTCATTAACCAATTGCGTGAAAAAGTTGGTATTATGTTTGGTAATCCAGAAACGACCCCTGGTGGACGTGCTTTGAAATTCTATGCATCAGTACGTCTTGATGTACGTGGAAATACGCAAATCAAAGGGACTGGTGATAAAAAAGACCAAAATGTTGGTAAGGAAACTAAAATCAAGGTTGTCAAAAACAAGGTTGCCCCACCATTTAAAGAAGCCTTTGTCGAAATTATGTATGGTGAAGGGATTTCACAAACAGGTGAGCTTGTAAAAATCGCTAGTGATTTAGGAATTATTCAAAAAGCCGGAGCATGGTTCTCATATAATGGAGAGAAGATTGGTCAAGGATCTGAAAATGCTAAAAAATATTTGGCAGATCATCCAGATATTTTTGAAGAAATTGATCATAAAGTACGTGTACACTATGGTTTGATTGAACCAGATGAAGAGGATAGTGTTGAAGAGGCACAAGTTGAAGAAACATCTGATGAACTTGTTTTAGACCTTGATTCAACCATTGAAATTGAAGAATAAGTGTAAAAGAGCCTAAGAGCTCTTTTTCTCTTTGATTTAATCTAAGCAAAAAAAGATCTATGATAATTGAAAAAGTCCCCTTAGATTCAAAATAGGTCGCTAGACCGATTTCTTAAACTAAGGACAATGATAAGATAATAGTATCATGTGACAGAAAGAGAGAATTAACATGATTAAGATTTATACAATCTCAAGTTGTACAAGTTGTAAAAAAGCAAAAACATGGTTGAACAACCATCAACTTCCTTATAAAGAACAAAACCTTGGTAAAGAACCACTTACAAAAGAAGAAATCTTAAACATCCTATCAAAAACAGAGAATGGTGTTGAGAGCATTGTTTCATCAAAAAATCGCTATGCTAAAGCTCTAAATTGTGATATCGACGAGCTCAGTGTTAGTGAAGTGATTGATTTGATTCAAGAAAACCCAAGAATCTTGAAAAGTCCAATCTTAATTGATGATAAGAGATTGCAAGTGGGTTATAAAGAAGATGACATCCGTGCGTTCTTACCGCGCTCAATACGAAATGTCGAAAATTCACAAGCACGCATGCGAGCAGCTCTATAAAAAATGAAAAAAGGAGATACTAGAGATCTTCTTTTTGCTTTCACTTATTGCATAGAAAATAAGTATTGACATTGGTTCACAAACTTGATAGACTAATAAAGTCTCAAGGAAATTGTTCAGTAACTGAAAAAAGTTTGAAAAAAACTTTAAAAAAGTTATTGACAAGATAAGTCAGAGATGATATTATAAATAAGCTGCTTCGGAAGGGGTGGCGAAC
>NZ_JACLQJ010000022.1:0-18821 GCF_016648665.1 Streptococcus sp. 23.2
AGCGTCTTTAGGCGCTGGCTGGTATTATGGGCTTATAGCCCTTGATCAAACCACCCGTTAGACGGGTGGTTATGATTATATTTAAATCACGACACATCACCAGAATTTTTTTGTGAAGCACCACAGTTGACAAAGAGCTTAAAAAACACGGCATTCCGCCGTGCTTCTTTGTTTATTTCACCAATTTCTTCATTTCTTCAATACGCACTACTGTCGCATCGTATTTAGCTTGGTAATCTTCTTGTTTGTCGCGTTCTTTTTGGACGACTTCTGGTTTGGCATTGGCTACGAAGCGTTCGTTGCTAAGTTTCTTACCAACCATGTCGAGTTCTTTTTGCCATTTGGCCAATTCTTTTTCAAGACGAGCCAATTCTTCTTCGACATTAAGAAGGTCAGCGAGTGGCAAGTAGATTTCTGCACCTGTAATGATGCTTGACATAACCAAGTCAGGCACTTCGACATCTGCTGCAATTTCCAAGTGTTCTGGGTTTGTGAAGCGTTTGATGTAGTTGACATTATCATTAAAGAAAGCATCGAGCTTGCTGTCGCTTGTCTTGATCAAGATAGTGATTGGTTTACTTGGCGCTACGTTCACTTCTGCACGTGAGTTACGAACGGAGCGAATCACATCTTTAAGAGCTTCAACACCGGCTGCTGCTTCTTCGTTTTTAAACTCTGGACGAACCACTGGGTATTCCGCCGTCACGATTGTTCCTTCAGAGATTTGACCGTAGATTTCCTCAGTCACGAATGGCATGATTGGATGAAGAAGACGCAAGATTTGGTCCAAAGTGTAAAGAAGAACCGAACGAGTGATGACTTTTTCGTCCTCATTGTCGCTGTATAGCACTTCCTTAGTCAACTCAACATACCAGTCCGCAAACTCATCCCAGATGAAGTTGTAGAGGATGTGACCAGCCACACCAAATTCGAACTTGTCAAAGTTTTCAGTGACTTTTCCAATCGTTTCGTTGAGGTTGTGAAGAATCCAACGGTCTGTCACGTTACCTGCTTGACTAGCAGCCACTTTAGCTACATTTTCACGCGCCACATCCAAGGTCAATCCTTCATTGTTCATGAGGATGTAACGAGAGATGTTCCAGATTTTGTTAATGAAGTTCCAAGACGCATCCATTTTCTCGTAAGAGAAACGCACGTCTTGACCTGGTGCAGAACCGTTTGAAAGGAACCAACGAAGGGCATCAGCACCGTATTTCTCAATAACATCCATTGGGTCAATCCCGTTTCCGAGAGATTTCGACATCTTGCGTCCTTGCTCGTCACGAATCAAACCGTGGATCAGAACGTTTTGAAATGGTTGACGGCCAGTGAATTCCAATGATTGAAAAATCATACGAGACACCCAGAAGAAGATGATGTCGTAACCTGTTACTAGGGTTGAAGTTGGGAAGTAACGTTTGAAGTCATCTGAGTCGACATCAGGCCAGCCCATGGTTGAGAATGGCCAAAGGGCAGAACTGAACCAAGTGTCCAAGACGTCTTCATCCTGTTTCCATCCGTCACCTTCTGGAGCTTCTTCGCCGACGTACATTTCACCCTCAGCATTGTACCAGGCAGGGATTTGGTGACCCCACCAGAGCTGACGAGAAATAACCCAATCATGGACATTTTCCATCCATTGGAGGAAGGTATCGTTGAAACGAGGTGGGTAGAATTCTACCTTATCATCTGTGTCTTGGTTGGCAATAGCGTTCTTAGCCAATTGATCCATCTTCACGAACCATTGCGTAGATAAGCGTGGCTCAACCATAACTCCAGTACGCTCTGAGTGACCAACTGAGTGGGTCATCTTCTCAATCTTAACAAGCGCACCGATTTCTTCCAATTTCTTAACAACAGCCTTACGAGCTTCAAAGCGGTCCATACCGTTGAATTCACCAGCCAATTCATTCATGGTACCATCATCGTTCATGACATTGACTTGTGGCAAGTTATGACGTTGACCAACTAAGAAGTCGTTAGGGTCGTGGGCAGGAGTGATTTTCACCACACCAGTACCAAATTCAGGGTCTGCGTGCTCATCGCCAACGATTGGGATTGGCTTGTTCAAGATTGGCAAGATAACATTTTTACCAATCAAATCTTTATAACGGTCATCGTTTGGGTTAACCGCTACAGCAGTATCCCCAAACATAGTTTCAGGACGTGTTGTTGCCACTTCAAGGGCACGTGAACCATCTTCCAACATGTAGTTCATGTGGTAGAAGGCACCTTCGACATCCTTGTGAATAACCTCGATATCAGAAAGGGCTGTACGGGCTTTCGGATCCCAGTTGATGATAAATTCACCACGGTAAATCCAACCTTTCTTGTAGAGCTCTACAAAAACCTTACGAACCGCTTTTGAAAGACCTTCGTCAAGGGTGAAACGCTCACGAGAGTAATCTACAGAAAGACCCATCTTACCCCATTGTTGCTTGATAGTTGACGCATACTCGTCTTTCCATTCCCAGACTTTAGTCAAGAAAGATTCACGACCAAGGTCATAACGAGAGATGCCGTCTTCAGCCAAACGAGCTTCTACTTTAGCTTGAGTGGCAATCCCAGCGTGGTCCATACCAGGAAGCCAAAGTGTATCAAAACCTTGCATGCGTTTTTGACGGATGATGATATCCTGTAAAGTCGTATCCCAAGCGTGACCAAGGTGAAGTTTACCGGTTACGTTTGGTGGTGGAATAACGATTGAATAAGGCTTAGCCTTTTTATCGCCTGAAGGCTTGAAAACATCTTCGTCAAGCCATTTTTGGTAACGACCAGCCTCAACCTCGGCTGGATTGTATTTAGGTGAAAGTTGTTTCATTTTTGTTTCTCCTTCGAATTAATATACTGTTCTATCACAGATTCAAAAAAATTTTCACTCCCAATTATCGAATAGTCTATAATTTCAAACGGTACTGTAAAATGTTTAACATGATCTGTATAGAAAGAACATGGCAATAAATTTTCAAAAGTGATTACCATAGAATTAAATTTCTTTTTATAATAATCATCATAGGACTTGTGATGCTCCTCAGGAACATACCAATTTTTGAATTTTTCGTTAAATTCAGGTTTAAAATAATTAATTAATTTTGCTTCAACTAGATTTATGTGACTAGATTCATCAGGAAAATCTAATATTTCTTCCGCAGATATTGTAGCAAACTTACCGGAATCCATAGTAGTAGCAACTTTAACTTCACTTGTTGATAACAGAAGTACTTTAATATCATATATGATTCTAGAGTCAATTATCTGCGATAAGATATTTTGAAGAGTAGAATGACTTTTCAATCTATCTTGAGCAAATCTATTAAAATCATTACCTTTTGCTTGCCCTATATATAGTATCTTAAAAGCTGGTATAAAATTTTTATTATTTAACATAATATTTGTTGCAGAATATTTTTCTGTTCCATTTATAGTTAAAAAAAGCGAATCTCTTGAAATTTCAAGTTTATTAATTTTAAGCAAGTTGCCCTTTTTATCCGTAAGTCGGAAAGTATTAGAATACTCAGTTCCATCTTCACTTATAACTGTATATTTTACTTTTGTCCTATCAAAAAAACAACTCCTAACTTTTTTAAAATACCATCTAGGTATACCTAAAATAAAATATAAGTGTGGATTGAAATTTGCAGAATAATTTTTAATATCAGAAACCTGAATTAAATCATAATTATTAATAGTAACGATTGAATGACCACTAAACATTACTTAAACTCTCCCACTCACTCTTCAGCAAGCCATATCTCAAATCATCACAGCGGTTGCCTTGGGTATCCTTGCGGTCTCTTATGCGAGCTTCAAGGGTAAATCCTAATTTTTTCGCAACTCGTTGACTTTGGATATTGTAGCCAAAGCAAGACAATTCTATCTTATGAAGCACCAGTTCTTTAAAAGCTAAATCAATCAAAGCATGCGCTGCTTCTGGTACATAACCTCGGCCCCAATAATCTGGATGCAAGGTATAGCCAATCTCAAGCACATCGTCTTCGTGGCGATGGTTGAAATCAACAGAGCCGATAATCTTATCAGTCCCTTTGACCACAATCCCATAGCCTGCTGGAAGATTTTCTTTTTGATTGCGCTCGGGAAGGATATGTTCTAGGTAATAGATTTCATCTTCCAAGGTCTTGACGGGTGGAAAACCAGCTGGGTAGGAGACTTCTGGACGACTGGCAAAGTCAAAAATTGCCTCTGCATCCGCCACTGTTCGAACTCGTAAGACCAGACGCTTCGTTTCGATTCGTTCTGGCAATTCAGCTTTTGTCATCCTTCTTCCTCGCTTTCTTGATGAAGCTTCCCATGGGGTCGACTCGGTCATCTAGATAGCGATAGACACGTTTATAACCATCTCCCATAAAGTAAGTCGGTGCAAAGCGGTCATTTTTAAAATGTCCCCTGTCATCCAACAAATCAGATTCAGCCAGACGGTCTAGAATCTTAGCAAAGATATGACAGATACCATCTTCCTCAATAATTCTGTCTACCTGGCAATCCAATACGACTGGGCAAGCATCCAGTATAGGTGCTTGTGTCAGTTTAGAAGGTTGGAAATCTAAGCCGAATTTAGCAATCTTTTCACGATGACTAATAAAACCAGCCTGCTCCATCTCAAGCATTAAACTCTCATCAGGAATATTCACTGTGAACTTCTGATAATGCTTAATCTGGTCTGCCGCATTTTCCTCACTACCAACCCCGATGACGAGCCAATCTCCTAGACTATAGGAAGAACTACAAGTCGTCACATTATAGCCATGTGTCTGGTCCTGGTAACCCAAGATAAAAATGGGAAAACCATAGTACAATTTACTGGTCTCAAAAGATTGCTTCATGTCACCCTCCTCTGATAGGAACGTAGACCTCGCTTGCGCTCCGTCTGCATCGATATCTCTAAATCCACCTGTGACCTTCGGTCTTAGTTCTTTAAAAGCTATAGAAAATCCCTGCCATAACTATGACAGGGACGAATGTGTATCCGCGGTACCACCCAATTTTGAGTGACAACCACTCACAGCTTTCTTGATTCAATTTGACCATCAGCAACCAGCTTTGACATTTGTGCGGATTTCTCAGTACCACCGCTTCCTGTGACAAATGGGCTTCAAAGCACCTCTGAATGGTCTTATTTTATCACAATTTTAAGACCAAGACAAATGAAATTGTGATGGAAATCTTATTGATTTTTGAATTTGAAAGTAGGTCCTCTGTCCTACTTTTCCTCACAATTTTCAATGGCTACTATTACCTTTCATGACAAGTTCTAACTTTGCTTGGCTTTCCAAATATCTCTTACGGTAAGTTATTGCCATCGTTTTATACTCTTCGGAGGACATTTTATAAAAATCTGCTTCTTCTTTGTAAGATTCTACAAACTTTTTATAATAATTGATATCTTTTATCGGATTCTTAATAATCTTATCTATCAACACATAAATCCCTAAAAACACACCACCAAGAATCATCCCAAGAAAATAGGGCGCCACAAGAAATGATTTAATTAACTCCATGAAGTTCACCATCACTTTCCTTCAAAATCCTTCTGAAAATGTTCTTTATGAACTTTTAATTCAAGCCCACAAACATCTTTGAGCCTTTTCCCAGCTGCAACTCGTCTTTGATGTGCTCTTATTAAAACATGTTCGGACTGTGTATGACTAATAAAATAACACAATAGCAGGTAAGTAACTATACCCCCAAACATCATAGTAATTATCCTAACCACCAAGAAAATCATCTTTCTACTCCTCTCTTAAGGAACTTGCTGAAACCATTGTAACAAAACATCGGCTAAAATCGTGACCTTTTCCACAAGAAATGGCTCATTTATCATAAGTAAAAGCATTTATTTTTTTTGAGTACATGAATGATGGCATTATAGATATTTCAAGACAGATCATCTACATTCTAGATAACTTTATTTTCCATTAGAAAAATCCCTGTCTTTCGACAAGGATTTCATCTTATTTATCTCCCTTAGCTCTTTCTTCTTTTAGCCATTTTTCATAGCTTTCGAGTAGATTGATAGCCATTTGGGTCGCCAAAGCTAGTGAGAAGGCTTCTGTACCTTCAGTTGTTTCGTCTTGAACTTCCAATTTACTTTCTTCGTAAATGGCTTTGAGAGCCTTATTGCTAAGCGTGTCTTTAAATGCTTGGAATTCTTTCATGGTCAAAGCCTCCTTGATTCTACGGCAACTTTTACAACTACTGTTACCGTTTTCACTTTAAGTTTACACCATTTCAGAGAAATTGCAAGGATTTTCCTCAATAATAAGGAGAGCTTTTCACCCTATCTGCGACCTACTGAGCAGGAGTCGCAGCCCCTGTCAGATACTCAGTCGTATAGGCTACGATAGCTCCTGAATCAGCATTTACCGCGTATTTATAACGTAGACCGCTAGCAGCATAATCAAAGCTGATATTGTAGACTTTACCGTCTCCTTCAGTCTTCAAGTCCGTTTTCAAGTTGGTCACAGAACCTTCAGCTAGGCCAGCATGGTTAAGAGCTGTCGTTTGCGCAGCTTCTTTAGATACTGCTGTCTCTTCCTTGTTTTCGCTAGGTTGAGTCTCGTCTTTAGGCTCTTCACTTTTTTGAGTATCATCCTCATCCTTAGATGTTGGATGGTCACTCTTATGTTTCAAAATAGATCCCGACTGACCGTCAATCGTATACTCAAAATGGTTGTCTGACGTTGTGAAACTAATCTCATAACTTCCGTGAAGCCCAGAACGTGCTTTTGAAACTGTTGATTGAGAGATCTCAGAAGTTTTGACACCTGCATTTTTGTAAGCAATGTCTGCTGCATCTTTTTCTGACAAACGGTAACCTGAACCGTTAAAGATAAACAGACCTGCAGCGATGGCAACTGGGATAGCGAGCAGAAGCAGATAGCTCACTAGCTTTTTCATTTTTCGCATAAAATTCTCCGCTATTTTAATCTAATACTACTATTATATCTTAAAGTTCTAAAATTGTCAGATAAACTTGGCTCATTTTTAGGTCGACATTATAAAAAGTTCCCGATAGCTATCAGGAACTTCTACGAAATGTTACTATTTGGCCAGTTACAAAGACTAGTATGGCCATCCAGATAAAGAGGAAGCCTTTCAACTCTCCAAAGCTGACCGTCTCACCAAAAATGAGGATGGCTACGAGAAGTTGAATCGTAGGATTAAGATACTGGATAAAACCAATAAGGTTAAGCGGCGCCCTTTTGACTGCTTCTGAGAAGCAAAGCAATGGAACGGCCGTCACCACACCGGATATGGCTAGGAGAAACATTTCCATGCTCGAATAGGAAGAAAATGATTCTGGAGAAAAGAAAACAAGATAGATAGCTACAAAAGGTAGTAGCAAGCCGCTTTCTACTAGCATGGCTACGTCACTGGAGAGTCTAACCCCTTTTTTGATTAGACCATAGAAACCAAAGCTCAGAGCTAACCCCAATGAAACCATGGGAAGTTTTCCTGTATTGGCAACAAGAACCAGTACTCCTATAAAGGCCAATACTACTGCTGCCCACATGGTCCTACTCAATGATTCACGAAGAAAAATGAGGGCAAACAGGATAGAAACAATAGGCATAATGTAATAGCCCAGGCTAGCCTGCGTCGCTTGACCATGACCCACAGCATAGATATAAATCAACCAGTTAGCTGCTATGAGAAAACTAGCAAGTAGCATACGAAGCAAGGCTTTCTTATCTTGCCAAAGTTCTACAAGCTCCTTTTTGAAACGTGTATTTTGCTTAGCGACTAGGGCGTAAGTCAGCATAGTCACCACTGTAAAAACAATCCGCCACGAGAAGGTGTTATAAGCCGAAACACCTGCTAAAAGCTTCCAAAAAAGGGATAAAAATCCCCATTGAATATAGGTGGCTAGACCAAAGAGTAGCCCTTGATTTTTTCTAGTCAACGACAACACCTGCTTTATCCACAGATAGGATGAAGGTTTCACCATCTAAACCAAGACCATCGATAGCCGTTTTAAGAGCTTCAGCCTGATCATTTGGCGTCAAGGTCATAACTGTTGGGCCAGCGCCTGAAAGATAGGTCGCATAAGCACCATATTGACCTGACAATTCCTTAATAGTCGCAAATTCTTTAACCAATTTTTGACGGTAGCGTTCGTGGAACATATCCCCTTGAATAGCATGTCCTGCCTTAACCAAATCGCCTGCAAAGAGGGCAGCAATGGCAACGTTGGCAATAGATGATGCAGCTACAGCTTCTTTGTAAGACAGGTCACTTGGAAGTACCCCACGTGAATCAGATGTCTTAAGTTCATAGCTCGGAATGAAGGCTACAAAGGCACACTCTGGAAAGTCTGTCACGATGCTATTAACATGTTCATCCACATAAGAGGCTACAACGAGATTCCCAAAAATAGCTGGGGCAACATTGTCCGGATGACCTTCAATCTTGGTTGCAATATCAAGTTTATCATCGTCTGAGAGCTGCAAGTTTGCCAATTGATTGGCCAACTCGATTCCTGCGACAATAACAGAACTTGAAGAACCTAGCCCACGCGCTAAGGGAATATCTGATGTCATCACCAATTTATGGGGCTGCAAATCAGACTTAACTTGCAAGGCAGTTGAAATGAGGAGGTTATTTTCATCTGAAGGAATATCGCCCAAATCATGTTCGATATGCCATGCATCCACTGGTTCAAGCACCTCGACTGTCAAATATTTAGAAACGGCAACACCCACAGAGTCAAAACCTGGACCAATATTGGCAGATGTTGCTGGAACAGTAATTTTCATAATAATACACCAAAAGGAGGAAAGCCATCAGCGACTTTTCTCCTTGAATACCTTTCTTATACGCACCAGTATGGGCTTATCAATTAGTTAGACAAAACTTTCAATGTGTTGACAACTGTGAAATCTTCTGCTGCTTCAAGTTTTTCAGTAACAGCTTTAAGTTGTGTCTTAGACATAGCATGTGTAATCACAACGATACGAGCTGTTGTGCCATTTGCTTTTTGTTGCAAGACTTGTTCAAATGAAATATCTTCTGAGTTGAAGATTTCAGACAAGTGAAGGATTTTACCTTTTTCGTCTGGCGTATCAAGGGCAAAGTAGTAGTTACTCTTAACATCTGCTGGATTAGCCAATGGCAAGTCACGACGGAACTCATTAAATGGTTTACCAACATTGCCATCTGAAAGACGACGAGCAATACGGATAATATCTGCCAAAACAGATGTTGCTGTTGGTTTTTGACCAGCACCTGGACCGTAGTACATTGATTCGCCAATACCGATAGATTCAACAAAGACTGCATTCATGACATCGTTGACGCTAGCAAGTGGGTGATTTTTTGGCAAGAATGTTGGGGACACTTCTGCTGAGATACCTGATTCTACTTCACGCACATCACCAACCAATTTGATGACATAACCCAATTCTTGAGCAACAGCTACATCATCAGTAGAGATGTTTGTAATCCCCTTGTGAGTCACATCGTCGAAATCAATTGTGGCACCAAATCCAAATTGGCTAAGGATAACAGCTTTATAAGCAGCGTCAATACCTTCAACGTCGTTAGTTGGATCACTTTCAGCATAACCAAGTTCTTGGGCAGTCTTAAGAGCGTCCTCATATGACCAACCTTCGTCAACCATCTTAGTCATCATAAAGTTAGATGTTCCGTTAAGCACACCAAGGATACGTGTCACCTTATCAGACGTCAAAGAGTTAGCCAAAGTACGCAAAATTGGAATACCACCAGCAACAGCAGCTTCATAGTAGAAAGCCACTCCCTTATCTTGGGCAAGAGAAATCAACTCTTTTCCATGAGTAGCAATCAAGTCTTTGTTAGCAGAAACAACGTTTTTACCTGCTTCAAGTGCTTTTGTGATGAAGGTACGAGCTGGCTCGATACGACCCATCAATTCAACAACGATTTGAATCTCTTCATCATTAAGGATTTCGTCAACATTTGTGACAAAATTGTAGTCGTTTCCGGCAGCGATAAGACGATTTTTTTCCTCGTCATCTTTAACCAAAACTTTGGCAATTTCGAGTTGGTCACGTGAGGCTGCAAGAACCTTTTCACCATTTTCCTTCAAGAGGAAAGGAATACCGCTAGCTACTGTACCAAAGCCAAGCAATCCAATTTTAATAGACATTTACGATTTCTCCTTAAAAACATACATTTTTTTAATTGTACCACATTTCTATCGGAATTGACAGAATATTGTTGCCATTTAAGGAGGCAAGTATTCTTTTTACTGAAAATTCTGTGCATTTCCATCCCATTTTTGTTAGAATAATAACTAGACCTATTTGAAAGGGGATACAATGACTTCTCAAAAGAAAAAAACAACTCAAGCTAACAGAAAGAAACTGAACCTTCTTCTGCTTTTCCTAAATATTGTCCTTCTTGGCTTACTAGCAGTCTTTATGCTTAACCGACCAAATCAGTCGAAAAGCAAGCAACAACAGGCTCAGACCAGTCAGTCTAAGACGACAGCTAAATGGAAAACCTATGACGATCCTGTCCAAATCCCTATCCTCATGTATCATGCGGTACACGTCATGGATCCATCCGAAGCTTCTAACGCTAACCTTATCGTTGACCCAGACCTCTTCGAAGCACAAATCAAGGCTTTGTCAAAGGCAGGTTACTATTTCCTAACGCCTGAAGAAGCCTATAAGGCCTTCACTGAAAACGCTCTACCTACTAAGAAGGTTGTCTGGCTGACCTTTGACGATGGTAACGAAGATTTCTACACCATTGCCTATCCTATTCTCAAAAAATACAAGGCTAAAGCAACCAATAATGTGATCACTGGCTTTGTTAAGAAAGGAAATGCTGGAAATCTTACCGTCAAACAGATGAAAGAAATGATGGCTCACGGTATGAGCTTCCAGTCTCATACGGTTAATCACCCCGATTTGTCAACCACTGATAAGGCGACACAAAAGGTTGAATTAACGGATTCTATTGACTTCCTTGAAAATAAACTCAATACCAAGGTCAATACCATTGCCTACCCATCAGGTCGCTACAATCAAACGACACTTGACCTAGCTAAGAAAACTTACAAGTTAGGACTAACAACCAACGAAGGGCTAGCCAGTGCCAAGGATGGTCTTCTCTCACTTAATCGTGTCCGTATTCTGCCAACAACAACAGCTAAAGGACTTCTCAGCGAGATTGATACTGACAATGAGTAAAAGAAATCACTTGATTCAAGAATCAAGTGATTTTTATGTTCTAGTCAAATATTTCTGATAGGAGAGCCACACCCTTTTCAATTTCAGCATCACTTAGGGTGATTGGTGGCAAAAGACGAATCACGTTTGTCCCTGCAGTTAAGACAATTAACCCCTTATCTCGAGCCGACTGGACCAATTCTCCTAAATTGCCAGTAGTCTCAATCCCAATCATATAACCCAAGCCACGTACAGTGGTAACCGTCTCTTTATCAGATAAAGCTGCCTGCAATTTTGCTTGTAACTGGTTTCCATTTTCAAGGGCAGTATCTAGAAAACCTGGGACCAACATAACTTCAAGCGTAGCTTTGGCCGCCGCCATAGCCAGTTTATTTCCTCCAAAGGTAGAGCCGTGACTTCCGTAAGAGAAGGCTTCTCCAAGAGATGACTTAGCAAGCATGGCACCAACTGGCACCCCATTTGCCAAACCTTTTGCCAGAGTAAAGATATCTGGTTCAATATCATAGTGCTCATAAGCATAAAGCTTACCAGTACGACCAAGTCCTGTCTGAACCTCATCTACAATAAGATAAATACCCGTCTCCTTACAAAAGTCAGCCAAAGCCTTAACAAAGTCCTTATCAGCAGGTTGAACACCTGATTCCCCTTGAACCAACTCCAACATAATAGCCGCTGTTTCGTCACTAGCTAGGGCCTTGACACTATCTATGTCATTGAAAATAGCATAGCTAAAGTGGGGCACACCTTCACCAAAGCCTTGTTTGATTTTATCCTGACCAGTGGCAGACATGGATCCAAACGTTCGACCATGGAAGGAATTTTGAAAGGTAATGATTTCTTGTTTGCCTGATGCCTTTCGGGCGATTTTTATGGCTGCTTCATTGGCCTCTGCACCACTATTACAGAAAAAGGCTAGATAGTCCTTGTCACCAATTAAAAGTCCAGCAACATCTTCTTGCAACTGATTGTGATAAAGATTAGGCTGGTGCAAAATCTTACCCACCTGCTCTGTCAAAGCCTGATTGACAGAGGGATGATAGCCCAGGTTAGTTACCCCGATACCAGATGAAAAATCCAAGTAGGTCTTGCCAGTTGTATCAGTCAAATAATTGCCCTGTGCCGAAGCAAAATCAATCGCTGCCCGTTTATAATTTGAAAATAATTTTGTCATCGTTTACTCCTTGATTATGGTACCATCTGTCAGGTTATCACCAATAATGACCTGCTCAACACCAGATTCAACCGTCTGAACAGCACTTTGAATTTTAGGAATCATGCCCCCAGTTATCACACCTGAATCTATTTTCTTATGAACGTCCACAAGATTCAGATGATCTAAAACCTGATCATTCTCTAAAACTCCTTTGACATCTGTCATGAGGATAAGTTTTTTGGCACCTAGACTAATTGCCACAGCTCTAGCAAGGTAATCCGCATTGATATTGAGCAAATCTCCCTGCTCACTATAGCCTAAGCTAGGAATCAAGGGAATCTTGCCTTGAGAAAGGAGTGCTACTAAGGTCTGATTGGTGATGTTTTTGACCTCACCCACAAAGTCATAAGTCTCTTGATCTAAGAAATCAGCATGAACAAGGTCCGGAAGCTCATCTATGACCTGATAGGCTGGCAAACCTGCAGTTGTCAGCTCACCTGCTAAGTTTTTCCCAACTATGTCAACCAAAGCTTCTCTAATCAAGGCCATATCTGACTGACCAGTCACACGAAGACCATTGACCTTGTGAATTGGAATATGATTCTCCTCCATCAGCTGATTAATAGCAAAACCACCCCCATGGATGATGATTATTTTTTGACCAGCCTGCTGCCATTCTGACAGTCTGGTCAGTATCTCAGGAGTTAGCTGTTTACTGGCTACTCCACCAATCTTAATTACAATATATTCAGTAGTCATCAGTTAACTCCTTTTCCTTAGATAGTCTAAGTGTGATAGAGGGCATTAATCTTAACGTAATCGTAAGAAAGATCACAACCCCAAGCGGTTCCTTTTTCATGTCCAGCATGAAGATCTACCGTAATGGTCACTTCATCCTCATGCATGATGTCTTTCATTTCCTCATCATCAAAGGTCACAGGACTAGAGGCTAGCATGACTGCCAGACCGCCAAGCATAATATCAACATTGTCCACAGGAACGTCCACACCGGCATAACCAACAGCAGCTAGAATACGCCCCCAGTTAGGATCTTCACCAAAAATGGCTGTTTTGACCAGGCTTGAACCGACAACAGATTTTGCCATCATACGAGCATCAAGGGCATTAGGGGCATTAACCACATCAACTTGGATGAGTTTATTGGCACCTTCACCATCCTTGGCAATTTTCTTAGCCAGTTCTTGCATCACGAAATTAAGCATTTTTGAAAACTTATCAAATTCTGGTGTACCTGGCAGAATCTCTTCATTGAGCGTGCAACCATTTGACATGACAAGAACCATATCATTAGTTGATGTATCCCCATCAACTGTAATCTGATTAAAGGTCTTTTCCACATTTTGGCTCAAGGCTAATTGAAGGGTGTCACTAGAAATATTGGCATCACAAGTAATAAACCCAAGCATGGTTGCCATATTCGGGTGAATCATGCCTGAACCCTTAGCAACACCAGCCATAGTCACAACATCACGTCCAAAAGTCTCCGTCACAGCAATGGTCTTAGTCGCTGTATCTGTCGTCAAAATTGCCTTGGCGAAATCATCAGCATTACCATTAACCACTATCTTGGAAAGACCATTTTTCAGCGTATCCATTGGTAGCAACTCACCGATAATCCCTGTAGAAGCCACACCAATCATATCAGGTTCAACACCTAGCTTTTCAGCGGTCCACTCCTGCATGGTGTAAGCATCCTCCAATCCTTGAGTCCCTGTACAAGAATTGGCTACACCTGAGTTAACAACGATGGCCTTCATTTTCCCAGCCTTTTTAACTGAGGTCTTGGTCACAATAAGAGGAGCTGCAATAACCTTATTAGTCGTATAAACTCCTGCGACACTGGCTGGTTTTTCAGAGACAATCCAACCAAAATCCATTTTTCTCTTTTTAAATCCTGCATGTAGCCCGTCTGCTGAGAATCCCAGCGGGCTGGCAATTGTTCCATCTATGACTTTCATATTTTTTCTCCTAACTCTATGCTTACATCTACAAGTATGACGGTGTCAGAAGCAAACCTTCCGTCTCATCCCACCCCTGCATGAGGTTGAGATTTTGAACCGCTTGGCCAGCAGCACCCTTGATCAAATTATCAATGACCGAAATAACTGTCAGAACATTGGTTTTCTCATTATAGGCAAAGCCAATATCTGTAAAATTCGATCCAATAACGTTGTGTAGTTCTGGCAAATTATCTTGCACACGTACAAAAGGTTTATCATCATAAGCCTTTGTGAATGCTGAAGCCACATCAGCTACAGTAACGTCCTTCTTCAACTTACAATAAACCGTAGCCATGATTCCGCGATTAACTGGTAAAAGCGACGTTGAAAACTGAATCTCAGGCATTTCCGGATTAAAGGTCTGCAAGGTTTGAACAATTTCAGGAATATGCTGATGATGATTGAGTTTATAAGTCACGTAATTATCGTGAACATTGACAAAATGACTAGACTCACTCAAAGCCTTACCCGCACCAGTTAAACCAGACTTGGCATCCACAATGACACTATCCGTCTCAATCAAACTAACTGCCACCAAAGGAATCAAGGCTAACTCTGTCGCTGTCGCATAGCATCCAGGATTGGCAATAAATTTCTTACCCTTCACATCTGCATATTCTGATAATGCGTATGTAAATTTATTCAAAACACTCTGCTTAGCAGGTGATTTTTTATACCATTCTTGATAAACATCTTCCGGCAAGCGATGATCACCAGACAAATCAATAATAGGAAAATCAGCCAGAACAAATTCCTCTGCTAGCGAGCTAGCGACTCCTGAAGGTGTGGCAAAGAAAACCAGATCCGCCTTTTGCATAATCTTTTCCGCATTGTAAGCTTCAATTTCTAAGTCACAAACACCTGTCAGATAGGGATACACATCAGACAATCGTCGGCCCACTTCCTTGGTTGCGTGAATAGAAACAAGTTCCACTTTTTTATGATTATTCAAAATTTTAACTAACTCTAAACCACTATAACCAGTGATACCAACGATTGAAATTTTCATTTATGCACTCCTTTTGAATAAATATGTAACTAGTTTATTGTATTTTTATTCATTTGTCAAGAAAAATTGTACTTAATATGAAAAAACAAGCAGTCTTTTCAACTACTTGTTTTCATGATTGCTATCTAGTTATTAAATAAATGCAAGTTGGCAATACGATCGACTGCTTCGACCAGACGTTCTGGCTCTACCAAAAGCCCAATACGAACATAAGCATCTCCTGCAGGACCAAATCCCTTACCTGGTGCCACAGCAACATGGGCCTTCTCAAGCAAAAGATCCGCAAAACTCTCACTAGTGTAACCCTCTGGTACAGGCATCCAAGCATAGAAAGAACCTTTGGATGGAAAGGCCTTCCAGCCAATCTTAGCAGCTGCCTGGATAAAAGCATCTCGACGGCTATCATAAGTCGCATTAAGTTGAGCAACAGCCTCCTCAGAATTAGGATTTAAGAGGGCTGCAATCCCAGCCTCCTGCAAGGCAGGAAAGATTCCCACAAAAAGATGGTCTTGAATCAGATTTAAGGCTTCAATCATCTGGTCATTCCCAGCTGCAAAGGCCAAACGCCAACCAGCCATATTGAAGGTTTTCGAGAAAGTATAGAACTCAATGCCCACATCTTTAGCACCAGGCGTTGATAAAAAGCTAGGATTCTCATAGCCCTGATAACCCAAAGCTCCGTAAGCCAAATCACTCACCACTCCTACTTCGTAGGTCTTAGCCCAGGCAACCAACTTTTCATAAAAGGCCTTAGTCGCCACAGCCCCCGTAGGATTATTCGGATAATTAATATAGATAAACTTAGCGCGGCGAGCTGTCTCTTCAGGGATGGCATCCAAATCTGGCAAGAAATCATTTTCAGCCGTCAAAGGAAAGGTTTCATAGGTCACACGGCCTAAACTCACTCCTGACAAGTAATCAGGGTATCCTGGGTCAGGCAAGAGCAGGAGGTCACCAGGATTCATCAAAGCTAGAGGTAATTCTACTAGTCCAATTTTAGCTCCACCCATGACACAAATCTCACGCTCCGAATCCAAATCAACCCCATAATGTTTTTCGTAAAAACTAGCAGCTGCTTCCTTAAAAGGACGATTGCCTCGAAACTGTGAATACTTATGGCTAGCAGGATTTTTCGTTGAAAGGCACAGCGCCTCAACAATATGATCATAAGTCGGTTGATCGGGATTGCCCTGACCTAGATTAATCACATCTGCTCCTTCCGCCACCTTGGCATTCACCTTAGCCACCAAACCTGCAAAAAACTGTTCTGGCAATACCTTCAATAAGTCCGATTCTTCAAATAACATAAACACTCCTTAATGATACAAGTCCGTGCGACGATCCTCAAAAACAGGAATCTGACCTCGAACCTTATCTACCTCTTCAAGATTAATATCAGCCGTAAAAATTCCCTCCTCATGCTCCTTGGTTTGTAAGACCACATTTCCAAGTGGATCTATAACCATAGAATGTCCTGAAAAGATATCGTCCGGTCCTGCTCCAACACGATTGACAGCAACTACAAAAGCTTGATTTTCAACTGCACGCGCCTTTAACAAAATCTCCCATTGCTGCACTCGAGGTTCCGGCCACTGCGCTACCACAAAAAGTACCTTGGCCCCTTGTGCCATCTGTGTTCGCACCCATTCAGGAAAACGGATATCATAACAAATGACACTGGCAGCTATCACACCATCAAGCTCAAAAACAGACTCATTCGACCCAGCAGACATGTACTGGTCCTCTGCCATAAGGCCAAAGAGATGGACCTTGCTATAGGTATTGATTAAGTCCCCAGACTTATTATAGACATAGGTTGTATTGTAGAATTTGCCGTATTGCTCAATAGCAACAGACCCTCCGATAATAGCCACAGCATGTTTCCTAGCAAAATGAGACAAGAGTTCTTGAGGGTCCAATCCATGCTTATCCGCAAGCCCATCAAGTTCATTTAAAGCATAGCCTGTATTCCACATTTCAGGAAGCACAATAACATCAGGATTATCATCAAGCGCCCTTTCCAGCATCTCTATGACGTGTTTTTTATTTTCCACAGGCTGTCCGTGAACGACATCCATCTGTACCAACGCGATTTTCATAATAACCTCGATTCTATATTAACCATTATAGCACTCCAAAAGACGTCACAAAAATTGAAAAATTCAATCTCATGATAAAGAGAGGCTATCAGAAAAGGCTGGACATATTGTCCAACCTGATTCTTTATCTCATTAAGCAATATCGACGTAACGGCGAGCACCACTCACTGTCATGTATGAGAGCCATGTGTGACCGTCCGCTGTCAAAACCTTATCGTAGTTAACACTCATACCCTTGTCATAGTAGGCCAACTCTGGGCTTGAAACCTTGGCTTCTGCCTTGATTGACGCACGACCCGTGAAGGTATAACGGCCTGATTCTGGCAGACTTGGTTTATCGGCTGGCTTAGCAACGGATTTTGTTTCTGGTTTAGCTTCTGCCTTGGCTGCTGCAATATCAACATAACGACGAGCACCACTTGCTGTCATGTATGAAAGCCATTGACGACCATCAGCTGTGAGAACCTTATCGTAGTTAACACTCATACCTTTATCATAGTAAGCCAACTCTGGGCTTGAAACTTTAGCTTCTGCCTTGATTGACGCACGACCTGTGAAGGTATAACGACCTGACTCTGGGAGACTTGGTTTATCGGCTGGCTTAGCAACGGGTTTTGTTTCTGGTTTAGCTTCTGCCTTGGCTGCTGCAATGTCAACGTAACGACGAGCACCACTTGTTGTCATGTATGAAAGCCATTGACGGCCATCAGCTGTCAAAACCTTATCGTAGTTAACGCTCATACCCTTATCATAGTAAGCCAATTCTGGGCTTGAAACTTTAGCTTCTGCCTTAATTGACGCACGACCTGTGAAGGTATAAGTGCCTGATTCTGGAAGACTTGGTTTATCCACTGGTTTAGCAACCGGTTTAACTTCTGGCTTAGTTTCTGTAGCTTTAACTGTTGCAATATCAACGTAACGACGGACACCGCTTGCTGTTAGGTATGAAAGCCATTGACGACCATCGGCTGTCAAAACCTTGTCGTAGTTAACACTCATGCCCTTGTCATAGTAGGCCAACTCTGGGCTTGAAACCTTAGCTTCTGCCTTGATTGACGCACGACCTGTGAAGGTATAAGTGCCTGATTCTGGAAGACTTGGTTGGTCCGCTGGTTTAGCAACCGGTTTAACTTCTGGTTGACTTGCTGGCTTAGACTCTGCCTTGGCTGCTGCAATATCAACGTAACGACGAGCACCGCTTGCTGTCATGTATGAAAGCCATTGATGACCATCGGCTGTCAAAACCTTGTCATAGTTAACACTCATTCCCTTGTCATAGTAGGCCAACTCTGGGCTTGAAACCTTAGCTTCTGCCTTGATTGACGCACGACCTGTGAAGGTATA
>NZ_JACLQJ010000022.1:18921-25285 GCF_016648665.1 Streptococcus sp. 23.2
AGTTCCTGTCGCTGGAAGGTTGATGGCACCTGTAGTGGCTGGTTTGCTTTCAGCAGGTTTGCTGCTAGTAGCATAATCGCCACCTTCGATACCAAAGTACTCTTCCAAGCTCAATCCTGAATCGTGGATGTCTTTAGCTTCTTTACCCACATAGCGGATATGCCATGCTTCTGGCATGTAGCCGGTTGAAGCTTCTTTACCTGCTTGGAAACGCACGATAAAACCATAGTTATGTGCATTGTCTTTAAGCCATTGACTAGCTCGTGCATCCTCAAGCAAGTTACCTGATTTATCAGTCAAGTCAAAGACCAAACCAGTTTGGTGTTCGCTGAACCCAGGACGAGCTGAGTAACGGTCCGCAGCTGCTTGACCATCACGGCTTACGTAGTTGTCGTAAAGAGTTTTTTGATAATCGTAAGAACGGAAACCACTGTATGAACGTCCAACATTCAACCCTTGATTAATCATATCATCACGAAGGCGAACAAAAGCTGCCTTAGCTGTAGGATTTTCACCTGGGTTATAGTCCTTAGAAAGACCATGCTTCTTATTGACAATGATAATATCATCGTATTTACCACGAACACTGTAGTAAGAACCGTTATTTGTCAATTTCCCTGTTACTTGAGATTCAGTGGCTTGAGGCACTGTGGCTTTGGTTTCTGTGATATAGGTTCTCTTACCATTCAACATATAGTAAAGATGCACAGAATAGGTTCCAGCATCGCCTTTGTGGCTGGCTGTATCTACATGAACCTTATAGCTACCGTCTGATTGTTTATCAGCATGATACCAAGTGAGATCGTCTTGACCATTCTTATCTGACCAGATTGGGACACGGACTTCTTTAACTTCTTTGCCACCACCTGAAACATTGGTAACGACAACATCAAAGCCATTAGAGGTTTGGTTGGTAATCGTCAATTTTCCTGTTACTTGAGATTCAGGGACTGTAGCTGTAGTTTCGGTAATATAAGTTCGCTTACCATCCAACATGTAGTAAAGATGCACAGAATAGGTACCAGCATCGCCCTTGTGACTGGCTTTATCTACATGAACCTTGTAGCTACCGTCTGATTGTTTATCAGCATGATACCAAGTGAGGTCATCTTGACCATCTTTATCTGACCAAATTGGAACACGAACTTCTTGGACTGCCTTGCCACCACCTGAAACATTAGTTACGACAACATCAAAGCCATTAGAGGTTTGATTGGTATTCGTCAATTTTCCTGTTACTTGAGATTCAGGGACTTTGGCTGTAGTTTCGGTAATATAAGTTCGCTTACCATCCAACATATAGTAAAGATGCACAGAATAAGTACCCGTATCACCCTTATGGCTAGCTGTATCTACATGAACCTTATAGCTACCGTCTGATTGTTTGTCGGCATGATACCAAGTAAGATCGTCTTGACCATTCTTATCTGACCAGATTGGGACACGGACTTCTTTAACTTCTTTGCCACCACCTGAAACATTGGTTACGACAACATCAAAGCCATTAGACGTTTGGTGGGTGATCGTCAATTCCCCTGCTACTTGAGATTCAGGGACTGTGGCTGTAGTTTCGGTAATATAAGTTCGTTTACCATCTAACATATAGTAAAGATGCACAGAATAGGTACCAGCATCACTCTTATGGCTAGCTGTGTCTACATGAACCTTATAGCTACCGTCTGATTGTTTATCAGCATGATACCAAGTGAGGTCATCTTGACCATCTTTATCTGACCAGATTGGAACACGGACTTCTTTAACTTCTTTGCCACCACCTGAAACATTGGTTACGACAACATCAAAGCCATTAGAGGTTTGGTTGTTGATGGTAAGGTTACCAGAAACACGGTTTTCTTGTGGTTTAGACTCAGTAGCTTTCAAGGTCGCAATATCCACATAACGACGTGTACCACTGTAACTGATGTAAGAAATCCATTGATGGTTATCCGCAGTCAAGACCTTGTCATAGTTCACTTTGTAGCCTTTTTCCAAGGTATAAAGTGTTTCTGCAGAAGCCTTAGGTTCATTTTTAACATTCAAGCTACGTGTCACATTATAAGTACCACTTGCTGGAAGCTTTTCAGCACCAGTAGTTTCTGGTTTTGCTTGATTAGTCTCTGTTGGTTTAACAGTTGGTGTTTCAGCTTTGGCAGGTGTCAAAGTCGCAATATCTGCATAATAGCGAACATAGTCATACCCAAGGTAAGAAATCCATTGATGATTATCCGCAGTCAAAACTTTGTCATAGATAACATGGTCACCCTTACTGAAAACAAAAGTAGGTTTGAGGTCTGCTTTTGGTTCTTTCTTAATATCTGTGTCACGTGTAAAGTAGAAAGTTCCTGTCGCTGGGATGTTCAAAGCACCTGTTGTGGCTTGAGTGCCATTAGAAGGCTTACCATCCCCATTACCACTATTACCGTTACCACTACCAGCTGCCACTGGTTTCACTGGCGCATAACGACGCACGCCAGAGTATGATTTGTAGCTAATCCATTGGTAGCCGTCAGCTGTCACGACTTGATCGTAAAGAACGCTGTCTCCTGGATTTACATAAAATTCAGCCTTGGCAGACACCTTAGGTTGATTCTTAATCTCTGTACGTTCCTTGTAGACATAAGTTCCTTGACTTGGAAGGTCGCTGTCTGTAATTGTAGCTGGTTGGCTCACCAAACTAGTGTTGACAGCTACTCTCGTTAAGGCAGATACATCAAGGTTAGTGGCTGTTTCAGATGAAGAATTTGTGTTCCTTGTCGCTTCTGAGCTAGCAGTTGTTGATTCAGAAGTTTTATCTGCTGCTTGTGAGGTACTAGCACTCACTTCACTTCTAGCCTCGCTAGTAGCAGTTTCACTAGCGGTTTGGCTAGTTGTTGAGACTTGGCTAGCTTTCTCACTTGATGCCGCCCTATCTGTTGCTACACCACTGAAAATATCAGCTGCGGTCACTGCATCACTATCTGAGGTAGCAAACAAAGAAGCATTTGAAGGTGTTGAAACCTCATGATGCTCATCAGCCAAAGCTTGACCCGCAAAGACCAAACTAGCTCCTAAAAGAACTGATGCTGCCCCAAATGAATATTTACGAATGGAATAACGTTGTTGTTCGTGTAAAAATTTTTCTCGTTTCATATCAATTATTCTCTCTATCGAATTGATGTTACAGGTTGATTGTAACACTCGGTGACAAATATTACAATTATTTTACAGAATATTACTAAATATTTCTCACTTGTCCATTAGTATACCAAATTTATTTGATTTGTTCCCACTTAAATCATAAACTGTCCGATTTTCGTCATAATCGAAAGCCGAAGCAAACCATACTTATTTATTCGTAATTTTATTAGGGAAAAGTGAAAAAAATATAAAAAGATTGCTATTTAACTAGCAATCTTTTTTCATGTTAATTACGATAAAATGGATAATTTTCTGCATCATCACTTTGACCAATAACAAGATGATCTGAATCGCCATTACCAGTTCCAGGAATAGCCCAAAAAGCTGCGCTATCAATATCAGAAGCAATTGTTCCTGAAAAATTTCCATTATTTAAATGTCCAGAATAGAGATGATAAGTATAACCACTCCCATTTTGTACTGTGCCATCTGGGGAAATTGTGACAAATTCTCCTCGAGAGTTTGTCCAAGTACCAGCGATTGAACTATAATCACCTGAACTTAGTTGCTTCCCATTTAATGATGATGTTTGTGTTTCTTCTCCTGTTTTTTCTTTTGTAGTCTCAGAAACACTTCCTGAAGATAAGACCGTTTCATTAGTATCTTTAGTTGCAGAATCTTTGGCAACAGAAGACTCACTAACCTCAACTGTTTCATCTTTTGTGTCTTCATTTTTTACATGCGGATTTGAATTTTTCTTATCGTTCTTAGTAGATTTACTTGAGCTTGAAGATGATTTCTTAACAATTTTAGTTTGGCTGCTACTTGTACTAACACGTGCAGATTCATGGCTGTTAAACTTAGTCACCAGGAAGATGGCAAGAATAACAATAATGAGAGCCAAGACTGAACCAATAAGCTTACTTGTAGTTTTCATATTTTATGTTCCTTTTAATAAATTTTTTACGTTGTAAATATAACATTTTTATTTCTATATTTCAATACTGTTACATAAAAAATATAGAAATATTTCCTGCCATCTTCTATAATAGGGTGTCCTCTATGTCTTAGTTAATAGCAATATAGCGACGTGCACCTGAATATGATAAGTAAGAAATCCAATAATGACCATCTGCCTGAATAAGGCTATCATAATTTACTGTATTTCCAGCATCATAATAAGCCAACTCAGGTGCAGAAATCTTTGGTTCTGCTTTGATACTTGCATGGCCTTTAAAAGTATAAACACCACTATTAGGAATTGATGGTTTAGAAGGATTAGATGTAGTTGAAACACTTTCTACAGTTGTCGTTGTTCCACCTACACCAATTTGTTTACCACTATCAATAACATAATAGAGATGGATTAGATATTCTCCTCTGTCATTCTTATGATCACTAATTTTTACAGAAGTCTTATAGGTACCATCAGATTGTTTAACAGCTTTATACCATTTCAAGTCATCTTGTCCATTTTTTGCTGACCAAATTGGAACTTGAACTTCTTTTAGTCCAACATTACTTGAAATATTCGAGATAACAACATCAAAGGTACCTGATTGGTCATTCTTATTTGTAACGTTAATGATTCCTTTAACCTCTGGTTTTACCTCAGTTGAAAGCTTTTGTACTGGAATATAGCGACGGTTTCCTGCATATGATAGATAAGAAATCCAGACATAACCATCTGCTTGGAGTGTTTTATCATAATTGACAGTATTTCCTGCTTCATAATAGGCTAGTTCTGGAGCAGACATTTTTGGTTCAGCTTTAATGCTTACTCTCTCTGTAAATTGATAAGATCCTGAAGAAGCTAAATTACTTCCTGTATTATCTGTTGGTGTTGGAGTATCAGGGATACTTGTATTACTACTTTTTAAATCTTTAAAGTGGATGTAACCAGTGAATGAATTTTTGGGAACCACACGACTATGATAACGGAACTGATAGGTTGACCCATAGTTATACTCCTCGATTTCTACATTATCGCCTTTGACGGCTGACACCCAAGCAACGTGACCATAAAGACCATCGTCCAAATATGCTACAGAGCCTCTAGTAGGAATATTATCAACTCTATATCCCATACTTCTTGCATTTCCACCCCATTGTCTAGCATGACCTAAACCTCTAGGTGTATCCAATTTATTAACTTGATAGAGTCTATTAGCAACAAAGGAAGTACAATAAGCAGTTGCATAACCCCAGCTATCCCATTCCCCTGGATTATTACGCCATGCTACTGGATAATCATCACCGATTCTAGAAATATTAGACAAAGGTCGTCTAATATTTCCAACACTAAATAATCTCGAATAACCAGTACTTGGTGTTGATGGTTTATTATCTGTTTTAATTTCAGGAACTTTTGGATCAGAAATTTTCTCTGTTACAGTAACTTTTTCAGTCTCCTTATCTTCACGTACCTCCAACTCAATTTTTTTATTTACCTCATTTGAAATATTTGGAGTAGTAATTTTTTTATCAGATGACTTATCAGTATTTGTCGCTACGTTAACCTTTTCTTCTACTGTTGATATAGCTTCAGTAGTATTTTCAACTTTGTGAGTTTCATTCGTAGTAACTGTTTCAATATGCTGAGAACTTTCACTTGTCTTTTCTGGAGTCACAGCACTTGAGGGTACTTCAGCAGGTGCCAAACTTTCCTTTGGAACTGAAACAGTAGCTTCAGAAAGAACAATCTCAGCATTTGAAGAAGTTGCTTTATCTGATGCAACTCCATTATCACTAGTAATACTTGTAGTTGATTCAGAAACAGCCACTTGCTCATCAGCATGAGCAGTCTGTACACCAGAAAGTAGGAAAACCCCTAAAAGCACAGAAGCAGCACCAAAAGAATACTTACGAATTGAGAAACGTTGAGCAACATGGTAAAAACTAAATTTCATAATAATATCTCCTAGTCTTTTTCATAACTCTCTCCTATGCAAAAGAGTATAGCACGACTATGACTGTCAAATTGTTATAAATCGTAAAAAGTCTAAAAATTGTCACTATTACAAATTTATTATATTTATTCACACAAAATATAAATATTTCTTTTACTTAGATTAGAAAGTCAGTGTTTTGGAAATTTTGCAAGTATTCTGGATATATATTTTTTTAATAAACAAATATAGGATCAGGTACTTGTTTTCAAAGGACAATCGTAACCACCCGTCTAACGGGTGGTTTGATCAAGGGCTATAAGCCCATAATACCAGCCAGCGCCTAAAGACGCTGGCTT
>NZ_JACLQJ010000023.1:0-19347 GCF_016648665.1 Streptococcus sp. 23.2
TGCGTATACTTATAATCAATAATATTCGTAATATTAGTGATTATCATATTTCTCAAGTTTTGAGCAAACACATTTTTAAAAATACTGTTTGGAATTAAGTAAGCCATTTTCCCCGAATTCCCTGATAAATCATTCATGCTCTTTTCAACAAAAGCATAATAATAGTCAAACTTTCCTTTTTTACACACAAAAAAGTTTTCCCTCAAGTACTGTCTTTGTTCTTTTAAAAGTTCTTGATAAGTAATATAGGGTGGATTACCTACAATATAATCCACTCGAACCTCTAAACTAGATTTGAGATAGTCCTCGTTTCGGATATCCCATTTTATATTTTTCAATCCATATTTCAATAACAGGTGATCCAACTTAGATATACAAGCATCAATAACAGATTTATCAATTTCATACCCAATAAAATATTGTTCTAAATCCTTCATCAGTTCTCTTTTAGTAATACCCGCACTTTGCGCTGACTTTATATATCTTTCTACAGCTTTTAATAGTATATTCCCTTCACCAACCGAATTTTCAAGAAAGTATTTTTTTAAAATTGCATCACCTTTATAGTCAATGTTATCTAACATTTGCTCAACATATTTAGAAGGAGTAAAAACTTGAAATTTTTTCATAATCTTCATTTCTATTTTTTTTCAATTATACCAAAAAAAAGGACTACCAGCATATTTCAGATCTGGAACGATTACCATTAATATAATCGAGACAAGCCTGGTCTTTCTCTTCTAGACATAAAAATACCTCTTAAGTAGATTTTAGGTATTTACCATGTCTACTTAAGAGGTATCATATCAAGACGGGTGGTTATAATTAATGTCTAAAATGTCTCACTCCTGTAAAGATCATTGTCAAACCATGTTTATCAGCCGCTTCTATTGACTCTTGGTCACGGACTGAGCCACCTGGTTGGATGATAGCTTTAATACCTGCTTTAGCGATTTCTTCCACGTTATCTGCAAATGGGAAGAAGGCATCTGAAGCAAGAACAGCACCATCAAGACGGTCTTTAGCTTGCTCAATGGCGATACGGACTGAAGCCACACGGTTAGTTTGACCAGGGCCAACACCAAGTGTCATGTGGTCGTTAGTCACGATGATACCATTTGATTTGACGTACTTGATAGCTTTCCAAGCAAACTCAAGAGCTGTCGCTTCTGTCTCAGTTGGTTGGCGTTTGGTAACCACTTGCCAGTCAGCTGGACTTTCTTTAACAACGTCTTGGTTTTGAACGAGGAGACCACCAACAACACCAGTGTATTCTGCTTCCACTTCGCTAGCATCTTGAGCGTCAAATGGCAACTCAAGGATACGCAAGTTTTTCTTCTTGGTTGTCAAGATTTCAAGAGCTTCGTCTGTGTAGCTTGGTGCAATGATGATTTCAAGGAAGACACCGTGCATTTTCTTAGCTGTCGCAGCCTCAACTTCACGGTTGAGGACTACAATACCACCAAAGATTGACACTGGGTCAGCTTCATAAGCGTAGTCCCAAGCTGTTTCAATGTCATCAGCTTGACCGATACCACATGGGTTCATGTGTTTGAGAGCCACAACTGTTGGACGGTCTTTGAAATCACGGATGATACGGATAGCAGCATCAGCATCACGGATATTGTTGAATGACAATTCTTTACCGTTAAGCTGTTTAGCTGAAGCAATTGAGTAAGCCGTTGGCAAACCTTTTTGGTAGAAGTCTGCGTCTTGTTGCGGGTTTTCACCATAACGCATTGGTTGCTTGAGGTCATAAGTCAAAGTGAGTTTTTCAGGTTTTGTTTCACCCACTTGAGCTGTGAAGTATTCTGCAATCAAAGCGTCGTATGAAGCTGTGTGACGGTATACTTTCGCTGCCAAACGTTGGCGAGTTTCGTAGCTTGTTTCGCCGTTTGCTGACAATTCATCAAGAACAACAGCATAGTCAGCAGGGTCTACAACAACTGTCACGCTAGCATGGTTTTTAGCTGCTGAACGAAGCATTGATGGACCACCGATATCGATGTTTTCAACTGCGTCAGCGTAAGTTACGTCTGGTTTGAGAATGGTTTCCTTGAATGGATAAAGGTTTACCACAACAAGGTCAATCAATTCGATATTATTGTCCTTAGCCGCTTGAAGGTGGCTATCGAGGTCACGACGAGCGAGGAGACCACCGTGGATATTTGGGTGGAGAGTCTTCACACGTCCGTCCATCATTTCTGGGAAACCAGTCACATCGTCAATGGCGATAGTGTCTACCCCAGCATTGTCAAGGGCAACCTTGGTACCACCTGTTGAGATGATGTCCCAACCGAGTTTTTTGAGTTCTTGGGCAAATTCAACGATGCCCGCTTTGTCTGAGACTGAAATAAGTGCTCGTTTAGTCATTTTCTTTCTTTTCCTTTTTTAAAAAAGTTCTTTATCTGCTACAGTCGAAAATTTTCTTTCAGCTCTAGCACTTTCTTATTTTCTCGCTACACCCAAACTATCCAACACTTCTGGATAGAGTTTGTACTCTGCTTCGTGGATGCGAGTTTCGAAAGTATCAAGGGTATCACCTTCAAGGCGTGGCACACGGACTTGTTTGATGACCTTTCCGGTATCAACGCCAGAATCCACCCAGTGAATGGTCACACCAGACTGATCCACGCCAGCATTCCAAGCATCCTCAATACCATGAGCCCCTGGAAATTCAGGGAGATAAGCCGGGTGAATATTGATAATACGGCCTTCGTAAGCTGCTAGCAAGGTTGGGCCGACGATTTTCATATAACCGGCCAAACAAACCAAATCAATCTGGTGATCATCCAAGAGTTTGACGATAGCTTCTTCATAAGACGCTTTATTGTCAAATTCCTTGAGTTCAAAGGCATGGCTAACCACATTAAGATTCTTGGCACGTTCCAAGACATAGGCATTACGGTGATCTGAAAAAACAAATTCTACTGGAAATTGTTCCGCAATCACCTGAAAGTTTGAGCCGTTGCCAGAGGCAAAAACAGCAATCTTTTTAGCCATTATTTAATCACCACACTAGCGCCATCTTTCTTCACAATACGACCGATTTCATAAACAGGTTCGTCAAGAAGTTCTTTGACACGTTCCACATTTTCCGGTTTAACCGCAAGCATGAGACCAATACCCATGTTGAAGATTTCAAACATTTCTTCGTGTTTGATTTCACCATATTTTTCAAGAGCTTTGAAAATTGGAAGAACTGGCACTTTGCTTTCGTCAATTTCAGCAGCCAAGTCATCTGAGAACATACGTGGCACATTTTCGATGAAACCACCACCTGTGATGTGGGCAATTCCATTCACCAATTCTTCTTTGATGAGTGGCAAAGCCGCTTTGACGTAGATACGAGTTGGTTCAAGAAGAACGTCTTTAAGTTTTTTGCCTTCAAGTTCTGGGAGAACTTCTTCACCTGTGTAATCCGCAAAGACACGACGCACGAGTGAGTAACCGTTTGAGTGGATACCGCTTGAGGCAAGTCCAAGAAGCACATCACCTTCAGCCACTTTTGAACCGTCAATGATTTGTGATTTTTCAGCGATACCTACTGCGAAACCAGCCAAGTCATAGTCGTCTTCACCGTACATACCAGGCATTTCAGCAGTTTCACCACCGATGAGGGCGGCACCAGCCTGCACACAACCTTCAGCCACACCAGCAACGACCTGTTCCAATTTAGCTGGTTCATTTTTACCAGTTGCTACGTAGTCAAGGAAGTAAAGGGGCTCAGCACCTGCAGCGATAATATCGTTAACACACATAGCCACACAGTCTTGACCGATAGTATCGTGTTTATCGTACTTGATAGCAAGCATGAGTTTAGTACCGACACCATCTGTACCTGAAATCAAAACGGGCTCTTTGACACCTGTTTTTGAAAGGTCAAACATACCACCGAAGCCACCGAGAGCTCCCATGACACCTGCACGCTCTGTACGGGCAACATGTTTTTTGATACGTTCAACAACTTCATAACCTGCTTCAACGTCCACACCCGATTGGGCATACGCATTTTTATTTGTCATTTGTTTATTCCTTTTCTTTTTTCGAGAAAAATACTAGTCAGGTCTCCAGCTTTGACTCCATAGGGCAAAGCGTCTACTGACAAATGCTTTAGCTTTTAGTCAGTAGTTAGACGTGGAGCGTAAGCATTTTTAGACATAATTTTTTACTCTTTTTTCCTTCTAGACTACTCTTAATAGAAAGAAGTGTGTTCTTTCAAACTTTCCAAATAGCGTTCTTCGTAATCGTACAATGGTGTTGGATATTTACCATCGAAGTAAGCCACACAAAGGCCACCGTTTGGTGCATCTGTGTCAATTCCAATAGAATCAATCAAGCCATCAATTGATAAGTAAGTCAAGCTATCCGCACCGATGATTTCTCGTGTTTCCTCAACTGTATGATTGGCCGCAATCAATTCCTTACGTGTTTGAATATCGATACCGTAGAAACATGGATAGGCAAGGGCTGGACTACCGATTGCTACGTGAACCTCTGTTGCTCCTGCTTCTTTTAGCAAATTAACGATACGACGTGAGGTCGTCCCACGTACAATAGAATCGTCAATCATAACCACACGTTTGCCTTTAACAACACCTGATACGGCAGAGAGCTTCATACGAACCCCTTGCTCACGTAATTCTTGTGTTGGTTGGATAAAGGTACGTTGAGTGTATTGGTTTTTAATCAAGCCCATTTCATTTGGCAAGCCTGATTCTTCTGCAAATCCCATGGCTGCGCTAAGTGATGAATTAGGCACACCAACTACAATATCTGCTTCATGTTTGAATTCACGTGCCAATTGAGCACCCATACGTTTACGAGCTGTATGGACATTGACCCCTTGGATATTTGAATCAGGACGGGCAAAGTAAATATACTCCATTGAGCAAACAGCCAATTGGGTGTCCGTTGTATAGTTATCGTAAGTAATGCCATTATCATCGATGATAACAACCTCACCTGGATTCACATCGCGAATCCACTCTGCTCCAACCACTTCAAAGGCACAGGTTTCAGATGAAACCACAATAGCCCCATTGGCCATCTTACCAATAGAAAGGGGACGGAAACCATTTGGATCCAAGGCTGCAATGAGCTTGTCCTCAAGCATGAGGAGGTAAGCAAATCCACCTTTAACAGTGTTCAAGGCTTCTTTCACCTTACCCATGAAGGATGGGTTATGGCTACGACGAATCAAGTGGGCCAAAATTTCTGAGTCAGAAGTCGAGTTAAAGATTGCACCATTTTTTTCCAACTCACGTCTAAGTGACTCTGCATTAGTCAAGTTCCCGTTGTGGGCAAGTCCAAACTGATTGTCATAAAACTTAAACAAGAAAGGTTGAATATTGTCTACAGAAGCTTCACCAGCAGTCGCATAACGAACATGACCGATAGCAGCCGTTCCAGTTAGCTTGTCCAAGTTGGCTGGATCACGAAAAACTTCTGAGAGAAGCCCCATATCACGATGACGCTTCAATTGACCCGCATCATTTGAGAGAATTCCTGCTCCCTCTTGACCACGGTGTTGGAGACTGTGAAGTCCGAAATAAGTTAATTTGGCAGCATCTGGGTGACCCCAGATACCAAAAACACCACATTCTTCATTAAGAGATTTAACTTCGTATGTCATTTTTTATACCTTTTATTTTTGATATTTTCCTTATGCAAGGCGAACGAAAAACTGTTTCTAGCCTCTCATTTCACTAATTGGAACTCAAGGTTTCAAGCTCTTTAGAACCACTGCATATAGAAAAATATCATTGCTGAGTGCACTTGGCACTCTATTATTTTCCAGTAAAGTATTTAACCGCTGACGCAAAGAGGTGTTGGTCTTTATTTCCTGGAATATTTTGGAAGAGACCGTCTTCGAAACGTTCTGAGTGACCCATCTTACCAATAATTTGACCATTCTTGCTTGTGATACCTTCGATAGCATTCACAGATCCGTTAGGATTGTATTTTGAATCCATGCTTGGTTTACCTTCGAAGTCAACATATTGGGTAAAGATTTGACCATTGTCACGAAGCTCTGCAAATTCCTCAGCTGTCACGACAAATTTACCTTCACCATGTGATACTGGGATGGCATGGATGTCACCAACTTCTACTCCAGCAAGCCATGGTGAGTTAGTGTTGGCAATACGTGTTTCAACCATCTTAGCCACGTGTTGGTTGGCATCATTGTAGAATAGGGTTGGACTAGTGCTGCTTGCATCTTCAAAGTTACCGTATGGAAGAAGACCTGATTTGACAAGAGCCTGGAATCCGTTACAGATACCAATAATCAAACCACCACGTTCGATGAAACTATCAATGGCTGCACGTACTTTTTCATTGAGCAAGATGTTAACGATAAATTTAGCTGATCCATCTGGTTCATCCGCTGCTGAGAAGCCACCTGCAAAGAAGATAATGTTAGCTTTTTCGATATTGTCAACCATGGTGTCAACAGACTTGACAATAGCTTCTTCATTAAGTGTTACAAATGGTACCAAGTTGACTTTTGCACCTTCTTTTTCAAAGGCCTTAGCTGAATCGTACTCAGAGTTAGTACCTGGGAATACTGGGATGTAAACCACTGGTGTCTCAACTGTTTCTTTAGCTTTGATAACAGCATCTGATGCCACAGCAGGTACTTCTTCCAACTCAGTTGCTTGTGCAAATTCCGTTGGGTAAACCTCTTCCAATTTACCTTGGAAGGCACTGTCAAGTTTGTGTCCATCAAGCGTTACATCATTGACAGTAAGTGTAAAGTCAGCTACTGTTTGTCCAATCTTGGCAACCCCTGAAATCTCTTCCGGAGATGTGAAGACGAATCCACCCAATTGAGCTGTCAAGGCAGTCTCAAGATTTTCAAGGGTTACAGTGGCACCAATATGGTTACCAAATGTTGCAAGAGCAAGCGCTTCAAGGACACCACCATATTTGACAGCTGATGCAGATGTGACTTTATGATCGGCTTGGATGGCTTCAAACTTAGCAAAGTTAGACTTGATAAGATCGAAGTCAATTTCTTGTACCAAAGCTTGACCTGGGATATAGTAAATATTTTCACCAGCAGCTTTAAATTCTGGAGAAAGGACCTTACGACTATCTGCAGTTGTGACACCAAAAGCAACCAAGGTTGGTGGTACTGTCAATTCTTCAAAGGTACCAGACATAGAGTCTTTACCACCGATAGATGGCAACCCAAGTTGAATCTGAGCTTCAATTGATCCAAGAAGAGCTGATACTGGTTGACCAAAACGCTCTGCTTGTTTATCCATACGCTCGAAGTATTCTTGATAAGAGAAACGAGCCTTAGACCAGTTTGCACCAGCAGCAACCAAACGAGCGGTTGCTTCGATGACCGCATAAGCAGCACCATGATATGGAGACCATTCTGCTACATAAGGGTTGAACCCTTGCGCCATAACAGAAGCAGTTGTTGTCACACCATGTTGGACTGGCAATTTCTGTACAGAAGCTTCAGTTGGTGTAATTTGGTAGCGACCACCAAGTGGGTGATTGACTGTTGAACGACCAACTGAGCTATCAAAGATGGTTTGTAAACCTTTTTGACTGGCATGGTTAAGATCAGTCAAGACTTCAAGAGTATCAGCTTCTAGGGTTTCGGCAGATGTTTGGCGTTCTTCTGGAAGCTTGACATCCTTGTCAACTACCTTAGCATCCACAACTACACGTACACCGTTTGTATCAAGGAAACGACGTTCCAAATCAACGATGGTTTCGCCATTCCAGTGCATAACAAGATTTGGTTTTTCAGTCACTGTCGCAACGACAACAGCATCAATATTTTCTTTATTACATTCAGCAACGAAGGCGTCTACATCTTTTGGACGAACCACTACAGCCATACGTTCTTGAGACTCAGAAATGGCAATTTCTGTACCGTTCAAGCCTTGATATTTCAATGGCACTTTGTCTAGATCAATTTCAAGACCATCTGCCAATTCACCGATAGCCACACAGACACCACCAGCACCAAAGTCATTTGATTTCTTGATAAGACGTGTCACTTCCCCGTTACGGAAAAGACGTTGAATCTTACGTTCTTCGATGGCATTCCCTTTTTGAACCTCAGCACCAGCTGTTTCAACAGATTCAACCGTTTGAACTTTAGAAGAACCTGTCGCACCACCGACACCATCACGTCCAGTCTTACCACCGAGCAAGATAATCACATCACCTGCTTCAGGTTTTTCACGGAGAACATTTTCCTTAGGAGCCGCACCGACCACGGCACCTAGCTCCATACGCTTAGCAACGAAACCTGGGTGGAAGTATTCACGAACATAGGTTGTTGCAAGACCAATTTGGTTACCGTATGAAGAATAACCGTGAGCCGCTGTTTTAGAAATCACTTGTTGTGGCAATTTACCAGCACGAGTTTCAGCAATTGGTGTTGTAATATCACCAGCACCTGAGATACGCATGGCTTGGTAAACGTATGAACGACCTGACAATGGGTCACGAATGGCCCCACCAATACAAGTAGCTGCACCACCAAATGGTTCGATCTCCGTTGGGTGGTTGTGGGTTTCGTTCTTGAACATGAGAAGCCATGGCTCTTTCACACCATTGACATCCACTTCAATTTCAACAGAGCAGGCATTGATTTCATCAGACACTTCCATGTCGTCCAAACGACCATTGGCACGCTCATAACGACCAAAAATAGTCGCCATATCCATCAAGGTTTGAGGTTTTTCGGTACGTCCCAGCTCATCCCGCATGGCAATATACTTGTCATAAGTCGCTTGCAATTGTTTTTCAAATTTAGAAGCTGAGAAGTCGATATTCTTCAACTCCGTCTCGAAAGTTGTATGACGACAGTGGTCAGACCAGTAAGTGTCCAAAACCTTAAGCTCCGTCTCAGTTGGCACTCGTCCAATAGACTTGAAGTAATCTTGAATGAAGAGAAGGTCATCCACTTCCATTGCCAATCCTTGCTCAGCCTTATACTGTGCAAAATCTTCTGCCGTATAAGTTTCAAAGAAATCCAAGTTTGGAATGGTCTTGTCAGACTCAGAGAAATCCTGTTTCGCAATACCAACAGTGATATCTTTGAAACGAGAATCCACTGGGTTCAAAAGGTAGTTTTTGACAGCTTCCAACTCATTCGCATCAATATCCTTGTTAACCAAGTACAATTGTGCTGTATTCACCGTTACATCATTTGAGCTACCAAGCAACAGCAAAGCTTCCTGTGAAGATGCCGCACGTTGGTCAAATTGACCAGGCAAACTTTCGATCGCAAAGAAAGCAACCTTCTCAAGATCAGCCTTAACTGTAGCTTCATCCAAAACAGTATCGGTCACCTGCTCAGAGAAGATGTGTTTTTCCGCACGCGCAAACAAATCCTCTGCCAAACCAAAAACATCATAAACCTGAACGATCCGAAGATCCTTCAAGGTTTTCAACTGAAGATTATGCTGTAATTCTTTTACTAAAGAGTCAGATTTCACACGAAAATCAGCTTTTTTCTCAACGAAAATACGTTTATCCATTTTATTTCCTTTAATTCTATTCAAACATGTTATCGAAGACGAAGTTTTCCGTTTCAAAAAGATCACTTCAAACCTTGCAATTTTTCCAATACAACTTCATAAACATCTGTCAAGCTACCAAGATCACGACGGAAAACATCCTTGTCCATATGGTGCCCTTCCGCATCCCAAAGACGGCAGTTGTCTGGTGAGAATTCGTCTGCCAAGATGATCTTGCCATCCTTATCAAAGCCAAATTCCAATTTGAAGTCAATCAAACGAAGACCAATTTGTGCAAACCAATTTTTCAGCAATTCATTGATACGACGTGTTTCTTCCTTGATATAGGCAATTTGTTCGTCATTGGCAATATCCAAAAACTTCACATGCTCATCATTGATGAATGGGTCATCCAAATCATCGTTCTTATAGTAAAATTCAACGATAGGAGTTTTCAAGTCCAAACCTTCTTCCACGCCAAAACGTTTAGAAAAAGAACCCGCAGTCACGTTACGAAGAACAACCTCCAAAGGAATGATTTTCACTTTCTTGTTGAGTTGTTCTGTGTCAGAAATACGTTCGATAAAGTGAGTAGCTACACCCGCAGCATTCAATTTTTCAAAAATAAGAGACGAAATCTGATTATTTAGCACACCCTTTCCCTTAATAGTCTCCTTACGAGCACCATTAAGCATAGTTGCTTGGTCCTTATAGACCGACTTAATCACATTTTCGTCTTCTGTACTATAAATATCTTTAGCTTTACCAGTATAAATTAGTTGGTTTGACATGGTATTGTTCGCCTTTCAAGTTTATTCTTCCTAATTATACCACACCAGAATCCAAAAACCAATATATAGCAAACTTTATTACTTTAGTAAAAAAATAACGTTCGTCTTTTGATTCTTTTTTAGAGTTTCCTAATAAAAAATGTATAGAAAAAAGGAGTGTGACAGAACTAAATCCATATAACATTTAGTTTCTTGCCTCACTCCCACAAAATAACAATCGTATAATACACAACTATTATCTATCTCTAGCTTTCTTATTCTTTATTCAATTTCTCAGACAAATTGTCCAACAAATCAGCTACCTTAACCATATGGTCAATAGTATCATCGGAAATCTCAAGAGCAAACTCATCCTCCAAATTAATAATGAATTCCATAAGCTCTATTGAATCTACACCCAAGTCATCTAATTTGGTGTCTTCGGTTAAAACAATGTCCTCTTTACCCATCTGCTCTTGAATAACGAGCTGCATTTTCTGAAGAATTTCTACTCTACTCATCAGTTAGCCTCCTCTTTCGGACTAAAGGCTTCAACTAGCTGCTCAACAACCTTCGTATCAAGCATCGTACGAACCTGTTTAATGGTGTAGTAAACTGCCTTAGCATCACTAGATCCATGACATTTTACTACGGGAGCTTTAAGACCAAAGAGAACCGCACCTCCGGCGCTAGAGTAATCCATAGTCTCTTTCATACCTTTTAGACTATCCTTCAATAGGAAGGCACCTAACTTAGCTTTAAGACCACCATTCATGATAGCTGACTTAAGAGTCTTCATGGCACCAAGTCCCGTTCCTTCAATTGCCTTAAGAACTGCATTTCCTGTGAAACCATCAGCGACTACTACATCAGCAGCTCCTGACATAATTTCACGCGCCTCAACATTACCAACAAAGTTAATACTTGGCTCCTTAGATAGGAGTTCAAAAGCCTCCTTACGAAGACTATCCCCCTTTGTTTCCTCAGTCCCATTATTAAGGAGACCTACACGAGGGTTGGCAATGCCACGCACATTTTTAGCATAGAAAGAGCCTAAAATAGCATATTGATGCAAATGACTAGCTGTATTTTCCGCATTTGCACCTAAATCAAGCATATCAAAGGGTTGACCAGTAAAACTTGGCATTGTTGACATAAGACCTGGACGCTCAACTCCCTTAATACGTCCGACCACGAAGAGACCTGCGGCAAGAAGGGCACCTGTATTTCCCGCAGAAATCACGGCACCTGCTTTTTTCTCCTTAACAGCTTGTGCACCTAAGACCATTGAAGCTTTTTTCTTCTTGCGAATAGCTTTAGCTGGCTCATCATCCGAATTTATCTTTTCATCAGTATGCACAATGCTCACACGTTCATTCGCTGTCAAATAAGTCTTGATTTTAGCTTCATCACCATAAAGCTGGATTTCAATATCTTTGAAATCTGCTATAGCTTGGTTGACTCCCTCTACAATTGCTTGTGGCGCATTATCGCCACCCATAGCATCTACTGCAATTACATGCATAGCATTCTCCCTCTCGTCCTCTGCCATAAAAAACAAACTCAGATTTCTTTCAATAAAATATTAGGTAACTAAAATAGACTAGTTCACTGTTTCTAGCAGAGTCTTTCAGCTTATTATCTTATTATTATAGCACGAACTGACCTGCATTTTAACCCCTGAGACTGAAAACCATTACTTTCCTGTTTCACGTGAAACAAAAAGAAGATAATGTCTAGTCAGCACTATCTTCTTTATTCATAATATGGCCCCAAGAATTTAGATTATCAATAAACTTCTTACTTTTAAGATGTATTCCAACATAATTATCATAGAGGTCATCGATAAAATATCGTAGCTTTCGTTTCATGTCATCCTTAACAGATATGCTTCTCAATTCTTCAAAGGAAAGCCCCTGAAAACAATCTAAAAGATAAGGCACATTAGGGTCCAAGTGACTACGCCTTTCATCCTCTGCATAGTGATTTGGACAAAGTAGCCCCGAGAACTTAAACGAGAAATCAAAAGGAAGGCCTACACGATGACAAAAGACACACTCGTGAAAATTCAAGCGTACGCCGAAACGGTCTAAAACCTGAATCTCAAAGATATTAGTCAAGATTTCATAATCCAAGCCTTCTTCCATTAATTCAAGCGTCTTCTCCAAGAATACAAATAATTGCGCATCTGTCACACCATCAGCAATAGTAGCATCTGTCAATGCAGCCAAATATGTCGCATAAGACAGCTTGAAAATATCGCTTGTAATTTCCTTGAAGGATTGTGCCTGGCTATAATCTTCTATGAAAGATAGACCTTCATCATTTACAGTCATCATGAATTCAGCGATGGTCAAAGGTTGAATGACAGCACTTAATTTACCTGCCCCACCACCTCTAACAAAAAACATCCGTTTACCAGCTTGCTCGGTAAAAATTTTAACTAGTTTATCATTCTCACGATAATTACGATTGAAGAGGACAAGCCCTCTACTCTCAAGCTTCTGCATGTTCTTCCATAAACTCTTTCAAACGAGTCATAGCTGTTTCAATAGTATCCATGCTAGCCGCATACGACAAGCGAACAAAGCCTTCGCCATACTTCCCAAAAGCGACCCCTGGGATAATCGCAATAGCTTTTTCACGAGCAAAGTCTTGGCAGAACTTAAAGGAGTCTTGAGTATACCCTTCTGGAATCTTAGCAAAGATGTAGAAAGCACCATCAGGTTTAATAATTCTGAAACCAAGTTCAGTCATTTTTTCAAGAATATAATCACGACGCTTCAAGTACTCAACTTTCATTGGTTGGGCATCATCCTTACCAGCAGACAAGGCTTCAATAGCTGCAAATTGCGCCATTGTTGCTGCAGCTGTTACCAAATATTGGTGACTCTTAATCAACTGAGCCGTCAAGACTGCAGGTGCGAAAATTAAACCAATACGCCACCCTGTCATCGCATGAGATTTAGACAAACCATTAATCAAAATCGTTTGTTCCGGCAAATACTCAGCAATAGATACATGGTGATCCACATAAGTTAGCTCAGAGTAAACTTCATCACTAACAACAAAAATATCGTATTTTTTCAGAACTTCAGCCAAATCTTTAATCTGTTGACGTGAGTAAGTCACACCTGTTGGGTTAGTCGGGTAGTTAAGCAAAACAGCCTTAAGCTTATCTCCCTGCTCCAAAATTGCCTTTTCTAACATCTCCGGAGTCAAAACAAAATCATTAGCTGTTGTATCAATTTCGACAATTTCAGCACCAACTAGATTTGCAATCGGCTCATATCCTGGATAGGCTGGTGCAGGTAAAAGAATCGTATCACCTGGCTCCAAAATCGCTGTCAAAGTTGCAGAAAGGGCTTCTGTAGCTCCAATAGTCACCAAAATTTCATTATCTGGGTTATAAGTAAGATTGTATTTTTCCTTAACAAACTCCGCAGCTGCCTGACGTAAGGCAGGAAGCCCTGCCATACCTGTATAGTGCGACTGGTTAGCATCGATAGCAGCTTTAGCAGCCTCTTTTACATGATCTGGAGTTGTAAAATCAGGTTCACCAAGTGTCAACTTTTTGATCCCTGGTACATCTGAAATTGATTGGTCAAACTGACGAATCATTGAAACTTCAATCTTATCTAAATTTTTATTAAAACGTTGTGTTAAATCCATCACAGTCACCTCTTTGCAATTATGCCTAACATTATATCAAAAACTCAAACGCATTTAAACACCAAAAAAGCTAGCCTAGGCTAGCTTCAGTCTATTTATGGCCCATTTCAAACAAAGGTGACAATGGACGTTTTTCATGAATACGAATAATTGCCTCTGAAATCAAATCAGCAATTGAAATTTGTTCAATTTTATCAATCAAACGTTCTTCTGGAAGATAAATCGTGTCCAATACGACAAGCTTCTCAATAGCAGATTTTTGAATATTATCAAGTGCTGGACCTGACAATACAGGGTGAGTACATGAAGCATAAACATGAGTTGCACCAGCTTCAGCAAGCGCATCCGCCGCATGACAGATTGTACCCGCAGTATCAATCATATCATCAATCAAGATACATGTTTTACCTTCAACGTTACCAATAATATTCATAACCTCAGAAGTGTTCATTTTATCAACACTACGACGCTTATCAATGATTGCAATTGGTGTTTTCAAACATTGAGCAAGTTTTCGTGCACGAGTCACACCACCATGGTCTGGAGAAACAACAACAACATCATCTCCAGTAAGACCAGCACGATCAAAGTAATCTGCGATAAGTGGTGCACCCATCAAATGGTCTACAGGAATATCAAAGAATCCTTGAATTTGAGAAGCATGGAGGTCAACTGTCAAAAGTCGATCAACACCTGCAACCTCAAGCATATTAGCAACCAACTTAGATGTGATTGGTTCACGTGAACGTGCCTTACGGTCTTGACGTGCATAACCATAATAAGGCATAACAACACTGATTGTTTCTGCACTTGCACGTTTTAGCGCATCAACCATAATCAAGATTTCCATCAAGTTATCATTTACAGGAGAGCTTGTAGATTGAAGAACAAAAACGTGATGACCACGGATAGATTCTTCAATATTAACTTGAATCTCACCATCTGAAAATTCACGAACACTTGATTTTCCGAGTTCAATACCCATTTTATCAGCAACTTTTGCTGCTAATTCCTGGTTAGACGATAAAGCAAACAACTTCAAATTCGTATAAGACATGATTTCCTCCAAAATATCTACTAAACCATTCTACCTTTTTTTAGATTGATTTTCAATGCAAAATAAATGGTGTCACAGTAACTTAACAAGACTAAAAAGATTTAACCTTAACCTCGACATTTTCCCGTCTAAAAGCAGTTCCAGAAAGTAAAGACATTTTGCCATAAAATAAAAACGATTCGAGAAAATTCGAATCGCCTTTTTGTATTCATTATGGGTAAATATAGTATACAGAACCACCATGAGCTGATGATGTTGGATCAAATGTACCACGGTAGTTACCGATTGACATGTTACCAGCATAGTTTGATTCCATAACTTGAATTGAATTTGCACCTGATGCTGATGTGACGTAAGCTACGTGACCATAACCACCACCATCATTTGGCCAAACCGCAATTGCACCGGCTACAGGAGTTGTACCAACTGAGTGACCAGCTGCTTGTGCGCTAGCAATCCAGTTTTTAGCATTACCCCAGTAATTACCAACCCATGAAGCTAATGATTTAGCACCCCAAGTACATTGACCAACAGGATATGTATTAGGAGTTGATGCAGCTGATACTTTAGGAGTTTCAGCTGCAGGAGCTGGAGCTTCTGAAGCTGCTGGCGCTTGACTTGCAGGTGCTTCTGAAGTTGCCGCAGGTGCTTCGCTAGCAGGAGCTGGAGCTTCTGAAGCTGCTGGAGCAGCTGATTCTGGTTGTGCTTCAGATGTTACTGGAGCAGCAGGCTCTTGTTGTGCCTCTGACGCAGCTGATTCTGGTTGTGCTTCAGATGTTGCTGGAGCAGCAGGCTCTTGTGTTGCTTCTGAAGTTGCAACAGTTGGCTCTTGAGTAGTTTCTGAAGTTTCTGATGAAACCGGTTCTTGTGCTACTTCTGAGGCTGTCGCTGTTTCTGAAACAGTAGCTTCAGAAGGTTGAGCTACAGCTTCTGAAGTTGCTGCCGCCTCTGATTGAGCTACAAATGCTGCCGCTTCTGAAGATGCTACTGCTTGTGCTGCTGCCTCTGATTCTGCAATTGCTTGAGACTGAGCAACTGATGCTGCAGTTGAAGCTGCAACAGCTTCTGCAGTTGATTTAGCAGAAACAAGTGATGTTTTTTCATCTTGTGCTGTAGCCAATTCTGCAGCCAAAGTAACTTGTGCTGCTTCTAGTTCAGCTTGTTGAGTTGTCAAACCAGCTTCTGTTGTTTCAAGCTCTGCTTTATTAGTTGCAATTTCATTAATAGCAGCTTGGTTTTGTTCTTGCTTTGCAGCAAGCTCTTTTTGATCAGACTCTTGTTTTGTCAACATATCATTATTAGCCGTAACAACTTTTGAAATAGCTGTGATACGAGTAATAGCTTCAGAGATTGACTTAGAGTTCAAGATAGAGTTGATGTAGCTAGTCGCAGTATTACTTTGTTGAGCACTACGAGCTTGTTTCGCCAAAGAATCTTGACGAGCTACAATTTTACTTGATAATTCTTGAATTTCAGATTCCAAATCTGCTGATACTTTTTCAAGTTCAGCATTTTTAGTTTCCAACTCTGATTTTTGTGTTCTAAGTGTAGATACTTGAGATTGGATTGTAGCAACTTGCGCTTGTGCAGTCTCTTGTTGAGAAGCAAGGTTACTAATTGCGTTATCTGCAGCAGCGATTTGCGAATCATAATCCTCTGCATGTACTGATGCAGCTGCTGATAAGGTTACACCACTTACCAACACTGCTGAAAGAATACGTTTTTTCATAATATAAAATACTACTCCTTTTCGATAAGACCTTTTTATTGTATCAAAAAATGGCGCAAACTTTGTTACGCCAATATTACAGTTCTATTTAAATCTATCAACTGACAGATACAAAAATAATTTTTCAAGAATAGGTTTAATAAAGATAAAGATCAAAAGATTAAACACTATACTAGGACTTAGTTGATAAATAATAAAATCCGTCACAGACTCATTGGAGAAACCATAGAATAAGGCAAAGCCAAAATTTATGGTATCAAAGAGAAATAAGAATAAAAACATTAACAAAAAATCAACATAGGTATTTCTCTTAACAATTCGTCCTAGCTGAGTTAACAGATAGCATAACAGTGGCAGAGTTAGAATCACTATACCAACTGTTTTGAAATAATAGGTATCATAAAGAAATCCAAAACAAATAAGGTAAAGAAATGCATACTTATTTGGAAAATCAAGAGTTAAGATGAAAATATAAATAATAAAAAGATGAGATGATAGAAAAAATTCAGGGGATAAATAATGATTAAGTATCATAGAAATATGACCATCCCATAGAAAAGGGACAATACTCAGTAAGAAAGGAATAATAGAATACTTGGACAATTTCATATTATTTACCATCTCCAACTAAAGTAACATAAGAAATTTTATCAAAATCAGCATAAGGTTTTACCAAAATCGTACGATTTCCTTCATAATCAATAACAGAGTCTACAGTACCAATTGGAACATCCTTTACTGATACATCATCAAGACCACTTGTGACTACTTCAGTGCCGACCTTAACGTTAGAAGATGAATTAAGTTGTGTCATCTCTAATAGCTTCTTTTTATTATCATAACGTGATATAATCCCGAAAATCTGATTATCGTCCTCTGATTTAACACTAGATGCAAGGTAACTATCACTAGAACTACTAGAAAGTAAAGAAATAGTTGTTGTATCATCATAAACTTTAGTTACAAAGCCAATAACTCCACCATTAGAAGTTGCTAGCATAGATTTACTAACATTCTTAGACTTACCCACATTAATAGTTAACTCTTTTAACCAAGTCACAGAAGGTCTCATTGAAACTTCAGCAGTGAGAACATTATCACGACTTAGCTTGTCCGAAAGATTAAGCGATGCTCTTAAAGAATCATTCTCTTCTTGCAAGTTAGAAATAATAGCCGATTGATTCTCTAAATTTGATAAAGATTTTTTTAAATCATGATTCTCAGAATAAGTTGATAAAAGATCAGAAAGAACATTGTGAGATTTTGATAGTGCAGTAAATGGAACAGAAACCACAGAGTCTACTTTTGTAACTAAACCAGATACATTAAAAGAGATATCCTTCGTTAATTTTTTATTAGTAAAGACAAAAGAAAAAAGCATTACAAAAAATAGAATAATAATAAACCCATAAAGAAGAAATCGATAAAAACTATTTTTCATTTTGTCACCTCAAAAAAAAGAAAACGAATTATCTAAAAGATAATTCGTCATAATACTACGGAGAATGGGGGATTCGAACCCCCGCGCCAGTTACCCGACCTAACGATTTAGCAAACCGTCCTCTTCAGCCTCTTGAGTAATTCTCCAATATGGGCACGAGTGGAATCGAACCACCGACCTCACGCTTATCAGGCGTGCGCTCTAACCATCTGAGCTACGCGCCCAAGCTAATGCTTGGTTATTTGTTACCAAATAAAGCGGGTGACGAGAATCGAACTCGCGACAACAGCTTGGAAGGCTGTAGTTTTACCACTAAACTACACCCGCTTAACAAAATGGCGCGAGACGGAATCGAACCGCCGACACATGGAGCTTCAATCCATTGCTCTACCAACTGAGCTACCGAGCCATATTGCGGGAGCAGGATTTGAACCTACGACCTTCGGGTTATGAGCCCGACGAGCTACCTAGCTGCTCCATCCCGCGTTAATTATAAGGAGGATGTGGGATTCGAACCCACGCACGCTTTTACACGCCTGACGGTTTTCAAGACCGTTCCCTTCAGCCGGACTTGGGTAATCCTCCAAATATTATAATTAATATATGGACCTTGTAGGACTCGAACCTACGACCGCTCGGTTATGAGCCGAGTGCTCTAACCAGTTGAGCTAAAGGTCCAAGAAATCCATATATATAGCGGCGAAGGGGATCGAACCCCCGACCTCCCGGGTATGAACCGGACGCTCTAGCCAGCTGAGCTACACCGCCATAAATCGGGAAGACAGGATTCGAACCTGCGACCCCTTGGTCCCAAACCAAGTGCTCTACCAAGCTGAGCTACTTCCCGATAAAATGCACCCTAGAGGAGTCGAACCTCTAACCGCCTGATTCGTAGTCAGGTACTCTATCCAGTTGAGCTAAGGGTGCTCATTATTTTATTATGCCGAGGACCGGGATCGAACCGGTACGAAAGTTTCCTTTCGCAGGATTTTAAGTCCTGTGCGTCTGCCAGTTCCGCCACCCCGGCTCCTCAAGCGAACGACGGGATTCGAACCCGCGACCCCCACCTTGGCAAGGTGATGTTCTACCACTGAACTACGTTCGCATTTTATGCCGGCTACATGACTTGAACACGCGACCCTCTGATTACAAATCAGATGCTCTACCAACTGAGCTAAGCCGGC
>NZ_JACLQJ010000024.1:0-16349 GCF_016648665.1 Streptococcus sp. 23.2
ACATCAACATCACAGTTGGAGTCAAATTCAGTCTCAGCTTCAGAAAGTGCGTCAACATCAACATCACAGTCTGAATCTAACTCAACATCAGCATCTGAAAGTGCCTCAACATCGATCTCTCAATCCGAGTCAAACTCAGTTTCAACTTCAGAAAGTGCGTCAACATCAACATCACAATCCGAGTCAAATTCAGTTTCAGCTTCAGAGAGTGAATCAACGTCAGCTTCACAATCAGAATCAAACTCAGTTTCAGCCTCAGAGAGTGAATCAATGTCAGCTTCACAATCCGAATCAAACTCCGAATCAGCCTCAGAAAGTACTTCTGTATCAGCATCACAATCCGAATCGAATTCAGTTTCGACTTCAGAGAGTGAATCAACATCGACATCACAATCCGAGTCAAACTCAGTTTCAACTTCAGAAAGTGAGTCGACATCAGCATCACAATCCGAATCAAACTCAGTTTCTACCTCAGAGAGTGAATCAACGTCAGCTTCACAATCCGAATCAAACTCAGTTTCAGCTTCAGAAAGTGAATCAATGTCAGCGTCACAATCCGAATCGAATTCAGTTTCAGCGTCAGAAAGTGCATCAGTAAGCACATCACAGCTGGAATCAAATTCAGTTTCAACTTCCGAGAGTGAATCGACATCAGCATCACAATCCGAATCGAATTCAGTTTCTACCTCAGAGAGTGAATCAACGTCAGCGTCACAATCCGAATCGAATTCAGTTTCAGCGTCAGAAAGTGAATCAATTTCAGAATCACAGTCTGTTTCAAATTCAGAATCCGCTTCAGAGAGCGAGTCGACATCAACATCACAATCAGCCTCAACTTCAGAGTCAGCTTCAGAAAGTGCGTCAGTTTCAGAATCACAGTCTGCTTCAAACTCAGAGTCAGTGTCTGTAAGTGAATCCATTTCAGAATCACAATCTGTTTCAACTTCAGAATCAGCATCTGTAAGTGAGTCAAACTCCGAATCACAATCAGTATCAACTTCCGAGTCAGCGTCAGAAAGTGCGTCTGTTTCAGCTTCACAATCTGTCTCAACTTCCGAGTCAGCTTCAGAGAGTGCATCAGTGTCTGAATCACAATCTGTCTCAACTTCCGAATCCGCATCAGAAAGTGCATCAGTAAGCGAATCACAATCAGTGTCTAATTCCGAGTCAGCGTCAGTAAGTGCTTCTATATCAGAATCACAATCAGAGTCTAACTCAGAATCCGCATCAGAAAGTGCGTCAGTTTCAGAATCACAATCAGTGTCTAACTCCGAATCAGCGTCAGGGAGTGCTTCTGTATCAGGATCACAGTCAGTTTCAAACTCAGAATCAGCTTCAGAGAGTGCATCAGTTTCAGAATCACAGTCTGTCTCAAACTCCGAGTCAGCTTCAGAAAGTACTTCAGTTTCAGAATCACAATCTGCTTCAACTTCTGAGTCAGCGTCAGTAAGTGCGTCAGTTTCAGAATCACAGTCTGTTTCTAATTCCGAGTCAGCCTCAGAGAGCGAGTCAACATCAGCTTCACAGTCAGAATCGAACTCAGCTTCAGCGTCATTAAGTGAATCCATTTCAGTTAGTGAGTCAGCATCATTGAGTGAATCGCAAAGTGCAAGTACATCAGTGTCCGCTTCAGAGTCAGCATCATTGAGTACATCAAGCTCATTGAGTGCTTCTGTATTTGAAAGCCAGTCTCAAGCCTTCAGTGCTTCAATTTCTGCAATCATTTCAACTGTTGAGTCTATTTCGAACTCGGCTTCAAGCTTCATTTCAGCTAGTGAGTCGCTTTCGACATCTAACTCGGCATCATTGAGTGCATCTGTTTCAGGCTCACAATCAGTTTCTAATTCTGAGTCAGCGTCAGAGAGTGCATCGGTGTCTGAATCACAGTCTGTCTCAAACTCCGAGTCAGCCTCAGTAAGTGCTTCAATCTCAGAATCAAAGTCTGAATCAAACTCAGTTTCTGCGTCAGTCTCTGCATCTGAGTCAGTAAGCGCCTCAGAATCATCAAGCGCGTCAGCTTCGGCATCCGCTTCAGCATCATTGAGTGCCTCTGAAAGCACAAGTGCTTCAACTAGTATTTCAACTTCGTTGAGTACATCAGCAAGTCTTTCAGCATCAACAAGTGTATCTGAGTCATTGTCTGCATCCGCTTCAGTGTCAACTTCTGTAAGTACCTCAATTTCCGAGTCAGTTTCAGCGAGTGCGTCTGTGTCTGAATCACAATCAGTCTCTAATTCCGAGTCTGCATCAACAAGTGCGTCTGTATTAGAATCACAGTCTGTTTCAAACTCAGTCTCTGCATCAGAATCGGCGAGCACATCAGTTTCTGTATCTGAGTCAGCGTCAGCGAGCGCATCCGCTTCAGAAAGTTCTTCGATTTCAGCTAGTGAGTCTGTATCGTTGAGTGAGTCGCAAAGTGAAAGTGCATCAGCCTCAAAATCAACATCATCGAGCGTTTCATCATCATTGAGTGACTCACAATCAGTCTCAGTAAGTACTTCGATTTCAGCTAGTGAGTCTGTATCGTTGAGCGAATCACAAAGTGAAAGTGCATCAGAGTCTGTATCAGCAAGCACATCTGCTTCAGTCTCAGCGTCAGAATTAGCGAGCGCATCCGCTTCAGTATCTACGTCAGCCTCAGTAGGTGCGTCAGAATCAGCCAGCACATCAGCTTCAGTCTCTGTCTCAGAATCTGTAAGCGCATCTGAATCAGCTTCAGTGTCTGCCTCAGAATCAGCGAGCGCCTCAGCTTCAGTCTCTGCGTCAGAATCAGTAAGCGTATCTGAATCAACTTCAGCGAGCATCTCAGTCTCAGAATCAATTTCAACTTCAGAATCTATCTCTGTTTCAACTTCAATCTCTGAATCAATTTCAAACATTGTAAATCATTCAGAATCCGCTTCATCAAGCGTTTCAGTATCAGAGTCAGCTTCTACATCAGCATTCTTGAGTGCCTCTGAAAGCACAAGTGCTTCAACAAGTATTTCAACATCATTGAGTGTCTCATTGAGTGAATCACAATCAGCCTCAGTAAGTACTTCGATTTCTACAAGGGAGTCTGTGTCATTGAACGAGTTGCAAAGCGCAAGCACATCTGCTTCAGTCTCTGTCTCAGAATCTGTAAGCGCATCTGAATCAGCTTCAGTGTCTGCCTCAACAAGTGCCTCAGAATCAACTTCTGAAGTGAAAGATCCTAAGCACAAACGTGGTAGCCAAGCGCTTCCTAAGACTGGTGAGGAAAACTCATCATTGTCAATGGCATTTGGTGCTTTGGCAACTGTAACAGGTCTCGCCTTTCTTGCTAAACGTAAGAAAGATGAAGAATAGGTCGAAGATTATTCGTATTTCAGAATTGTAATAGTCTCTGCAATGCTCAGATAAGCACAAAAAAACACCTTCATGTTAGCTAACCATTCTAGCTAGAAGGTGTTTTTTGATTTGAAGATGTTGTGATAGTTTCAAAATGGAACAAACCTTTTGAAATGCTAACGACTACATAAAAATAGGAGACCACTTAAACATGGACTCCTATTTGTTGGTTTGCTCATTATCTTGTTTATACATGACTGTTCCCACTGTTACAAGAAGGGCTAAGAGAATCGGTACAGTTCGAAAAGCCTCAGTAGCAAAAGGGATTGAGAGTAGATAAAAAGCAATGCTTATGTATAAGAAGTTTTTATTACCTTTTTTACGCCCTATCCATACGAATATGGTTGCTATTATATACCAAATAAAGCTAAATGCTAGGAAAATCATCACAAGAATTCCCCAAGGATTTAACAAAAGCATGGCAAAATAAACGATAGCTAAATAAAAGGCGACTGCAAGGAAAATAGAAGCAACCCTGTTGTCTGGAGCATTCTTCTTAATGAGCTCTTGATTATTGAACTCTTGACCAGTCTTACCCTTATCTTGGCTTGTGTTGAAGTTTGTATGTTGTACTGACATCTTTCCCACCTACCCCTCTATTTGTGTCTAAATAGGTTAATTCTTTCACCTTTATTATACTCCTTTTTTCCTTGGTTTCAGCAAGATCGATAGGCTTTTGAGCCATTTTTATAAGATGAATTATTGCTCGATGTTCTGCTTTCTTACTGGCACTATAGGTCCCAATTTAAAGCCCTTACACCTCAGTAAGTAATGAATGGCTTAGATAGTTAGAATTTAGATTCTGTATGAGAAGATAGTCTAAAAAAGACCCTATCCTGACAAATCTGATGGTTTGATAATGACGGTATTTTTTGTCGCTTTGAAAGGAGAGTCTTAAGGATTTGGTAAATTTTCATTAGATTCTCTTGCAATCCCATTAAAAGTATCAACTTATCAATAATCATTCTAAATAGCGATAGAGTATCATTTGTATTGATTTAAAAAAAATAAAATAAGCTATTTTTTATTTCGACACACTCACTTTAAACTCATTTAATTAAAACAATAAAGTGTTTTTTCTAAAAATTATGAAAATTTATCGAATCTTATTGAAAAAAAGCTTTCAATGATTTAGAATGAAGCTATAAATGGGAAAAAGGAGTCTTTTTATTATGGACAAAAAAGTACATTATAAAATGCACAAAGTCAAGAAACAATGGGTAACCATTGCAGTTACAGGGATGTCACTCGGTGCAGTCTCAGCGGTTTCATTAGGGACTAACGACGGTGTCGTTCAGGCCGACGAACACACGGATGCTACTGTAGCCATCCCCGATATTTCTGTTGATACGGGTACTGTATCTAACGATACAACGACTGCTCAGGATCCAACTACAGCAGTTGCAACGACAAACAATGCCGCAACTGACCAAGCAGCTCCAACAGCAACTTTCGATTTGACAACTGATACAACAAATACAGTTGTAGCGAATGCTGTTGATACGGCAGCGACAGTCGGCACTGATCGTGCGGCAACTACAACAGATACAACAGCAACCAACGATACAGCCGTTGATACAACAAATAACAATACTACATCTGATACAACAACAGTTACAGACCGTGCAGCGACACGTGAACGTCGTGCGACTGGTGCCCGCCGTGGTCCTACAGGAGGGCGTCGTGCCACACCAGTTGCTGGTAATAATAACAATGCTAACAACGGCAATAATACGGTCACAGTAGTAAATAACGACCTTCCAGCAGCTAACAATGTAGTAACTGATGGTCCAAGCCACATCAAAACTATTAATGGAAAACAATACTACGTTGAAGATGACGGTACTATTCGTAAGAACTATGTCCTTGAACGTAACGGAGGAAGCCAATACTTCAACGCTGAAACTGGTGAATTGTCTAACCAAAAAGAATACCGTTTCGATAAGAACGGTGGAACAGGTTCATCAGCTGACAGCACAAACACAAACGTTACTGTAAATGGTGATAAAAATGCCTTTTATGGTACAACTGATAAAGATATCGAACTTGTTGATGGCTACTTCACTGCCAACACATGGTACCGTCCAAAAGAAATCTTGAAAGACGGTAAAGAGTGGACTGCTTCAACTGAAAACGACAAACGTCCATTGCTTACGGTTTGGTGGCCAAGTAAAACTATCCAAGCGAGCTACCTTAACTACATGAAGGAGCAAGGTCTTGGTACGAATCAAACCTACACATCATACAGTTCACAAACTCAAATGGACCAAGCAGCGCTTGAAGTTCAAAAGCGTATTGAAGAACGTATTGCGCGTGAAGGCAACACTGACTGGTTGCGTACAACTATCAAAAATTTCGTGAAGACTCAACCTGGTTGGAATTCAACTTCTGAAAACCTTGATAACAATGACCACTTGCAAGGTGGTGCCCTTCTTTATAACAACGATAGTCGTACAAGCCAAGCTAACTCAGACTATCGTCTCTTGAACCGCACACCAACTAGCCAAACAGGTAAACGCAATCCTAAGTATACCAAGGATACAAGCAACGGTGGTTTCGAGTTCTTGTTGGCTAATGATATCGATAACTCAAATCCTGCGGTTCAAGCTGAGCAGTTGAACTGGCTTCACTACATCATGAACATCGGTACTATCACTGGTGGTTCTGAAGATGAAAACTTCGATGGTGTTCGTGTCGATGCCGTGGATAATGTCAATGCCGACCTTCTCCAAATTGCTTCAGATTACTTCAAAGCTAAATATGGTGCTGATCAAAGTCAAGATCAAGCCATTAAACACATGTCTATCTTGGAAGCATGGTCTCACAATGACCCATACTACAATGAAGACACTAAAGGTGCTCAATTGCCAATGGATGACCCTATGCACTTGGCATTGGTATATTCACTCTTGCGTCCAATCGGTAACCGTTCAGGAGTTGAACCACTCATTTCAAATAGTATGAATGACCGTTCTGAAAGTGGTAAAAACTCTAAACGTATGGCTAACTACGCCTTTGTGCGTGCTCACGACTCTGAGGTACAATCAATCATTGGTCAAATCATCAAAAATGAAATCAACCCTCAATCAACAGGGAATACCTTCACTCTTGATGAAATGAAGAAAGCCTTTGAAATCTACAACAGAGACATGCGTAGTGCTAACAAGCAGTACACACAATATAATATCCCATCAGCATATGCCTTGATGCTTACACATAAGGACACTGTGCCACGTGTTTACTATGGAGACATGTACACAGATGATGGTCAATATATGGCTCAAAAATCACCATATTACGATGCTATTGAAACCCTCTTGAAAGGCCGTATCCGCTATGCAGCTGGTGGTCAAGATATGAAGGTTAACTACATCGGTTATGGTAATACTAATGGTTGGGATGCTGCAGGTGTCTTGACTTCTGTACGTTATGGTACAGGGGCTAACAGTGCTTCTGATGCTGGTACAGCAGAAACACGTAACCAAGGTATGGCAGTTATCGTTTCAAACCAACCTGCCCTTCGTTTGACAAGTAACTTGACTATTAACATGGGTGCGGCTCACCGTAATCAAGCTTATCGCCCATTGCTTTTGACAACAAAGGATGGTGTGGCTACTTACTTGAATGACAGCGATGCTAACGGTATTGTCAAATACACTGATGGTAACGGTAATTTGACATTTAATGCAAGCGAAATCCGTGGTATTCGTAACCCTCAAGTTGATGGTTACCTTGCGGTTTGGGTACCAGTAGGTGCTTCTGAAACTCAAGACGTGCGTGTGGCACCAAGTAAAGAAAAGAACAGCAGTGGTTTGGTTTACGAATCAAATGCTGCCCTTGATTCACAAGTTATCTACGAAGGTTTCTCTAACTTCCAAGACTTCGTCCAAGATTCATCACAATACACTAATAAGAAGATTGCTGAAAATGCTAGTCTCTTCAAATCATGGGGTATTACATCATTCGAATTTGCCCCACAATACGTTTCAAGTGATGACGGTAGCTTCCTTGACTCAGTCATCCAAAATGGTTATGCCTTTACAGACCGTTATGATATTGGTATGAGCAAGGACAACAAGTACGGTTCATTGGCTGACTTGAAAGCAGCTCTTAAATCGCTCCACGCTGTAGGTATCTCAGCGATTGCTGACTGGGTTCCAGACCAAATCTACAACCTTCCGGGTGATGAAGTGGTCACTGCAACTCGTGTTAATAACTATGGTGAAACTAAAGATGGCGCAATCATCAATCATAGCCTCTATGCTGCTAAGACACGTACTTTTGGTAACGACTACCAAGGTAAATATGGTGGTGCCTTCCTTGATGAGTTGAAACGTCTTTACCCACAAATCTTTGACCGTGTTCAAATCTCTACTGGTAAACGTATGACTACTGACGAGAAAATTACACAGTGGTCTGCGAAGTACATGAATGGTACTAACATTCTTGACCGTGGTTCAGAGTACGTGCTTAAGAATGGTCTAAGTGGTTACTATGGTACAAATGGTGGTAAAGTTAGCCTTCCAAAAGTAGTCGGAAGCAACCAATCAACTAACAACGACAACCAAAACGGTGATGGTAGTGGTAGGTTCGAGAAGAGCTGGGGCAGTGTTTACTATCGTTATAACGATGGCAAACGTGCTAAGAATGCCTTCATCAAAGATAACGACGGAAATGTTTACTACTTTGATAACTCAGGTCGCATGGCAATCGGTGAAAAGACTATCGATGGTAAACAATACTTCTTCCTCGCTAATGGGGTGCAGTTGCGTGATGGTTATCGTCAAAACCGCAGAGGTCAAGTCTTCTACTATGACCAAAACGGTGTCTTGAATGCAAACGGTAAACAAGATCCAAAACCAGATAACAATAATAATGCATCAGGACGTAACCAATTCGTTCAAATTGGTAATAACGTTTGGGCTTACTATGATGCTAATGGTAAACGTGTAACAGGCCACCAAAACATTAATGGTCAAGAACTCTTCTTCGACAACAATGGTGTCCAAGTTAAAGGTCGTACCGTTAATGAGAACGGCACTATCCGTTACTATGATGCTAACTCAGGCGAAATGGCTCGCAACCGTTTTGCTGAAATCGAACCAGGTGTTTGGGCTTATTTCAATAATGATGGAGCAGCCGTAAAAGGTTCACAAAACATCAATGGTCAAAACCTCTACTTTGATCAAAATGGCCGTCAGGTCAAAGGTGCTTTGGCAAACGTAGATGGTAACCTTCGTTACTATGATGTAAACTCAGGTGAGCTTTACCGCAATCAATTCCACGAAATTGATGGTAGCTGGTATTACTTCGATGGTAATGGTAATGCTGTCAAAGGCATGGTTAATATCAATGGTCAAAATCTCCTCTTTGATAACAATGGTAAACAAATCAAAGGTCATCTGGTTCGCGTGAACGGTGTTGTTCGTTACTTTGATCCAAATTCAGGTGAAATGGCAGTTAACCGTTGGGTTGAAGTAAGTCCAGGATGGTTGATTTACTTTGACGGTGAAGGCCGAGGTCAAATCTAATCGTTTCCAAACTGTATGAACCGAGACAACAGTCTCGGTTTTTATGGCGTAACTGGGTTTCCGTAAAGACTTAGATGTGGACTGAGAATAGTCAATTTAACCCGTTCCTTGAGTTAGTTGTGAAAATACCTCTGACTATTTGGTGCCCAGGATGACATCAAAATAGCCTAATCCAAGTAACTATTATTAATACATAATTTAATACGAGAAAACTTTGAATTTAGGGATTTTCATTAAATGGTTCCAATCTATTGACGAAGCGTCAAAGTCAATCTATACTAAGAGTAATGTCAGTTATTTATTGGCATTCCATAGTCGAGGACTAGGCACGGACCTTGTCTGTGTCATTCTCTTAGGGTGTTCCCTTACAACTAAGGTAAGGCTCTAGACTTTCAAAGATGAGAAGTAGTTGTAATCGTTTTAAGTGTATTTCTTGTAAGAGTGTCTCTAGGGAGAGAAAACACCATTAAAGACCTATCATTTAAGTTATAGAGGGAATCTCATTTTGATGCCACTTTCGTAAACTACTTGATAGATATTGCACATTAAAGCACTATTTTTTCACTTAGGGGTTAAAATGATTAAAGTTCTTACACCTTACTTGTAAAAATTCGATTCTCGTATTATAGTATATATAAGAGATATCAAAAATTTTAATCTTTGATAAGAACTTGTTAGCTTCTCTGAGGGAAAATGAAATCTTAATAGAAAAGATTTCCATGAGAACTTAGCAAGTAAAGGATTTTATTTCTCATAAAAAGAAGAAAGGGGGAGTATTTTTGAGAGCCTATAGGGAAGATGCGACTGAAGCAGCAGCAAGAACTGCCGAAGAGCATATTGCACATAAATCGGCGGACTCTGATTTAGTTGATACTATAGATCTTTCTAAATTATTGACTAACCCAAAAAGTCGCTCTGACCACAGTGCCCCCTCTCCATTAGATTTTGCTAGAGCTGACGAAGCCCTCTTTGATAATCATGCCCAATCGGAAACCGTGAGGATTCCATCTAAGCAAGAGATTATTTTTCAAGGAGCAGATTCGCAAACTCCAGACCCTGAAGTCATGGAAAATCATGTTTTTACGGGGACTAGAGATAGGAAGACTGGCTTAATCGAATGGGACAAGGACAGTTATACCTATCCTAAGATATCGGTACCAGTTGTCCAGGGCTATTTCGCTGACCAAAAAGAAGCGGGTTTTAACGTTGTCACACCCTATGTGCCAACGGTAACGGAACATGTGACCTATAGGAAATTGGGACGCATTATCCCTGTGACAGAAGATGGGGAATATATTCCAGGTGCTTTGACTAAGCAGTATAACAATAACAAAAAAGATCCACGAAAGGCGGGTGAGACAGCAACACCAGCTGTTCAAGATTATATGACAGATATTAAAAGTGTAGTACCGAACAAACCAGGAGGGGATACTCCGGTTGTGTATCGTAAAATTTTCAAGAAAGCCAGCATCACTTATATTGATGAAACTACTGGTGCTTACTTGGTTAGTGACCAGTTGACCGGGGAATTGGGTGAAGCGATTGAATACGGAACAGCAACACGTATCAAGACTTTCAAGGACATGGGGTATGACTTGATTCAGGACGAATTCCCTAAAGATGCCATTTTTGATGATAAGGATATTGATGATCAAGAGTGGTTTGTCCTCTTGCAACACGATGTTGCCAAGGTAGGGCCTGATCATGAACAAGTCCCAGATACTCCAATCAATCCTAATAATCCAGATGGACCTAAGTGGCCATCTAAGTATGCTTACGAGAAAGAAGTAAGCTTCACAGTCTTTTACAAGAGTACAGATGGCAATGCGGATTTGCCAGATGCCGATGTGCAAAAGGCTTATTGGGTCCGTACCCTTACCTTTGACAAGGTCACAGGTGAGCTTGTTGACGAGACAGAATGGTCACCAAACAAGACCAAGTATTATGACATCTATGCTCCAGTTGTTTTAGGCTATTTTGCGGATCGAGTAGAAGTTAAAGGTAGAGAGGTTACTGAAGATAACATCGAAGAAACCATTACCTACGTTCCACTTGGTAAGATTATTCCTATTGATGCGAATGGACGCTTGATTCCAAACGTTCCAACGCCAACCTTCAACAACGATGCCAATAACCCAACTAAGGTTAGTGAGACACTTGTTCCTCACATTCCGGGTTATCGTCCAATGCAACAAAGTGTCATGCCTGAGAGCTTGACAGACGATATTCTTGTTGAGTACGCTCCAATCCTTGAAGATGTAACGCAACCAACCTTGCAAACTGTCTTCTTCAAAGGAGCTGGCGAAGCAACACCGTCTGTTAATATCCAGTCTGACTTCACCTTCACTGGTAAGTACAATCAAGCAGAAGACACTTACACTTGGGATCAAGACAGCCATACCTTTGCTAAGGTTAATGTCCCAGTTATCGAAGGTTACTATGCGGACAAGGCAGTGGCTGGTATGCAGATTGTTACACCTGATAAACCAGAAGCCACAGACAGTGTTGTCTATAAAGAACTCGGTAAGATTATCCCTGTTGATACCTTTGGTAATCCAATCGCGGATGCAGAACCAATTCATTATGCTAATGATCCTCAAGATGCTACGCAAGTTATTGAAACACCAGCACCACAAGTTGCTGGCTACCAAGCTGAAAGTGAATTGGTATTGCCAATTGACCTCAGCCTGGACCAAACCTTGGTTTACGAACCAATCTTGGATGATATCACGCAAGATACGAAACAAACGGTTACCTTCCAAGGTGCAGGCTACAAAGATCCAGTTATCAACATTCAAGATAGCTTCAGCTTCCACGGTAAATTTAACCAAGTGGAACAAACAAGCACTTGGGATCAAGACAGCTTCACTTACGATGTTGTAGAAGTTCCAGTTGTAGATGGCTTCTATGCGGATAAACGTCAAGCTGGTGGTCTTGAAGTTCGCCCAGACCTTCCAGAAGTGGAAGATACAGTAACTTACACAGAGCTTGGTAAGATTATTCCAGTAGATGAGTATGGTACACCAATCGAAAATGCACCTACTCCAAGCTACAACAACGATCCTGAAGATCCAACCATGGCTATGGAAACAGTCGTTCCAGATGTTCTTGGTTACATTTCTGAAAAGGCCTTTGTTACTCCAGAACACCCAGGTCAAGATACTAACGTGGTTTATGCTAAGGATGAGCAAAAAGCTATTATCCTTTACATGAATGAGCTTGATAAGTCCGAATTGACTCGTGATGTTGTCATCGGAAGCTCAGGTGAGAAGATTGACTACTCTACTGATGAACAAATCGCAAACTTGCTCAAACAAGGTTACGAGCTCGTCAACGATGGTTATACAGAAGCCTTTGACCACACTTACAATGGTGACTCTGACTTTGATCAAGTCTTCGAAGTTGTTCTTCGTGAACGTTTGGTTCTCATTGACCCAGATATGCCAGCACCAGTTGCAGGTGAAGTCGTAGATCCAAACGATGTTAATAGTCCAGTTTGGCCAAATAGCGTAGAGATGCTTGAAAACCGTGCCGATGTGACACGTACAATCCAGTATGTCTTCGAAGAAGGTGGCTTGGCTAGCGACGACTACGTTGAAGTTCTTGATTTCAAACGTTTGGCTAACGTTAACCTTGTGACAGGCGCTATCAATTATGAAGCATGGTCAAGTACTCAAGCTGGCTTCTCAGCTGTTCCTTCTCCAGAGGTTGTTGGATTTACACCAGATCGTATGGAAGTAGCTGAAATGACAGATGTTTCTGTAGAAACACCTGAAATCATGGAAGTAGTAACTTACCTTAAGGATGCTCAGAAAGCTACAGTTACTTATGTTGATGGCACAACTCGTAAGAAACTTGAAGTGGTTGACTTGCTTGGTAAATCAGGCGAAGTGATTGAATACTCAACAATTGAACGTATCAAGTACTATAGCGACCGTGGTTATACCCTCCTTGCAGATGGCTTCACAAACGGTGTTATCTTTGATGGTGATTCACATGTTGACCAAAACTTCATGGTTACCCTTCGTCATGGTACTGTTCAAGTAGGTCCAGATAACATCCAAGAAGCTGGTACACCAATCAACCCAGCAAATCCTGATGGTGCTAAATGGCCAGAACGTGAAAGCTTTATCAAAGATGTAACCTTCACAGTTCTCTACACATCTAGCGATGGACAAGCAGAACTTCCTGCCAATAACATCCAAACCGCTCAATGGACTCGTAGTTTGACCATTGATAAGGTTACAGGTGAAGAGCTTGGTTCAAGCTACTGGACTTCAAATAAAGGTCAGTTTGAAACAGTCATCACACCAGAAGTAGAAGGCTACAGCGCTGATAAGGATAAGGTTGAAGGTAAGACCGTTGGTCAACGTAACCTTGAAGAAACCGTTGTTTATATCCCGCTTACAGGCGATATCAATGGTAAACCTAAAGAAAACAAGGCAGACGATATCGTTGTTGAAGAGGTTCAAGACCTAGAAGTTCTCGACCAAGTCGAAGAACAAGTGGAATCTCATGAGGGACCAGTCACTTATGGACCAGGCGACGACTTTGAAGCACCTGTTTATGGTCAAGCTGAGGGTAAAGGCTCTAAACACAAGATGCCAATTAATCTCTCAAATGAGGAAGAAGCAAGCAAAGGTAAGATTGAAGAAACCATCAATATCGCAGGCTTCACCGTATCGGTAACAGGTCTAGGACTTGGTCGCAACGGACGTAAGAAGAAAAATAAAAAAGATCACAAAGATCAAAAGGATAAATAATATAAAGCCCTGAATGACTCAGGCATGCCCAGACAGAAAGAAAATCTCAAGTTGCTTAGTGCACTTGGGATTTTTTTGTGGATTGTTTCTTATCTAAAATCAGATGTTTAAAGACTATCTCAGAACATTTTTTAATTAAAAATATGTAAAACTATTAACTCTGATTTTTTTCCGAAAATATATTGATAAACTACAATTATAGTGAAAGGTACCTTCTCTATAAAAGACGTTCTCCAGATTGGGTTTCAGATTTTAAAACTTCCTCTTTTAATGCATATGCATGGGTGGAACTTGATGGTAAACCTATTGGTGAGAGTATTAGTTTGTCAAAATTTCAAAAGGTTCTATTCGTCAAAGGAAAGCAAAATGATTAATATTACTAATTTAAATAAAACATATGATGACAAAGTTGTATTATCAAATATAACTTTTCATACTAATAAAGGTGAGATTACTGGTTTGATAGGACCTAATGGTTCTGGAAAATCAACCCTAATAAAAATACTATTAGGATTGGAGTCAGCTGATAGTGGAAAGGCAACTATTTTGGGAACAACATATAGTGAGTTAGGAGCTGAGCCACTCTCTATAGTAGGAACTTTTTTAGATAGTTATCAACCTTATCCAAGTAGAACTGGTTATGAGCAATTAAGATGGATTGCACTTTCTTGTGGACTCAGTAAGCAACGTTGTATTGAATGTTTAGAAATTGTTGGATTAAAAGATGTTGGTAAGAAAAAAATCAAAGATTATTCTTTAGGAATGAAGCAGAGATTAGGTTTAGCAACAGCAATACTTGCAGACCCAGATATTTTGATTTTAGACGAACCTATTAATGGGTTAGACCCAGAAGGAATCCGTTGGTTAAGAGAGTTTCTCAAAGACTTTGTGAAACAAGGAAAAACAGTACTATTAACTAGCCATTATATGAGCGAACTTGAATTAACCGTAGATAGAGTTGTAGGTATTTCAAATGGTCACGTTGTTCTAAATGACAAACGTGAGCAAGTATTGAAGGAATATGATAGTTTTGAAAACGCCTATTTTAGCTCTGTACACGAAAGGAGTAGTGTAAAATGTTAAGTCAAGTTATTAAGGGGTATTTATATAAATATAGTCACCTAACTTTATTTAAAATGGGATTTTTTATCTTAGTTGTAGTTAGTTTGTTTTTTACCTATCAAAATATTCAAGTCATTAATGCACTACACACTGGTGCTGCAAACTCAGTAAATATTGATCCAAATGTAATTGAAACTCCCTATAGAACGGTGAGAGATGCTATTTTATCATCTCCGTATCAAGCAACCGTATTATTTTTGCCTATATTGTCAGCATTAATTCTAGCAACTGATTATCAATTTGGTGAGGATGAGTTTTCATCACTAATTTGTGCTAACTGGAAAATAAGATTGTTTTCACAGATATTTAGTATAATTGCTATTTCAATAACGACGACTTTTACGTTGTTTTTATTAAATGCATTACTTCTAAAATTCATGTTAGTTAGTAAGTTACAAAGTATTCTGTCTATAGGCTTAATGCTTGATGTTTTCATTAGAATAGTAGCTTTTACAATTACACTTAATTTACTCTCTCTATTACTTGTAAAAATAACAAAAAGATCAATTCCTTCTTTGATTGTGATAGTTCTGTTGTTAGTTTTCTCTTTATCAGGCATACTTAGGGCAATTTCTCCTATTTTAGATAATTTATTACCTTTAATTGGAGCTAAGTCTTTTGCTTTTGATAGGATCGAAGCCGGTCAGACAACCCAAGTATATGGAGCGATTCTTTTACTATTTGAAACTTTCCTTACGACGATTTGTTTATTTTATTTAGAAAAAATAAAATGGGGGAAGAAGAATGAAAAGCCAATTGCATAGCTTGTTTTATAAAAAATATAGTTTATTACCTGTACAGGTTTATTTATTATTTCAGTTAGTATTTGTTATTATAATAAGTTTATTAAGATACCTAAAATTCGAAGTTAATGGTGATTCTATCACTTTTAGCAGTTCTGTCTTATTAACTATAATATCGTTCTCTTTTTTAGGGAATGGAGTTTTAAATGCAAGTGTAGAATTGAAAACACAAAGTTATAAGCAAGTTTACCTGAACAACGGAAGTAGGGTGAAAGCTACATTATATATATTATTAATAGACCTACTAGAATGTCTAACACAGTCAGTATTAGCAGGTTTAATAGTAATGATATTTAGTCAGGGTACTCATAGTGAAGTAAATTTTTATTACTACTTGTTTGGTTCAGTTATATACTTTTTAGCGGGTTACTCTTTTTCCTTTTTATGTGGTAATTCAATGATTGCACTTGCAATTTTGCTATTATTTCCTATACTGGTGTTGCCTTTTATAGATAGGGTTATACCAATAGCTTCAAGTGTAATAATATATGATTTAGTTTTTCAGCTAATACATACAAACTATTCTATAATGCGTTTTATTGTATTCATAATTTGGCTTATTGGATTATTCCTTACTAGTTATTACCTTATTAGAAAGGAATTTTTAAAGTAAGTCAAATAAAGATTGTTTTATTAGATGAGACAACATCAAATTTAGATAGATTGATTGATAAATCGATTCCTCTTCAATTTGTTTATGACGTTGTAACTAACGCACATAATTAGAGTGAAAAACATATCCAATTGAGTCCCTCATGTAT
>NZ_JACLQJ010000025.1:0-14825 GCF_016648665.1 Streptococcus sp. 23.2
ACACCACAAATGTCTCAGAACAAGCCTCAACTTCTACAGCAAGTTCTGAAACTGCCAGTGAAACAGCTTCAACAACTGCAAGCGAAAGTCAAGCACCTGCGGAATCAGCCACAGGCCAAACACGTGATGCTGTAACTACAGACCGAGCTGCCAATGAGACAGCTTCAGTACCTAATGAAACAAACGTCACTGGTGGTCAATACTATAGTGATGACCAAGGCAACTGGTATTATAAAGATGCCAGTGGTAAAAACCTCGTAGGCGAACAGACTATCGATGGCCAAAATGTTTATTTCCGCAGTAATGGGCAACAAGTTAAGGGGCCTTTACTCGATAGGAATAATAATCTATTTCGTTACTACGATGTTGATACTGGGCAACTATGGACGAATCGATACCTTGAATCCCAAGGTAATTGGTACTATTTAGGTAAAGATGGCTATCCACTCACTGGAGAACAAACTATCAATGGTCAAGAAGTCTACTTCGATTATAAAGGTGTTCAAATCAAAGGTGACTTTAGCGGAGAGGACTATAGCTATCCAGATCAAACTTTCTATTACGACTCTAACTCTGGTGCAAGGGTCCGAAAAGAAGGTCTAGTTCAGAATAAAAAAGGCCAAACCTTTTACATCAAGAACGATGGTTCTAAATTTACAGGAATACGTGAAATTGATGGTAATATCTACTATTTCAAAGCACGTGAAGCTGCCTCTCCTGTTGATACCGGCGTCCTACAAAAAGGAATCAGCATTTTACTAGAAGAAGGGCAAAATTCACCACGTACTTATGGTTTTGGTACCCCTACTAATATTACCCGTCGCTACTATTTTGACTCAGTTACTGGTCAAGCCGTTAAAAATCGCTATGTCCAAGAAAATGATGGCTGGTACTATTATGGTGCAGATGGAAATGCTATTCGTCCTCAAGATGGTGAAGTCAATATAGACGGTCAAATCGTTTACCTATATGCTAATGGTCGTCAAGCTAAGGGAGAGCTTGTTCTCGACAATGGTGTTCTTCGCTACTATGATCCTAATTCTGGAGCACGCGTCTCTAACACCACTCTAACAATTAATGGTATGACCTATCGATTTGATGAAAACGGCGTAGGTATGGATGCTCCTAACCCAAATGGTTATTATAGCGACGATAATGGAAACTGGTATTATAAGAACGTAAATGGAGACAACCTCACTGGTGCTCAAATCATTAACGGTCAAAAGTTATTTTTCCGCGACAATGGTCAACAGGTTAAAGGTGCTTATGGTGATTCCTACGGTGATTTATACGCATTCTACGATATTAATTCTGGAAATCTTGTAACCAATCGTTATGTTGAATACATGGGTAATTGGTTCTATGTAGGTAAAGACGGTAAGCCAGTCAAGGGAGCTCGAAATATCGATGGACAAGATGTCTTCTTCAACTATCGAGGGGTACAAGCTAAAGGAGGATTTGGTCAAGATGGCGTCTATATGCCTGAGTACTATTACGATAAAGATAATGGTCGCAAAGTAACCAAAGCTGGGTTTGTTAAAGATAACAGAGGCTTAACTTACTATCTTGACGAGAAAGGTAACAAAGTCCTTGGACTTCATGAAATCAATGGTGATTTATATTACTTCCGTCGAGGAGGTGCCTATAAATACACCCAACTAGGTGACATGTGGCAAGACAGTATTAATTACATCGATGGTAAAATCTACTACTTCGGTCATGACGGTAGAGCAATTAAAAATCGTTTCTATCAATGGGGTAATTACTGGTACTACTTCTATGCGGATGGTTCAGCAGCTACTGGTGCCGTTCAGATTAATGGACAACAACTTTACTTCGATAAAAATCATGGTAGACAAGTTAAAGGCGCTTTTGCACCAGATGGTCACTACTACGATGAAAACTCTGGTGAACTCGTCACTAACCAAACACGTACTATCAAAGGTGTAACTTATCATTTTGATGAAAATGGTAACGCGACTAAAGTTTAAGCTATTCCTTACTTTAAGAAAACTTTAGGCTCTGCTCTATATACTATAATCATCCTAAAACTTTTCTTTTTCATAATCTCCTTATCCAGGGCACAGGTCCTGGATTTTTTTATTTTTTAAGTTCCTATGATTGCAAAAATTGTGACATTTGCCATTTACTCGCTTTCCTATGTAATCGTTTTCTTATTTTTGTCTAAATTTCTTATATTTTCTTGAAAGTCTCTAAAATAGCGCTATAATAGGACTTAGGAAATGGAGGAAAAAGTATGAAAGTACATTCTAATTTTACTGGACCTAAGTCCAAAAAACGTCTGATTGCATTCTCATGTGCAACTGCTCTTGCAGGTTTTGCCCTCATCGCAAAGCCTGCCTTCGCTGAGGAAGCTAAAGCTGATAACTCATCAAACCTTGATGTGAACGCTACTACCACTGCAAATGTGGAAACTACCGCAGACCTCGTAGAAACTAAGGTTGTCGAAGCTCCTGCTACTACTGAAAATTTAGGCACCACTCAAAGCACTACAAATGTCTCAGAACAAGCCACAACTTCTGCTGCAAGCTCTGAAGTTGTCAGTGAAACTGCCTCAACAACTGCAAACGAAAGCCAAACTCCTACAGAATCAGTTGCAGGCCAAACACGTGAAGCCGTAACTACAGACCGAGCTGCCAGCGAGACAGCTTCAGTACCTAATGAAACAAACGTCACTGGTGGTCAATACTATAGCGACGACCAAGGCTACTGGCATTACAAAGATGCTAGCGGTAAAGACCTGACTGGACCACAAACTATTGATGGCGTTAAGGTCTACTTCAATCCAGGCGGTGTTCAGGTTAAAGGGGGATTTGGCTGGGACGGTCACTATTATGACAAAGACTCTGGTGCTCTTGTTACTAATAAATTTGTTGAAGAATATGGTAGAACCTATTACGTTGATGAAAATGGTAATAAGGCAATTGGTTCTAAAGAAGTTAATGGAGCGTGGTATTATTTTGAGCAGTATGGTGAACTAATTAAAAACAATTTTGCTCCTGATGGCCGTTATTATGACAAATATGGTAAACAAGTGGATTTCGGAACAAACCGCTATTTCGAATTAAACGGGGAATGGTACTATGCTGGAAATGATGGTGCTATTTTAAAGGGACCACAAACCATCGATGGTGTTAAGGTTTACTTCCGACAATACGGAGCTCAAGTCAAAGGATATTTTGTCAAAGATGAGGGGGATAATAAATCTCGATACTACGATAAGGATACTGGTGCTCTTGCCACCAATCAATATGTTATCGCTTATAATCCTTACAAACATCGAAATGAACGTTATTATGTTAACGACCAAGGAATTCGGTTAACTGGTCCTCAAACAATTGACGGTAAACAAGTCTACTTCGATACCTACGAGGGAAGCCAGGTTTTCGACAATTTTGCTGACGATGGTTACTTTTACGATCAGGACGGAAATCGTGTTGATCTTGGTGCCAATCGTTATGTTCAAATCAGAGACAATTGGTACTATGTCGGTAACGATGGAAAAATTTTAACCGGTGAACACATTATTGATGGAGCTCACGTTTATTTTGAATATGGAGGTAAACAAGTTAAAGGAGATTTTGACTATAAAAATCAATTTCACGATAAAGACTCTGGAACTTTAGTTACTAATCGTTTCGTTACCGTTAATGACAAGACCTACTTCATTGGAGCAGATAGTAAGGCTATTAAAGGAGCGACCGTCATCGACAACATTGAATACTTCTTTGACGAAAAAACTGGCGCTCAGGTTAAGGGAAATTTCGCAAGTAACAAAAAATATTATAACAGTACTACTGGTGCTCTCGTAATCAATAGTTATGTCCAAGTCGACAAAGACTGGTACTACGTAGGCAATGACGGTAAACGGCTTAAAGGTTCTCAAACCATTAACAATGTTCCTGTATACTTTGACCCTTATGATGGTAAACAAGCCAAAGGTGTCTTTGGTAATGATGGCTACTTCTACGACAAAGATTCTGGTGCTAAAATAGACCTTGGTACCAATCGCTACGTTTACATCAACGATAACTGGTACTATCTTAATGGAGAAGGAAAAATCCTTAAAGGCGATCAAACCATCGACGGGGTACAGGTTCACTTTGATCCATATTATGGTAATCAAATTAAAGGAGAATTTACCGATAGTAATGGGCATGCGGTTAAAGCAAACTCCTATACTAGCCCAGTTAAGTACTATGATAAAAATTCTGGAGCTCTTGTAAAAGGTCAATACTTTAGCCATGATGGTAAATGGTACTATGCAGATGCAGAAGGTAATATCCTTAAAGGCTCACAAACCATCGATGGGGTACACGTTTACTTTGACTATAATGGTGTACAAGCTAAAGATACTGTTCTAGATGGTTACTACTACGATAAAGATAGTGGAGCACGAAAAGAACTCCCTCGTGATAAGTTTATTAAGATTGGTGACGATTTATACTACATTAGCAGTAATGGACGAACTGGGAATATAACTATTGATGGTAAGGATTACTATGTTGGTCGATATGGTAGAGTTCTTCGTGGTTCCTTTAACGTATACCAAGAGCCACCTTACTATGATGACGAAACTGGCGAAGCTGTGAAAAAAACTGGTTTTGTTAAATCTTATGGTCGTTGGTACTATATAGAGGAAGACGGAAAAAAAGCAAAGGGCCTTAAAGAAATTGATGGTAAGCTTTATTTCTTCTCTAACAATCCAATGAACAAATACGAAACAAACGAACAAGTTCGTGGACAATTAGCTAGACCTTACTTTTATATTTCCTTCCCAAATAGAGCAGAAGACAACCCAACTTACTACTTCGATGCTGAGACTGGAGCTGCTGTAACCAACCAATTCGTCTATGCAGATGGACACTGGTACTACTTCGGTAACGATGGAAAGGCTCTTCTATTTGATCAAGTCATCAATGGTCAACACCTCTACTTTGATTATGAAGGTAAACAAGTTAAGGGCGATTTCGTTACAGACTACAAGGGAACTCGTTATTATGACGAAAACTCTGGTGAGCTCGTCACCAACCAAACACGTACCATCAATGGTGTGACTTATCACTTTGATGAAATTGGGCGTGCGAAGCAATTATAAGGATTTTAGTAAAATAGACTAAGTTTTTCTCGCAGATATCTATACTAGAGGAAGTTGATTAATTTTAACTTCCTTTTTAAAATCCACGAAAATAATTTTTGTCTGCTTTAAGAAAACTTTAGGCTTTGCTTTATATACTATAAACATCCTAAAACTTTTCTTTTTCATAATCTCCTAAATCCAGGGCGCAGGTCCTGGATTTTTTTGTTTTTTGATAATTGTTTGAATTACTAAGAACTGGAAAAATCTCACCTAATAGCCAGAAAAATAGATGTTATTCTCTTTTATCAATCTCTTCACATTAAAAGAAAGCCTTTTTATTTTTAATATTGAAAAGGCTTTCTTATTGCATTATAATATAAATTAAAAAGGGGAGGTATTTGTTATGGAAACAAATAATAAGGTCAAACATCAAACATCTAAAAACTATCTTATTGCATTTTCATGTGCATCAGCTCTTGCAAGTTTTGCGCTTATTGCAGGAGTTGCTTTTGCGGATGAAGTAACTACTGGTGAAACACACAAGATTGACACAACAACAAGTGTTATTGCCAATGTTGAAACAACAGCAGACTTAGTTGAAACAAAGGGTATTGAAGCAATATCTTCTGCTGAAAGTTCAACAGGTGCTCCAGAGTTAGCAAGTTCGGAAAACGTTAGAGAAACGGCTTCAGCAACCACTAGTGAAAGTCAAGCACCTACTGAAACAACAACCGTTGAAGCACACGCAGCTTCAACAAGAGACAGTGTAACTAGTGAAACAACTACAACAACTCCTGTTATTAATGAGAACGTAAACATTACAGGTGGTCAATATTACAGTGACCAAAACGGTAAATGGCATTACCGAGATGCCAATGGTAATGACCTGACTGGACCACAAACTATTGATGGGGTTCAAGTCTATTTCGATAAAGAAAATGGCGTGCAAGCTAAAGGCGTTTTTGCAAAGGATCCTAATAATGCTAAAAAACTAAATTTCTATGACAAAGATTCTGGTGCCCTTCTCAAAAGTCAATTTATCGTAGCCTACAGCAACGATACGAAACAATATGAACGTTACTATCTAGATGATAATGGGAACCCCGTGTACGGTGAGTATCGAATTAATCGTAGATCAGTATACTTTGATGATAAATCCGGTACTCAAATCATTGACCGCTTTGCTCCTAATGGACACTTTTACGATCAGGATGGTGTTTTCGTTAATTTAGGAACCAATCGTTTTGTTGAAATCAAAGGAAAATGGTATTATCTCAATAATAGCGGACAAATCATAAAGGGTAGCCATATCATCAATGGGGCTCAGGTCTATTTCGATGAAAATGGTATTCAAATAAAAGGTGATTTCGATAAGGAAAACCGCTATTATGATGAACACACTGGTAAGCTAGTAACTAACCGTTTCGTAACAGTTAAAGACAAAAACTACTTTATCGGCGCAAAAGGTATCCCCGTGAAAGGTGCTACTCTTATTGATGGTAAAGAGTACTACTTCGATGATAAGACCGGTGCTCAAGTGAAAGGTGACTTTGGAGGTAATGGTAAATACTATGATACCTCAACTGGTGCACTCGTGACCAACCGTTATGTCAATGTAGACAAATATTGGTACTATGTGGATGCTGAGGGCAAACCATTAAAAGGTTCACAAACCATAAATAATGTTCCTGTCTACTTTGATTCTTATTATGGCCGACAAGTAAAAGGTGATTTTGGAAACGACGGTTACTACTATGATAAAGACTCTGGTGCGAGAGTTACACTTGAAAAAAATCGTTACCATAATATTAATAACCATTGGTATTATGTCGGTTCAAATGGCAAAATCCTTAAAGGGGACCATGTCATCAATGGTGTTCAGGTACATTTCGACAAGGTATTTGGAATACAAGCTAAAGATGACTTTGTAGATGAAGATGGTATTAATGTTTTCTATGATAACTTTGTTGTCTTCGGTACCCCAGTTAAGTATTACGACAAGGATACTGGTGAACTTGTTAAGGGTCGTTACTTTACAACTCGAGGTAAGTGGTTCTATGCAGATAAACAAGGTAATATTCTAAAAGGTGCTCATACCATTGATGGTGTCCCTGTCTACTTTGACGACCACCTCGGAACACAATTCAAAAACGTGGTTAAAAACGGCCACTACTATGATAAGGATACCGGTGAACAGAAGGAAGTCCCACGGAACCAATTTGTTCATGTTGATAATGGTCTCTTCTATTATGATAAAGATGGAAAACCACTTTCTGATTCTCAAACCATTAATGGTGTAACCTATTCGTTCTATGAAGATGGACAAGCCCGTCGAGGAACTTTTGGACCTTACGGTTCTGGACCTTTCTATGATAAAGTTACTGGAGCCGCAGTCAGAGAAAAAGGATTCCATCAAGTAGGCCCTCAATGGTACTATACTGATGAAAATGGTAACAAACTTTTAGGTCTTCAAGAAATAGATGGCAAACTCTATTACCTTGATAATACCTGGTCAGTTAGCTCAGTTACTGGTTTTCTCGCAAAAGATGAAGTGCTTAGTCCTGAGCAAAAAGAATCATCTAGATATCCTCATACATCTAGCAGTACTATCATCAAACCTAAACTCTATAGTTACTACTACTTCGATGCTGAGACTGGAGCTGCTGTAACCAATCAATTCGTTAATTGGAAAGGCAACTGGTACTACTTCGGTAACGATGGTAAGGCTCTCCTCTTCGATCAAGTCGTCAATGGTCAACACCTCTACTTTGATTATGAAGGTAAACAAGTGAAGGGTGATTTCGTTACAGACTACAAGGGAACTCGTTATTATGACGAAAACTCTGGTGAGCTTGTAACCAACCAAACACGTACCATCAATGGTGTGACTTATCACTTTGATGAAAATGGACGTGCGAAGCAATTGTAAAATAAGTGTGAAAATCGACTAAAATTATTCTTACTAGTCATACAGATAAAAAAACAAACAAAAAGCCAAAATCAGGATGCTGATTTTGGCTTTTTGTTAGGTAAAGAATTTATTGCTCCTTTTTCAGTCTTTTTAGGTGTTTATAGAGACCGAAGGCACGATCCAGTTGCATGGATTCGATAGGACGTTTGCCCTTGATATAGAGATTTCCATTGGTCGCATTCATCAACCCTGTCTTAGCAATGGCATAACCAGTAATCATACCACTATAAAGGAATCTTTCTAGTTCCTTGACATCTAAAACTCGACTTGAAGGTTCAAGGGGACCATATTCTGCTTCATAGATATCCACAAGTCTTTTAAACTTATAGGCCGTTTTTATGGGCATATCTCCGATAGTTCCCTTTGAATAATAATGATAAAGATTCTGTGGGCTTAAGTCTGCAGAGGCTACCTCTTGACCGTTGGGCGAGTAGGGTTGGAGCTTAATGAAAGTATTGAGCTTACCAATATCGATGTGGTAGTCGCTAACATTTTCCTTAGGAATAGGGAAGTCATCCCTATCAATAATCTCCCTTCGTCTGATGGTAGCCAACAATTCATAAGGCTCAACTCTAAGTCTTTTTGAAAATTTTTCTAAAGTATCAAGCGAAACCGTTCCTCTTTGATTGATCAGGTTATAGTTGGTTTGAGCCATACCAGATGAGACTACAAAGACTGTCATGCGTTCTCTGACTTCCCCCTCATCCATATCTTCCGTGATTTCCAGCTTCTTGCGAATGTTGTGCCACAAGTTTTCGGTGACCTGTTCAGGATCTCTTGGAAACTCAAAAACCTAATGCTGATTGTCTCGAGCTAAGAGCTTCCCAAGTGTAATGTTTTTCCCAGTCACCTTGGCCAGACCGTTAGTAATGGTCACAATCTTTGGAATATTTCCCTTAGGCTTGTTCATAAAGAGCATCCGAAGGCTTCCTGACGGAATCCCCGTGGCTTCTGAGAGCTCTCTGTAACTCTTTTTGTCTTTCCAAAATTCCCCCATACGAGCTTTTTCTGCATTTTCCCAGAAAAGCTCCTTAAGGGGTTTGGGGGCATTCGGCTCATCCGAAAATAGTCGTTTTGACATCATTGTCTCCCTCTAAAATTGCTGTTTAAAAATTAGTCCAAATCTATTATCTCATATTTTTAATAAAAATCAAATCATTTCCTAATCAACAATCATTACAATCAGCTAGTCGTTTAGAGTTTTTCTTGGGTTAATTGAGCACAAAAATTCCCCTCGTACTTTAACGAAGGGAGTTGTTTGACTAATAATTCCAGTTTACCAAGAGATAGATAAGGCTTGAGCCAAACATATCTGCTAAGGCATGAACGAGGAAAAATGGAAGCAAATTTTTAACCTTGTACTTATAAGACCAAAGACAACCCCGATAACCAGAGCCCATAGCATGCCCTGATAGGTATGGAAGGACACACGAACAATGGTTGAAAAGAGTAAGACCAACCACTTATACTTGCCCTTAACCGAGGTCAAGAGTCCTAGGAAGAAAAATTCCTCGTAGAAACCGTTGAGCAACCCATAAGCAATCGCCATAGGTGACAAAGCCATAAACTTATCAATCACAGCCATAGGGCTAATAAATGCTAGAACTTGAGGACTAAAATAATTATATTGTCCTGATAAAGTACTTACCATATCAGCAAATAAGCCCATGATAGCGAAAAAAAAGGGTACCCAAAAGAGAACAGACCACTTTAGACGGATTGGCAGTTGTTTAAAGTCAAAATGGCGTATCCAGAGATAAATAATCGCTAAGGCTAGGAGGATAATCTGCAAGGTGAAATTGCTAGAGTAAGCTGCTCCTTCACTGGCTGTATTTGTTGCTGTCTCACTGACTGCCGTGGAAAGGCTTGGAGACAAACTCGCCAAATACATCTGTGTCGAACGAACAATAAACTGACCAAACATAATCAGCGTAACAATACCAATATCAAACCATCTCAGTTCCTTGAGCGGCTGCTCAGGATGAATTTTCTTAAGTAGAGACATGGTCCTTCCCTTCTTTCTAGTATCTTCATCGAAGACTGGTTTATTTTTTAAGGTTATTATAAGCCACAAACCTTAAAGTAACACTAAAATTTGCAGTAAGATTAGTATTTCATTTAAGGAAAGAAAAAGCAAGGGAAAGTATCTTTCCTTTGCTTCAAACATGTTATTAATCGTTCTTTTTGACAACGCTAACCAAGACAAGAAGTTGGAAAATGGCTAGAGCAAATAAGACCATAAAGCCATTTCGACTTCCTTGAGCCGTTGCTTGTGCAAAGTCAATCTTGTGATTAGCTTGACTCATAGCAACAATTAGAGAAGCTAGCGTTGTTCCCACTGCTCCTGCAAATTGTTGGAGCGTGTTAAAGATGGCATTGGCATCAGCACGTTGATCTAGCGACAGTTGTTTCTGTCCATTGGTCATGACATTACCAAAGGAAACGCCAAGCCCCGTCATGAAAATCATGTAAAAAACGAGGATCAACGTATTGGAAAGAGAGAGACCAAATAAGCTAAATAACAACTGAGCGAGTACGATAAGGGTAGCCCCAATAAGAATCGGTTTACGTGCTCCCATCTTATCAAGAATAATACCTGAGAACGGAGCGAAGCCTGCACCGATAATAGCACCTGGAAGCAACATCAGAGCTGCAAGAGTTGTATTCGAGTGGTTAACCAATTGCACATAGTTTGGCAAGAGAAAACTCATCGCAAGGGATCCCAATTGGAAAGAGAAGAAAGCGATGATATGACCTGTCAGTTTACGATTTTTCAAAATGGAGAGGTTGATAATAGGGTTGTCCAATGTTGTTGAACGCCAAATCAAAACGACAAGACCTAAGATACCAATCAAAAGCCAACCAAGAACTGAGAAACTAAAGAAAGCATGATCAACAACCCCATGAAGACCTAAAATCAAGCCCAAGAAAAGAAAGATGGTAGCCAGTAGACTGAGGATATCTAAAGATTCACGTTGCACCTCACTCTTTTGCTCAATCGAGCGAAGCCCCGCAATCAGTGAAGCCAAGAGAATAGGAAACTGGACGAGGAAGATAGAACGCCAACCAAAGTGTGCTGTCAAGAGACCACCAACAGTTGGTCCAATGGCTGGAGCAACGGCTGTAATCAGTGTTCCAACTCCCATCATGAGACCAATCTTACGACTTGGCACCTGCTCCAAAATGATGTTAAACATGAGAGGTAGGGCAAAACCAACACCCATCCCTTGAACCAATCGTCCCAAAACAACAAAGCTGAAACTAGGGGCTATAAAGTCGATGAGGACACCTAAAATAGACAATAGGTTGGCGACCAGAAAAATGGTTTTCATCTTAAACGAGCGCTTGAGATAGGCAGATAAGGGAACCACACAAGCGACCACTAGAAGATAAATGGTTGTAACCCACTGTACGGTTGACGTATTGACTGAAAATGCCTTCATCAATACGGGAAAGGTGATGTTCATAGCTGTTTCACCAGCTACTCCACAAAATGAAAGGATTCCTGTCGCAAAGATGGCACACAGAACCTTGGTGGAGATTTTTTTGTCTGACATAAGTATTTGTTCCTCCTATATAAACTTAAATATTACGGTAGTGTTGTAAGATTTTGATAAAGACTTCTCTCTCTTTAGCTGAAAATTGCTGGGCAAACTCTTCTTCCTCTTTTCGAAGATAAGATTGACAGGCAGAAGCGATGTTAAGGGCTTTATCCGTGAGAATAACCGCCTTTTGCCTAGCATCTTTTGAAGAAGTGTGGCGTTCAATCAAGCCTTTCTTCTCCATCCGCTGTAAGAGCACTGTCGTTGTCGAACGCTGAATCTCAAATTCGTGCTCAATGTCCCGTTGAAAGACTTCTTGATCCGCATGATTGGTTATAAAATCAATGACAGCCATCTGATTTCCAGTCAAGTCATACTGCCTAGCAAACTGGTCAAAATGACGCATCATATTATTATTGGCTTGTTTTAACAAGCGTCCAAAATGGTCCAAAAAAATGACTCCTTAACTATATTGTTAGCTAACTAGCAGTATAGAAGAATTATTAGCTCAAGTCAATAGATTCTTTCAAAAAATAGAAAACTCAAGGACCTAGAATCCTTGAGTTGCTATATTTAGTCTTTCTTTACAGGAATTTCCTTAATCACACGCGCCGGATTCCCACCTAGAACAACATTGTCACCGAAGGACTTGGTCACAACGGCTCCTGCTCCAGCAACTACGTTATCCCCTAAGGTCACTCCTGGGAGGATAGTCACGCCTCCACCAGCCCAGAAATTATCACCGATCGTAATTGGAGCACCATATTCAATGCCTGAATTACGCTCTGTTGGATCAAGCGGATGCAAGGGCGTCAAAAACTGACAATTAGGGCCAATCATAGCATTGTCACCAATCGTGATAGGACAGATATCCAGCATGGTCAAATTCCAGTTAGAGTAAAAATTTTCACCGATATGGATATTAACACCGTAATCCGTAACGAACTGAGGATTCATGGCAACATTTTCACCAGTCGAACCAAACCAAGATTTGACAATCTCTGCCCTCTTGAGACGGTCAGGCTCAGCATTAAAGGCCCATTGTTTTTCTCTTGAGCTGGCCGCTAGAGCACGTAACTCAGGATCGCTAGGTTTATAAAAGTCACCTGCAATCATCTTTTCATATTCAGTTGGCATGGCATACTCCTTTTTTGCTTATTCTCCTATATTGTAGTATAGAAGTGATGTTACCACAAGCGAATGGATATAAACTAGCTAATAATCTCAACTAAAAAACCATTACTAAATATAAATTGTAACCATAGCTCCATTATTTTCATTAGAAAGTTTCAGTTCCCAATCATGAAGTTCTACGACTCTTTTTACAAAAGATAACCCTATTCCAAAATGGTGATTCTGAGAGTCTTTTCCTGATTGATTATCTTGGTAAAAGAGCGATCCTACATTATCAATCATATTAGCCGAGAACCTTGAGCCATCATTCCAAACCGATAAAACAATCTTATTTTGCTCAGATGATAATTTTATTACTATCCTTGGCATCATTGATTGACTATAGGACATTGCATTATTCACAAGATTAGTAAGTGCTCTTAAGAATAATACTAAGTCAATATGAATAGTAGTATCAGATGGGGTTTCATTCAATACTTTTAAAACACAGGTCCCAGTTGTCAGAGGAGTTAATTCTCTAATCAAACATGACGCAAGCTGCTCCGAAGTAATATGCTCTTTATTGATATTATCTTTATAAAATGTTTTTGAATATTGAATAAATTGATTAAAATAATTATCTAGCTGTTGACTTGAAGATTCGATATCTAATAAGCATTGAGTTAACTCAGGAGACAAATCAAATGTCTGAAGATACTCAGCATTACCTGAAATTATTGTTAGAGGTGTCTTTAAATCATGTGCTGCGGAAGACACTCTGAACATTAGCTCTTGCTTTTGTTTCTTCTCTTTTTCAAGCATCTTCTGAATTTTATCCTGCATCTTCATAATATGTTCTTTTGTCTCAATAAATTCAAATAACCTTAGTGGCTTAGAGTATTTGTTATTGTCTGAATATAAGCTTTGTTCATATACTGTCTTCATCTCTATCTGAATTTCATATAGAAGTTTTTGTACATTTCTTACAATTATAACAACTAAAATGACACAAAGATAAATCCACGAGCTAACACTAAAAAACATAGTAAAGCTATTCACATTGTTAGCATTAATTCCTTCAACTGCTGTAAATAGGGCAGGAATGATATAAAAAAAACAAATGCATATCAGAAATTGAAAAATAATTTTCAAATAAGTTGCTCTTATCAACTGCTTTAATGTTATTGATTTTGCCATTTATATCCCCCACCCCAAAGAGTTTTAATTGGATCAATACCATAAGGTTTTAATTTTTGTCGAATCTGATAGATATACTCTGTGATACTTCGGTACTGAACTTCTGAACTTTGAGGGTACAAATATTCATAAAGCTCCTCTACACTAAAGATTTTAGTTTGATAGGTAAACAACAAATATAATAAATTAAATTCCCTTCTCGAAAGAGAAATACTATTACCGTCTACTATTAATTCCTTTCCTACCCTATCAAATTGAAGTAAACCACTAGTCTCAGTATCTCCGACAGAAAGTAGCCTTTTATCTCGTCGAATATGCATTTTGACTCTTGCAACCAACTCCTTCATACCGAATGGTTTGGTAATAAAATCATCTGCACCTATTCCAATAGCTTCAACAATATCTTCTTCAAGGTTTTTAGCAGTAATAAAAATTATAGGTGTTTGAATCTGACTTCTGATACTACTACAAATATCAATACCACTCACTGGCATCATTATATCCAGTAAAATCAAATCAAATCCTATGAAGTCACAGAGGTTAATATCTTCAACAGAATTTCTAGTTTCAACTACATAGGAGTTTTTCTCCAGAATATTCTTAATCAATCTTAAAATTTTTAAATCATCGTCAATAACTAGAATTTTAGACTTTACCATTTTTTTCCTCGTACGTTTTGAATATATTGTAACATAATTAAAAATCGAAAATACATTTCAAAATTAACATATAAGTTATAGTTCAATAAATTGAGCTTCTACCAAATCTTAATAATGCTCATTTTTAGGTAACAGAATATGCGTTCCAAAGTCTTTAATTTTATGATTTCTAAGTAAATAAATACAGTCTGCATTTTTTATAGTTGATAATCTATGTGCGATAATAATAACTGTCTTTGTAC